>NZ_JAQVEJ010000168.1 GCF_028698005.1 Hydrogenophaga sp.
TGAACTTGTACCAATATTATCGAAATGTTATCGCGTCCACCCTGCTCGTTGGCGGACTCGACCAGCGCCCGGCCCTTGTCGGCCAGCGCGCTGGGGCGCGCGAGCACGGCCGCGATCTGCTCGTCCCTGAGCATGTCGTTCAGGCCGTCGGAGCACAGCAGGTACAGGTCGCCCACTTCAAGCCGGAATTCGTTGACCTCCAGCAGCACCGTGTCCTCCACCCCCAGCGCCCGCGTCACCAGGTTGCGGTGCACGGCGTATTGCGCCAGCTCGGGGGTGATGAGGCCGGCATCGATCTGCTCCTGCAGCAGCGAATGGTCGCGCGTGAGCAGTTGCAGCTCGCGCCCGCGCAGCCGGTAGCAGCGCGAATCGCCGACGTGGCCGATGAAGGCGTGCCCGGGCTGGAACAGGCCCAGCACCAGGGTCGTGCCCATGCCGGCGTAGTCCGCGTTGCGGCGGGCCGCCTCGAAGATGTGCCGGTTGGCGTTGTCGGCGCAGATTTCCATCTCGTGCTTGACCTCGCGCGCACTGGCATGCTGCCCGGCCCCGACCAGCCAGTCGGCAAGCTCGGCGCGGATGTGGTTGATGGCCATGGCGCTGGCGACTTCGCCGGCGTTGTACCCGCCCATGCCGTCGGCCAGCACCGCAATGTGGTGCTGGTCATCGACAACGACCGCATCCTCGTTGTTTCCGCGGATGAGCCCCGGATCGGTCAGGCTGAAGTACTCGAATTTCATGTGCTGGTCGGTTATATCCCGTCTATCGGCGCTCCGTTGTTATCAAAAGCGGGCAAATGTCACACTTTCGACGAATTCCGTGGATGGTGGGCGACACAAAAAAAAGGCAACGCCGGGCGGGCGTTGCCTTTTTGCGATCTGCCGGAGGCCGGCGGCGTCGGTGGACGCCACGAGATCAGAGCAGCGACTTGAGCAGCTTGCCCATCTCGGAGGGGTTGCGCGTGACCTTGAAACCGCACTCTTCCATGATGGCCAGCTTGGCATCGGCCGTGTCGGCACCGCCGGAGATCAGTGCACCGGCATGGCCCATGCGCTTGCCGGGAGGCGCCGTGACGCCAGCGATGAAGCCGACCACGGGCTTCTTCATGTTGGCCTTGCACCACAGGGCGGCTTCCGCCTCGTCGGGACCGCCGATTTCGCCGATCATGATGACGGCATCGGTGTCGGGGTCGTCGTTGAAGGCCTTCATCACGTCGATGTGCTTGAGGCCGTTGATGGGGTCACCACCGATACCGACGGCCGACGACTGGCCGATGCCCAGCTCGGTGAGCTGTGCCACGGCTTCGTAGGTCAGCGTGCCCGAGCGCGAGACGACGCCCACGCGGCCCTTCTTGTGGATGTGGCCGGGCATGATGCCGATCTTGATCTCGTCGGGCGTGATCAGGCCGGGGCAGTTGGGGCCGAGCAGCAGGGTCTTCTTGCCGCCGGCGGCTTCCTTGGCCTTCATCTTGTTGCGCACTTCGAGCATGTCACGGATGGGGATGCCCTCGGTGATGCAGATGGCCAGGTCCAGGTCGGCTTCGACGGCTTCCCAGATGGCGGCAGCGGCACCGGCCGGCGGCACGTAGATCACCGAGACGGTGGCGCCGGTTTGCTGGGCGGCTTCCTTGACGGAGCCGAAGATGGGGATGTCGAAGATCCGCTCGCCCGCCTTCTTGGGGTTCACGCCGGCGACGAAGCAGTTCTTGCCGTTGGCGTATTCCTGGCACTTCTCGGTGTGGAACTGGCCGGTCTTGCCAGTGATGCCCTGGGTGATGACCTTGGTGTCTTTGTTGATGTAGATGGACATGTTCGTTCTCCGGCTCAGGCTTTGACGGCAGCGGCCACCTTCTGGGCGGCTTCGGCCATGGTGTCGGCGCTGATGATGGGCAGACCCGATTCGGCCAGCATCTTCTTGCCCAGCTCTTCGTTCGTGCCCTTCATGCGCACGACCAGCGGCACGTTCAGGTTCACGGCCTTGCAGGCGGTGATGACGCCGGTGGCGATGGTGTCGCAGCGCATGATGCCGCCGAAGATGTTGACCAGGATGGCCTTGACCTTCGGGTTCTTGAGCATGATCTTGAAGGCCTCGGTGACCTTCTCGGGGGTGGCACCGCCGCCCACGTCCAGGAAGTTGGCCGGCTCGGCGCCGAACAGCTTGATGGTGTCCATGGTGGCCATGGCCAGGCCGGCGCCGTTGACCAGGCAGCCGATGTTGCCGTCCAGGGAGATGTAGGCCAGGTCGAACTTGGAGGCTTCGATTTCGGCCGGGTCTTCCTCGTCCAGGTCGCGCAGGGCCACGATCTCGGGGTGGCGGAACAGCGCGTTGGCGTCGAAGTTGAACTTGGCGTCCAGGGCGATGATGTTGCCCTTGGAGTCACGGTTCAGGGGGTTGATCTCGACCAGCGAGGCGTCGGTCTCCATGTAGCAGCGGTACAGCTTGCTGCAGACGTCGACGAACTGGGCCACGGAGTCGGCCGGCATGCCCACACCCTTGGCGAGCTCTTCACCCTGGGCCTGCGTGAAACCGACCAGCGGATCGACGAAGACCTTGACGATCTTCTCGGGCGTGCTGTGGGCGACTTCCTCGATGTCCATGCCGCCTTCGCTGGAGGCAATGAAGGCGACCTTCTGCGTGCCGCGGTCGGTCACGACGGACAGGTAGTATTCCTTCTGGATGTCGGCACCGTCCTCGATGTACAGGCGGCGCACCTTCTGACCTTCCGGACCGGTCTGGTGCGTGACCAGCTGCATGCCCAGGATGTCGGTGGCGCGGGCCTTGACCTCGTCAACCGACTTGGCCACCTTCACGCCACCGCCCTTGCCACGGCCACCGGCGTGGATCTGGGCCTTGACCACCCACACGGGGCCACCGAGTTTCTGCGCCGCCTCAACGGCTTCCTGCACGGTGAACGCGGGAATGCCGCGCGGCACCGGCACACCAAACTGACGCAAGATTTCCTTGCCTTGGTACTCGTGTATCTTCATGAGGTCTCTCTCGGACTGGGGGTTTGTGTTCCCGGCTGTACAGCGGGCAGCCGGCATGCAGGCACTGGACACAGCAGCCGCCAAATGTATCATGGTGCGATGCACCAACCCCGCGGGCGGCCCGTGTGCGCCCGATCGCGCGGGACCGAACTGCACCGACAAGGTGCGTCAGCAAAAGGATTTTCTCCCATGGCGAAGGTTTTCATCGACGGTGAGGCAGGCACCACCGGCCTGCAGATCCGCGAGCGTCTGCAACGCATGCCTGCTATTGAAATACTGAGCATCGACCCTGCGCGCCGCAAGGACCCCGAGGCCAAGCGCGCGCTGATGAGCGAAGCCGATGTGGTGCTGTTGTGTCTGCACGACGATGCCGCCGTCGAGTCGGTGGCCATGGCCGATGGACTGACGGGCCACCGCCCACGCATCATCGATGCCAGCACGGCGCACCGCTGTGCCGAAGGCTGGGTCTATGGTTTCCCCGAGCTGTGCGCGGGCCAGATGGCGGCCGTCCAGGGCGCCGAGCGCGTGGCCAATCCGGGTTGCTACGCCACCGGCGCCATTGCCTTGCTGCGTCCGCTGGTGGACGCCGGCCTGCTGCCAGCCGACTTTCCGGTGGCGCTGCCATCGGTGAGTGGCTACTCGGGCGGCGGGCGCACCATGATCGAAGCCTACGAACAGGGCGCAGCGCCGCCGTTCGAGGCCTATGCGCTGGGCCTGAGCCACAAGCACCTGCCGGAAATCATGCGCTACGCCGGCATGACGCGCCGCCCGATCTTCACGCCGGCGGTGGGCAATTTCCGCCAGGGCATGCTGGTGCAGTTGCCGCTGCATCTGGACCTGCTGCCGGGCCAGCCCCGGGCCGCCGACCTGCACGATGCGCTGGCCAGCCACTACGCCCGCACCAACACGCCCGACCAATGGGTCAGCGTGTTGCCGCCCACCGAAGACCACAAGCTGGCGGCCGACACCCTGGCCGACACCAACAAGCTGGAGCTGCGCGTGTTCGCCAACGAACAGCACCGCCATGCCGTGCTGGTGGCACGCCTGGACAACCTGGGCAAGGGCGCCAGCGGCGCGGCGGTGCAGAACCTGCGGCTGATGCTGGGGCTCTGATCCGACCCTAGTCGTCGTCGCCGCCGACCACGCGGCGGATCACCTCGCCGCTGAAACCGCGCGCGGCGAGAAAGCGCATTTGCTTGACCCGGCCCGCCGGATCGGGCGCCGGTGCGCCGAACCTGCGCCGCCAGACCTCGCGGGCACGCTCGACCTCGGTGACACGCAGGGCCTGCACAGCCTGCGCCACGGCCTCGGCACTGATCCCTTTGGCCTGCAGTTCCTGCCGCACGCGCGCCGCACCCAGACGGGCTGCACGCCGGTGCAGCACCGATTCGACCACGCGGGCCTCGCTGATGAAACCGCGGGTCTGCAGCTCGTCAAGCACCCGCGCCAGCTCGCCAGGGGTTTCCTCGTGCGGCGCGAGCTTTCGTTCAAGTTCGGCGCGGGAATGCTCGCGGGCCGCGAGCAGTTTGAGTGCGCGGCCCTTCAGCGAGAGCTTGGTGAAGCCCATTGGGCACGGTCGCCGGCTTACTCGACGCCGCCCGCGTCCTCAGCGGCCGAGGTCTTGCCCTTGCGGCCCTTGGCTGGCGCGGCCTCGCCGGCATCGGCGCCGTCCGCGGGCAGCAGCGGCACACCCAGGGACTCGCGCACCTTGTTCTCGATTTCCAGGCGCAGGCCGGGGTTCTCGCGCAGGAACTCGCGCGCGTTGTCGCGGCCCTGGCCGATCTTCTCGCCGTTGTAGGCGTACCAGGCGCCCGACTTGTCAATGATGCGCGCGGTCACCCCCATGTCGAGGATCTCGCCTTCGCGACTGATGCCCTCGCCGAACAGGATGTCGAACTCGGCGGTCTTGAACGGCGGGCTGACCTTGTTCTTGACGACCTTGACCTTGGTCTCGTTGCCGATGACCTCGTCGCCCTTCTTGATGCTGCCGGTGCGGCGGATATCGAGGCGCACCGAGGCGTAGAACTTGAGCGCGTTGCCGCCGGTGGTGGTTTCGGGGCTGCCGAACATGACACCGATCTTCATGCGGATCTGGTTGATGAAGATGACGGTGCAGTTGGTCTTCTTGATGGTGGCGGTGAGCTTGCGCAGCGCCTGGCTCATCAGGCGCGCCTGCAGGCCGGGCAACTGGTCACCCATCTCGCCCTCGATTTCGGCGCGGGGGGTGAGCGCGGCCACCGAGTCCACCACGACCAGATCGACCGCACCGGAGCGCACGAGGCTGTCAACGATCTCCAGCGCCTGTTCGCCGGTGTCGGGCTGGCTGATAAGCAGGTCGGTGAGCTGGACGCCGAGCTTTTGCGCGTACTGCACGTCCAGGGCGTGCTCGGCATCGACGAAGGCGCACTGGCCGCCGAGCTTCTGCATCTCGGCGATGACCTGCAGCGTCAGCGTGGTCTTGCCCGAGGACTCGGGGCCGTAGATCTCGATCACGCGGCCGCGCGGCAGGCCGCCGACGCCCAGGGCGACGTCCAGGCCGAGCGAACCGGTGGAGACGACCTGGATGTCCTCGACGGCCTCGCCCTCGCCCAGCCGCATGATGGTGCCCTTGCCGAACTGCTTTTCGATCTGGGCCAGCGCGGCCTGCAGGGCCTTGGCCTTTTCGCTGTTGAGGGCAGGGTTGCTGGCTTTGACGGCGGTGTCCATGGAATGCTCCTGTGCGTGAAAGTGGGTGCTCGCATAGCCATGTGTTTGTGCATACAGGCTGGATGCTTGAACAGGAGTTTATCGGCAAATACCTCGCCATCAACCCTATTTTTGTTCAGTTTGCCTTACTATATAGGAACATCCCCCTGCGCCGCTGGCGCGGCTTCTCCCCTCTCTGGCGCCTTCGGCGCGCGGAGGGGAGACCGCACCGACGGACCGGCAAAGCCGGATCCGTGGTGCGCCTGCTCCCAAAATCCTTGCCCAAATGACATCCCTGGATGCTTCCCTCGACGACCGCTGGCGCCTCGGCCACCTGGGGCGGCTGATGGGCGAGGCGCTGCGACGCTTCGACGAGCGGGTGCTGCATCTGATGGCGCACGACCCGCAGGTGCCGCTGGCGCTGTCGAACCTGGCGGCACGCCGGCAGGTGGGCGCGGCGCACATCCACATCACGCGCC
>NZ_JAQVEJ010000169.1 GCF_028698005.1 Hydrogenophaga sp.
TTCCTGCAACCGGCCTCGTGGGCCGGCAAGGGGGAGAAGAGCACAGCGGCAACACCCCGGCGATGCGGGGCGGCGACAATAGGGGGGATTTTACCGGTCCCGCCCAAAGTCGTGGGGGCTTTTTTCACTACCCCGCCGTCCACTCCGTCACACCATGCTGACCCGTTTCATCCTCATCCAGACCAGCCATGCGGGCAACGTCGGTGGCGCCGCCCGCGCCATGAAGGTCATGGGCTTCGATGAGCTGGTGCTGGTGGCGCCCCGCTGGCCCAACGTGTTGCGCCGGGAGGAGACCATCCAGCGCGCCAGCGGCGCCAACGACGTGCTCGCCAGGGCGCGCATCGTCGAGACGCTGGACGAGGCGCTGGATGGCGTGAGCCACCTGTGTGCCACGGCCATGACGCCGCGCGATTTCGGCCCGCCCACGCGGGCGCCGCGCGAGCACTTCGGGCAGTTGCTGGCGGGCGCGGCAGAGGCGCCGCCACCGGCCGGCGTGGCCTTCCTGTTCGGCTCCGAGCGCTTCGGCATGCGCAACGAGGATGTCTACCGCTGCCACGTGTGCCTGTCGATCCCGACCCATCCCGGCTTCGGCTCGCTCAACCTGGCGGCGGCGGTGCAACTGATCGCCTACGAATGGCGCCAGGCGCTGGGCGGTTTCGCGCTGCCTGCATCCGTGACCGCCCAGCAGAGGCCGGTGGCCGACGCGGCGGCCGTGGCCGGCATGCTGGGCCATCTGGAGCAGGCCCTGGTGGCGGTGGATTTTCTCGATCCGGCCGCGCCCAAGAAACTCATGCCGCGGCTGAACCAGTTGTTCAACCGGGCGCAGCCCACGCCGGAGGAAATCCACATTCTGCGCGGTGTCGCCAAGGCCATGCTGCAGACGGCGGCAAAAGCGAAGCGATAGACTGACCGCTCCCTCCCGACAACACGCATTGCCCCGTTCCATGTTCGACCGCATCCGCTCCGACATCCAGTGCATCCTCGAGCGCGACCCTGCCGCGCGCAGCACCTGGGAAGTCGTCACCTGCTACCCGGGCCTGCACGCCGTGTGGCTGCATCGCCCGGCGCATTGGTGCTGGACCCATGGGCTCAAGTGGCTGGGACGCTTCATCTCGCATCTGTCGCGCTGGCTGACGGGCATCGAGATCCATCCGGGCGCCCGGATCGGCGAGCGCGTGTTCTTCGATCACGCCATGGGCACCGTGGTGGGCGAGACGGCCGAGATCGGCGACGGTTGCACCATCTACCAGGGCGTGACGCTGGGTGGCACGTCGCTCTACAAGGGCACCAAGCGCCATCCCACGCTGGGGCGCGACGTGGTGGTCAGCGCCGGCGCCAAGGTGCTGGGCGGCTTCGAGGTCGGTGACGGCGCCAAGATCGGCTCCAATGCCGTGGTCATCAAGCCAGTGCCGGCCGGCGCCACCGCGGTGGGGATCCCGGCGCGCATCATCCCGAGCAAGCAGGGTGCCAGCGCCGACGTGACCGAGGAGCAGAAGGAAGCCAGGCCCAAGTTCTCGGCCTACGGCGTCACGCAGGAGGACGATCCGCTGTCGCAGGCCATGCGCGGCCTGATCGACAAGACCGGCAGCCAGGAGCACCAGATCGCGCTGCTGTGGCAGGCCATCGAAAAGCTGGCCTGCGAGGTGCATGGCGGCGCGGATTGCGTGCCACCCGAGGCCGCCAAGGAAGAGCGCTTCGAGGCCGACAAGCTCAACCAGCTCGTCGGCAAGTGAGCGTGGCCGCCGCCGCGAGGCAGGCGGCCTGCCTGTGGCTCAGTGGTGATGGCCGTGCGCGCCATGCGCGTGGCCGTGGGCAACTTCCTCGGGCGAGGCGGCGCGCACGTCCAGGACCTTGAGCTGGAACGTCAGCGACTGCCCGGCCAGCGGGTGGTTGCCGTCCAGGTGCACCACCGGTCCCTTGATCTTGACGACGTTGAACACCGCCTCGCGGCCCTGGTCGTCGGTACCGCGCAACTGGCCGCCCACCTTCACGCCGGGCGGGAACTGGGTTTTGGGGATGGTGGTCACCAGCGACTCGTCGCGTTCGCCGAAGGCATCCTCGGGCGCCAGCGTCACGCTCGTCTCGTAGCCGGCGCTCTGGCCTTCCAGCGCCTTCTCGATGCCCGGCAGCGTGTTGCCATAGCCGCCGTGCAGGTAGCTGCGTGGTGTCTTGCCGTCTTCCAGCAGCTTGCCCTGCGCGTCGCTGGCGCGGAAGCTGAGGGTGACGACGGTGTCCTTGGTGATGTTCATGGTCTATTTCCTTTTCGGCCGGAAGGCCTTGCAGATCTCGTCGTTCGTTTCCAGGTACGGCCCGCCGATCAGGTCGATGCAGTAGGGCACGGCAGCAAAGATGCCATGGACCTTCTGGCTGCCGTCGGGGTTCTTCAGGCCCTCCAGCGTCTCGGCGATGGCCTTGGGCTGGCCCGGCAGGTTGATGATGAGACTGGCGCCGCGGATCACCGCCACCTGGCGCGAGAGGATGGCCGTCGGCACGAAGGCCAGGCTGATCTGGCGCATCTGCTCGCCGAAGCCGGGCATCTCCTTGTGCGCCACCGCCAGCGTGGCTTCGGGCGTCACGTCGCGCAGCGCCGGGCCGGTGCCGCCGGTCGTCAGCACGAGCGGACAGCGTGCTTCGTCGACCAGCTCGATGAGGGTGGCGCTGATGCGTTCCTGCTCGTCCGGAATCAGGCGCGGCTCGAAGGTGACGGGATTCTTCAGCGCGCGCGTGAGCCAGTCCTGCAGGGCCGGCAGGCCCTTGTCTTCATAGACGCCACTGCTGGCGCGGTCGCTGATCGAGACGATGCCGATGCGCACCGGCACGGCAGGGGTGGTGGGGGTGTCGTGGTTCATGCTGGGGTGTCGTCGTCCGGGTCCTCGCTGGCCAGGGCGGCACGCACGAGCTGGAAGATCTCGCGGTAGGCCTTGCCGTGGCGCACCGCCTCGCCCGGGCGTTCCTGGGCGGCCGTCGCCTGGGCGTCCTTGCGCGCCTGGCGGATCAGGGCGCGCAGGTGCTGCACGTCGGTGCCGGGCGCCTGGGCGAGCCAGTCCGTGAGGGCGCCGTCGTCGGCGATCAGCCGGTCGCGCCATTGCTCGGCCTGGTGCAGGCGCAGGGTTTCCTGCGCCGAGGGCTTGCGCTGCTCCTCCAGCGCGGCCTCGATGGCCGCGATGGTGTCTTCGTCCAGGGCGCGCATGAGCTTGCCGATGTACTGCATCTGCCGGCGCCTGCCCTCGAAGTTGGTGATGCGGCGTGCCTCGGCCAGGGCATCGATGAGCTTCTCCGACAGCTCGTGCTGTTCGCGCAGCCGGGCCATGAGGTCGCTGCGCAAGGTCAGCAGCGCCTCGCCCAGGGACTGCAGGTGGTCCATGTGCTTCTTGAGGTCGGTCTTGCTCATGTCGACCGAGCCCTTGAGCTCGCGTTTGAGCTCCTGGTCCAGTTCGCTGCCGACGGCAACGAAATGGCCGCGAACGAAATAGCCTTTGGTGGTTTTGCGGGACATGGAAAAAACAGAAGGGAGGGCGGCAAGTATCATAGCCGTCGACATGAAAAACGCCGTTTCCACCGGGGCCAAGGCCCCAGCCGACCCCCGCCAGCCCCTGTCCGGCTTCCAGTACAGCCGTGCCCAGTTCGAGGAACTGGTCGATCTGGCGCTCTCGCATGCGAAGCAACTGGGCGCCGCCGACGCGGCGGCCGAGGTGTCCGAGGGCGCCGGCCTGAGCGTGAGCGTGCGCAAGGGCGAGCTCGAAAACGTCGAGCGCAACCGCGACAAGTCGCTGGGCGTGACGGTGTACCTGGGACAGCGCCGGGGCAACGCCTCGACGTCCGACTTCTCGCCGGCGGCCATCCGCCAGACCGTGCAGGCCGCCTACGACATCGCCCGTTTCACGGCCGAGGACCCGGTCGCCGGCCTGCCCGACCCCGAGGATGTGGCCGATACCTATCCGGAACTGGACCTGTTCCACCCCTGGGCCATCACCTCGGACGAGGCGGTGGCGATCGCGCGGGCTTGCGAGGACGCGGCCTTTGCCACCAGCCGCCAGATCACCAACAGCGAGGGTGCCGGCGTGTCGGCCCAGCAGTCGCATTTCTTCACCGCCCACCTGCGGGGCGGCGAGCGGGGCCGGCCCGGCATCTTCAGTGGCGGCTACGCCAGTTCGCGCCACAGCCTGTCGGTGGCGCCCATCGCGGGCAAGGGCGCGGGCATGCAGCGCGACTACTGGTACAGCTCGCAGCGCAACCCGCAGGATCTGGCCACGCCCGAGGCGGTCGGCCGCTACGCGGCCGAGCGGACGCTGGCGCGCCTGAACGGCCGCAAGCTGGCGACGACCGAGTGCCCGGTGCTGTTCGAATCGCCGCTGGCGGCCGGCCTGCTGGGCGCCTATGTGCAGGCCACCAGTGGCGGCGCGCTCTACCGCAAGACCACCTTCCTGGCCGACAGCCTGGGCAAACGCGTCATGGCCCGGCATCTGGACATCGTCGAGGATCCGCACATCATTGGCGGCAAGGGCAGTGCCCCCTTCGACGACGAGGGCGTGCGCACCGCGCGGCGCCAGGTGCTGTCGGCGGGCCGCGTCAAGGGCTACTTCCTCTCGACCTACTCGGCGCGCAAGCTGGGCCTGCGCACCACCGGCAACGCCGGCGGCTCGCACAACCTGGCGCTGACCAGCCGCCTCACGCAGCCCGGCGACGACCTCGACGCCATGCTGCGCAAGCTCGGCCGCGGCCTGTTCGTGACCGAACTGATGGGCCAGGGCGTCAATTACGTCACCGGCGACTACTCGCGTGGCGCCTCCGGCTACTGGGTCGAGAACGGCCGGATCGCCTACCCGGTGCAGGAGATCACCATCGCCGGCAACCTCAGGGACATGTTCCTGGGCATCGAGGCCGTCGGCGCCGACGCCTACAACTACGGCGCCAAGACGGTGGGATCGATCCTGGTCAACCGCATGAAGGTCGCCGGCAGCTAGGGCCTGCTCACGCCGGCCCCGGCGCCGCCTGCGGCGTCACCCCCTCAAGGGGGCGTGGCAGGTGCGGGATGTTTCAGCCCGCCAGCGCCGCCTTGACGGCGCCGGAGACCTGACCCATGTCGGCCTTGCCGGCCAGCCGGGCCTTGGCCGCACCCATGACCTTGCCCATGTCGGCCGGCCCGCTGGCGCCCAGCTCGGCCACCAGGGCCTTGACCTCGGCGGCGATCTCCTCGGCCGACAGACGGGCCGGCAGGTAGGCCTGCAGCACCTGCAGCTCGGCCGCCTCCTTGGCGGCCAGATCCGGGCGTCCGCCCTGCTCGAACGCCGTGATGGAGTCCTTGCGCTGCTTGACCATCTTGTCGATGACGGCGATCACGGCGGCGTCGTCGAGCTCGATGCGCTCGTCCACTTCCTTTTGCTTGATGGCGGCCGTCAGCAGGCGGATGGTGGCCAGGCGCTCGGCGTCCTTGGCGCGCATGGCGGCTTTCATGTCGTCGGTGATCTGGGTTTTCAGGCTCATGGCAGGCTCCGGTAACAGGGGGAAATGGCGGATGGCGGCCGCTCAGGAACGAAAAAGCCCGCCAGAGCGTCCTCAAGCGGGCTTTGTTCGCGTCGCGCCGGCCGTGGCGGCCGGGGGGCGGGGCTCAGTACAGCTTCTTGGGCAGCTGCATCGAGCGCACACGCTTGTAGTGGCGCTTGACGGCCGCGGCCTTCTTGCGCTTGCGTTCGGCGGTGGGCTTCTCGTAGAACTCGCGGGCACGCAGGTCGGTCAGCAGGCCCAGCTTTTCAATGGTGCGCTTGAAGCGGCGCAGGGCCACGTCGAACGGCTCGTTGTCTTTAACGCGAATGGTGGTCATCAGCTAATGGTTTCCATGATGTGCAGACAGAGGAAGGGCGGGAAGATCGGGCCCGTGCCTTCGTAACTGCGGTTTCCCCGTCTCAAACTAGTATGGGCCGACGGGGGTTTGCCAGCAAAGCGCAGGATTATAACGTCAAACCCGCTCGGGGGGTAGGGGCCCCGTGTCGGGTGGGTCGGGTCATGGTGCGTGGAACACCTGTCACAGTGCCTGCGCACAGGCGTGGGCGCTGGCCCAGGCCCACTGGAAGTTGTAGCCGCCGAGCCAGCCGGTCAC
>NZ_JAQVEJ010000170.1 GCF_028698005.1 Hydrogenophaga sp.
GTTCGACGGGCAATGGGTCGACGTGAACCGCCTGTTGCGCCCGGGTGGCTGGCTGGGCGTGAAGGAGCCCGTGGGCGTGCTGGCCGATCCGTCGGGCTGGGTGGTGGACGCCTATGTCGAGCAGCGCATGGTCGCGCGCATCGAGCCCGGCGCCCGGGCCCGTTTCCTGCCCGAGGGCGGCCTGCGCACGGTGGGGGCCGAGGTGCTGTCGGTGGACTCCACGCGCGCGCAGCGCCTGGCCCACCCGATGCTGGACAGCCGCCATGGCGGTGATTTCACGACCTTGCCCGACGGCGAGGGCGCGGTGCCGGGCGAGGCCCTGTACCGCGTCCGCCTGCGCCTGGACGAAGCGCCCGGCCACCCGCGCGAGCAGCGGGGGCAGGTGCGCATCGAGGGCGGTGCCCGCAGCCTGGCCTGGGGAGCGGTCAGGGGCGTGCTGGCGGTGCTGGTGCGCGAGAGCGGTTTCTAGCCGACCAGGCGGCCGGCCTGTCCCCGGCCGGGCATCGCCGCCAGCGACGCGGTACCGCTGGCACGCCATAATCGGAGCCACCGATCATGCCCGGCCGGGCAGGCCGGTCGTTGGTGCCCACGACGGACAGGGTGTTACCCTGCGTGGCCTTTGGAATGGATGAAAAGGGTGTCGAGTCATGGTGGGCCGCACGGAGCAAGACCTGGGTCATTACCTGCATCTGATGGTGTCGCGCGGGGCGTCGGATCTGTTTCTGTCCTCGGGCACGGCACCCGCCTTGAAGGTTCAGGGCGTGGTGCACCACCTGGACGAGCCGGCCCTGACGGCCGGTGACACCCAGGCGCTGGCCTATTCGGTGATGCGTGAATCGCAGATCCGCTCGTTCGAGGCCTCGCTGGAATGCGACCTCGCCATCGCGCTGCCCCAGCTGGGGCGCTTTCGCGTCAACGTTTACCGCCAGCGCGGGGATGTGGCGGCGGTGGTGCGTCACATCAACGCGAAGATCCCGACGCTGGAAGACCTGCGCCTGCCCCCGATCCTCAAGACACTGGCGATGCTCAAGCGCGGTCTGGTGCTGGTGGTGGGTGCTGCCGGCTCGGGCAAGTCGACCACGCTGGCGTCCATGGTGGCCTACCGCAACCACCATTCGACGGGCCACATCCTGACCGTGGAAGACCCGATGGAATTCGAGCACAACCACGCCAAATGCATCGTTGACCAGCGCGAGGTGGGCCTGGACACCACCAGCTTCGACGAGGCACTGCGCCATGCCATGCGTGAGGCACCCGATGTGATCATGATTGGCGAGATCCGCGACCGGCAGACCATGCAGCACGCCATGGCATACGCCGAAACCGGGCACCTGTGCGTCTCGACCCTGCACTCCAACAACGCCAACCAGGCCATCCAGCGGATTCTGAATTTCTTCCCCGATACCGCGCGCAAGCAGATCCTGATGGACCTGTCGCTCAACCTCAAGGGGGTGGTGGGGCAGCGGCTGGTCCGGGGGGTACACCAGAAGCTGGTGCCGGCGGTCGAGGTGATGCTGCTCTCGCCCTTCGTGTCGGACCTGATCCAGAAGGGCCAGATCGACGATATCAAGGACGCGATGGCACGCAGCAGCGAACAGGGCATGAGCACCTTCGACCAGTCGCTGTACGACCTGTATCAGCGCGGCGACATCACGGCCGAGCAGGCGGTGGAACACGCCGATTCGCGCACCGACCTGTCGCTGCGCATCCGCCTGGCCAGGAACCAGATGCCCAGCACCGAGGGCCTGCAGGTCAGGAACTGAGGCACCGCCGGGCCGGCATGGCCGGCCGGCCGGTCACGCGGTGCCGGACCGGTGCAGGTGGCCCAGTGGCAATGCGCCACCGGCCTTGACCTCGCCCAGCGAGAAACTGGTGTGCAGGTCCTGCACGTTGGGCAGGTTGATCAGCACCTCGCGCGCAAAACGGCTGAACTCGGCCAGGTCGGGGCTGACCACCTGCAACTCGAAGGTGCCCGAGCCGCTGATGTAGTGGCAGGCCGTGATTTCGGGGATGCTGCGGATGGCCGCTTCCATGGCCGCCAGGGCATCCCCGGTGTTGCGCTCGGCGTCGAGCCGCACGAAGGCCAGCACCCCCAGGCCAATCTTGTTGCGGTCGAGCACCGCGCGGTAGCCGGTGATGAAGCCGGCTTCCTCCAGGGCGCGGACCCGCCGCCAGCAGGGAGCCGCCGACAGCCCGACCCGGCTGGACAGTTCGGCATTGGTCAGGCGCCCGTCGGCCTGCAAGGCTTCGAGGATGGCGAGATCGAATCGGTCGAGGGTGTTCATGGTGTGTGTGCTTGAGGGTTTTTACCAGTTTATTCTGTGAATCAGCAAGATTCTTTCTTTGAATGGCTTGGTGAAGGCATGAAAAGCAAACACCTGTCAGCGCCCTGGCCCTACACTGCGCAGTAGGCGGCATGCGGCCCACCGGTCGCAAGCGGTCCGGTCATCCGCCCACAAAGCGGTCCCACCCACGCAGGAGACAAGCACCATGAACGCGCCATTGCCCGAGCACATCCGCAAGGCCCTGGAAACCGTCACCCTTGACGACAAGTACGCCCTGGAGCATGGCCGCGCCTTCATGAGCGGCGTGCAGGCACTGGTCAAACTGCCCATGCTGCAGCGCCAGCGCGACGCCATGGCCGGCAAGAACACCGCGGGCTTCATCAGTGGCTACCGCGGCTCGCCGCTGGGCGGCTACGACCAGGCGCTGTGGAATGCCGGCAAGTACCTCCAGTCGCAGAACATCGTGTTCCAGCCCGGCGTCAACGAGGAGCTGGCGGCCACCGCGGTCTGGGGCACGCAGCAACTGGGCTTCGCACCGCCCGGCAGCAACCGTTTCGATGGCGTGTTCGGCATCTGGTACGGCAAGGGTCCGGGCGTGGACCGCTGTTCGGACGTCTTCAAGCACGCCAACATGGCCGGCACCACGCCCTGGGGTGGCGTCATCGCGGTGGCCGGCGACGACCACGTGGCCAAGAGCTCGACGGCCGCGCACCAGAGCGACCACATCTTCAAGGCCTGCGGCCTGCCGGTGTTCTTCCCGGCTTCGGTGCAGGACATCCTCGACCTGGGCATCCATGCCTTTGCCATGAGCCGCTTCAGCGGCGTGTGGGCGGGCATGAAGACGATCCAGGAGATCGTCGAGTCGAGCGCGACGGCGATGATCGATCCCGGGCGTGTCGAGATCGTCATCCCCGAATTCGAGATGCCGCCGGGCGGTGTGCACATCCGCTGGCCCGACGCCGCGCTCGAGCAGGAAGCGCGCCTGTTCGACTACAAGTGGTACGCGGCACTGGCCTATGTGCGCGCCAACCGCCTCAACCACAACGTGATCGCCGGCCCGAACGACCGTTTCGGCATCATTGCCAGCGGCAAGGCCTACAACGACATGCGCCAGGCGCTGGTGGACCTGGGCCTGGACGACGACACCTGCCGGCGCCTGGGCATCCGCGTGCACAAGGTGAGCGTGGTCTGGCCGCTGGAGGCGTCCATCACGCGCGAATTCGCCACCGGCCTGCGCGAAATCCTGGTGGTGGAGGAAAAGCGCCAGGTCATCGAATACCAGCTCAAGGAGGAGCTGTACAACTGGCGTCCCGACGTGCGGCCGAACGTGCTGGGCAAGTTCGACGAGCCGGAGGGCGACTACAGCGGCGGCGAGTGGAGCCGCCCGAATCCGAGTGCCCACACCCTGCTGCGCGCCAATGCCGATCTGTCGCCCGCGCTGATCGCCCGCGCCATCGCGCGGCGGCTCAGGAAGCTGGGCATCCCGTCGGACATCGAGGCGCGCATCGACGCGCAACTGGCCATCCTGGACGCCCAGGAGCGGGCCACCCGGACGCTGGTGCTGAACGCGTCTCCCGAGGCCAGCCGCCAGCCCTGGTTCTGCAGCGGCTGCCCGCACAACACCAGCACCCGCGTGCCCGAGGGCTCGCGCGCCATGGCCGGCATCGGCTGCCACTTCATGACCATCTGGATGGACCGCAGCACGGTCGGCTTCACGCAGATGGGCGGCGAAGGCGTGCCCTGGGTGGGCCAGCAGCCCTTCAGCACCGACCAGCACATGTTCGCCAACGTCGGTGACGGCACCTATTTCCACAGCGGCATCCTGGCGATCCGCCAGAGCATTGCCGCCGGCGTCAACATCACCTACAAGATCCTCTACAACGACGCCGTGGCCATGACCGGTGGCCAGCAGGTGGGCGAGCGTCCCGAAGGCCACAGCGTGGTGCAGATCGCGCAGAGCATGCGCGCCGAGGGAGCGGTGAAGATCACCATCGTGACCGACGAGCCACAGAAGTACGACGGCGTGCAGGGCCTGCCCGAGGGCATCGCGATCCGCCACCGCGACGAGCTGGATGCGGTGCAGCGCGAGTTCCGCGAGATCAAGGGCACCACGGTCATCATCTACGACCAGACCTGCGCCACCGAGAAGCGCCGCCGGCGCAAGCGCGGCACCCTGGCCGAGCCCGACGAGCGCGTGCTCATCAACGAGCTGGTCTGCGAGGGCTGCGGCGACTGCGGCGAGCAGAGCAACTGCCTGAGCATCGAGCCGCTGGAAACCGAATTCGGGCGCAAGCGCCGCATCAACCAGAGCACCTGCAACAAGGACTACTCCTGCGTCAAGGGCTTCTGCCCGAGCTTCGTCACCGTCAAGGGCGGCCAGTTGCGCAAGAAGGACAAGGGGGGGTCGGGCCTGGAATGGACCGGCGAGACACCGCCCGAGCCGACCCTGCCCGCACTGGGCGAACAGGCCTGGGGCATCGTCGTGGCCGGCGTCGGCGGCACCGGTGTCATCACCATCGGCCAGTTGCTGGGCATGGCCGCACACATCGAGGGCAGGGGCATCGTCACGCAGGACGCGGCCGGCCTGGCGCAGAAGGGCGGCGCCACCTGGAGCCACGTGCTCATCGGCGCCAGCCAGGACCTCATCCGCACCACGCGGGTGGGCACTGCCTCGGCCGACCTGGTCATCGGCTGCGACCCGATCGTCGCGGCGGGCCAGGAGACGCTGCAACGTCTGCGCACCGGCCGCAGCCACGTGGCACTCAACACCAATGCCACGCCGACGGCGGCCTTCGTCAGGAACCCGCAGTGGCAGAACCCGGCGCAGTCCTGCGTGGACGCGCTGGTGCAGGTGCTGGGCGAACAGGACGTGGGGCGCTTCGACGCCGAGGCGGCCGCCACGCGCCTGATGGGCGACTCCATCTACGCCAACCCCATGATGCTCGGCTACGCCTGGCAGCGTGGCTGGGTGCCGCTGGGCCGGTCGGCGCTGATGCGCGCCATCGAGCTCAACAACGTACAGGTGGACAAGAACCGGCAGGCCTTCGAGTGGGGCTGCCGCGCCGCGCACGATCCCAAGGCCATGGCGCTGCTGCTGGCGCGCGCGGCCGGCACCGGGCAGGTGATCCAGTTCAAGCCGCGCGACAGCATCGATGGCCTCGTGAGCCGGCGCGTGGCCTTCCTCACGCAATACCAGAACGCCGCCTATGCCGGCCAGTACGAGGCCTTCGTGCGCCGCGTCGAGCAGGCGGAGGCGCCGCTGGGCAAGACGTCGCTGACCGAGGCCGTGGCGCGCTACCTGTTCAAGCTCATGGCCTACAAGGACGAGTACGAGGTGGCCCGCCTGCTGACCGACAAGGCCTTCCACGAGCAGATCGCCGCCCAGTTCGAGGGCGACTACCAGTTGCACCTGAACCTGGCGCCGCCGCTGCTGGCCAAGCGCAATGAACGGGGCGAGCTCGTCAAGCGGCGCTTCGGCCCCGGCATGCTCAAGGCCATGGCC
The DNA here is from genome assembly GCF_028698005.1 of Hydrogenophaga sp. Classification (GTDB taxonomy): domain Bacteria; phylum Pseudomonadota; class Gammaproteobacteria; order Burkholderiales; family Burkholderiaceae_C; genus Hydrogenophaga. The sequence goes on from NZ_JAQVEJ010000170.1 coordinate 5,788, forward strand.
GTGCTGGCGAAGATGAAGGGTCTGCGTGGCACCGCCTTCGACATTTTCGGCCGTACCGAAGAGCGCCGCACCGAGCGCGCCCTGATCGCGCAGTACCGGCAGGACATCGAGGCCCTGCTGCGCGGGCTGGACGCCGACAGCCACGCGCTGGCGCTGGAGATCGCCCGCCTGCCCGAGCAGATCCGTGGCTTCGGCCATGTGAAGGAGCGCCACCTCCGGGCCGCGCAGGCCCGCCGCGAGGAGCTGCTGGCCCGTCGTGTCGTGCCCCTGGTGGCGACGGATGCG
>NZ_JAQVEJ010000171.1 GCF_028698005.1 Hydrogenophaga sp.
CGGGCCGCGGGTGCGCGCGGGTCGGTGGGCACGGGCCTGGGGCTGTATTGGGTTCGGGGTATGGCCCATATATTGGGCGGTGACATCAGGTATGCGGCCGAGGGCCAGAACATCCGCTTTGCGCTCGTGATGCCGCTGCGTGCGCCCGAGGGGGGTGGGCATGCAGAGAACGTCTGAGGGGTCTGGGGGAGTGTCTATGTGGGACGTGCTTGTATGTGAGGATTCCGACGCGCTGCGCGAGTCCTTGACGGAATACCTGGCGGAGTCGGGTGAATGGACGGTGCGGGCCGCGCGCGACGGCCTGGCATTGCGGCGGCAGTTCGTCGAGCGGGTGCCGGACATGCTCCTGCTGGATGTGGGGCTGCCCGGTGAGTCCGGTGTCGAGTTGACACAGTGGGTCCGGTCAACCTACCCGGCGGTCGGGGTCGTGGTGCTGTCGGGACGATTTTCCGCCAGCGACCGGCTGGCGGGCTGGCGGGCGGGAGCCGACGTGTACCTGGTCAAACCGGTGGCCCCGGAAGAGGTGGATCTGGCGCTCAAGGCGGTTCTGGCGCGGTCGATGCCGGCCATCGAATCGGAGCGCCGCCGCAACGGTCTGCGGCTGGTGCTGGCCAGGCGATGCCTTGAGAACGCCGACGGGCAATGCACCCCGCTCACCGCACGTGAGGCCATGGCCTTGCAGATGCTGGCGCAGTCCCCCGGTGTGATCGTCGCGAGCGATGCCTTGCGGGAGCTGCTGTGGCCCGAAGAGAACGACGACACCGACTACCAGAATGCCCTGTTTTCGCTGATCCGCCGCTTGCGGCGCAAGCTGGAGGCCGCCGGCCTGCCGCCCGAGGCCATTGCCATGGTCCGCGGGCGGGGTTATCGCTTCAACCAGGGAAGCACCGCGCAACTGGTGATTGATTAGAAATCAAGGGTTTTCCCTGAGTTTGTCAAGCGCCGACGCATCCAGCCCATGCCAGCGTGACATATATCACGAATAAATTTTGCTGAAAGTGCCTATATGTGACAGATAGTGACAGATTCGACGAATGTGTGCTTCTTATGCTTCGGAACGTTACTTTCAGTAATGGAGAAGTACATGTTTCTACAGTCACGTCGTCCTCAAGGTATGCCGCGCCGGTCTCGGCAGTCGGGCTTCACGCTCGTCGAGTTGTCGGTGGTGTTGGCGGTGATCGGCCTGATCATCGGTGCCATGGCCATCGGCAAGGATGTGCAGCGCAACGCCGAATACACCAAGATCAAGAACAAGTTCATTGATCAGTGGGAACAGGCCTACAACCAGCACTACCAGCGCACCGGCGTGGTGGTGGGAGACAGCCAGACGGCGCCACGCCTGATGGTCAATGGCGCTAATTACGGCAGCCTGGCGGTGACGACGCCGCTGTCGGGTGGCGACATGACTGCCGTCAGGCCACCGCCCCGTGTGTGCGACAAGGCCGAAGGTGCGTTCATGTCGCCCCGGGGTACCGCCGTGGTCGATCTGCGTGACCAGATGACACGCGCCGGCGTGCGCATGCCGCCAGGCCGTGCCGAGGGCTACGAGGACCGCTACGTCTACCTGGACAGCAATGGCAACCCGCAGGAGGTGCAGGTGTGCTTCCAGTGGAACAACCCAGGTGTCGCGAACAATGGCGAAGGCTCGGGCAACGTGATGATCATCTCGGGCCTGACGCCCGATCTGGCCCGCTACCTCGACCAGATGGTGGATGGCAAGCCCGATGCGCGTGAAGGGCGTTTCCGCCAGCAGGGTGTCGACAACGGCACGTGGAATGAGCCGGGGGTGCAGTGGAACACCAACAACACCTTCGAATACTCCGAAGCCTCATCCGCGTGGGGGACGGTCGCGAATGGTTTCAAGCGTGACGAAGACCAGGTCAAGACCGTGGTGGCCGTCTACAAGATGAACCAGTGAAGCAGCGTTATCTGAGGTCCTGACATCATGACACGCTTCAATACCTCCCGTCGTGCCCGGGCGCACCGCGGCTTCATGCTGGTCGAACTGGCGCTGGTGCTGGCGGTGATCGGCCTGATCATCGGTGCCGTCTCGATCGGCAAGGATGTGCAGCGCAACGCCGAATACACCAAGATCGCCAACAAGTTCCTCGACCAGTGGAAGATGGCGTACGACCAGTACTACCAGCGCACGGGGACGGTGCTGGGTGACTGCCAGCAGGCGCCGACCTACATGGTCAACGGGGCCCATACCAACATTGGCTTCAGAAATGCCTGCGAGCGCCGCGGTGGACAGCCTGTGGCGGGCATTCCCGAGAACTTCATGGGCACCGGCTACAAGATTTGCGAAGGCCAGGGCTATCGGCCCGGTCAGACCGGCTATGGCGATGCGAGGCTCTCGCGCCAGTCGCTGCGCGATCTGATGGTTCGCCATGGGGTGCGTCTGCCCCCGGGCCGTGGCGAAGGTCATGAAGACCGCTACGCCTACCAGGACAGCAACGGCAACACGTCCGAGGTGCAGGTGTGCTTCCAGTGGAACCCCGCCGGTACCGCCAGCGGCGCCGGCAACGTGATGGTGATCCGCGGGTTGACGCCTGATCTGGCGCGTTACCTCGACCAGGTGATCGATGGCAAGCCCGACTCCCGCGAGGGCCGCTTCCGCATCCAGGGTCGTGCGCCGCACACCCAGGCGAACGACGCCAATGCACCGGGCACGGCGTGGGAGGCCAACAACACGATCGCCAGCAACATCTATGGCAACCACCACAGCAGCAACGACACCACGGCCATCGGCGCCAACAACCCCAGCGGTGCCACGGCGCGGGGTCGTCAGTATGACGAGGACCGTGTCACCTTGCTGACGGCGCACTGGGTCATGGAGCAGTGATGGCGATATCTCGGCGTGGGCGCTTGGCCGTGCTGGCGGTATCGACGCTGCTGCTGGCGCTGACCTGCTGGGCCGCCATGCAGGGCATGTCGCGGCTCAACCAGATGCGTGCGCAGGGTGAGTGGTTGCGCGCCGAGAAAACGCAGTTGCAGAGCCAGTTGCCCCTGATCGAGCAACGCGAAACCTATGCCCGCCAGGCGCAGGAGGTCAAAGCCATGGCAGCACGCCTGGGCATCGATCCCGGGCGCTGGACCAGCCGCCGGGTGCAGCGTTCCCCGGCGCTGATCAGTCGCCAGGATGCCGAGACCTTGCTGCGTCAGCAGCTCGGTCCGCAGGGGCGCCAGTGGTTTGCCGCCGATCGTTTCGACCTGGCGGTGACATCGCCTCAGGCGGGGCTTTTCACGCCACCGTTGCCCGAAGACCGCGGCTTCAGCCTGGAGATGGTGGGCGAGGTGTACTTTCCCTTTGAGGCCCCATGACCTCCGAGCAGATCATTTTCGTTTCGTCGCGAGGCTGGTTTCAACTGGCCCAGGGGAAGGTGTCCGAGATCCAGCCCTGGCCGACGCTGCAGGCGCCGGCGTATGTGGTGGCGGACTTCGCGGACGCGCAGGTGGGCGTCCAGTACTGCAAGGGCAAGGCGGCCTATGCCGCGGCCCAGATCGAGAAGGTGGTGCGTGCTGAGGGGCTGATCGACGGTGCGGTGCAGGTGTTCATCCACAAGCAGATGGGCCACACCGACAGCAACCAGACCTTGTACACGGCCGTGCCATTGCCGCAATGGCAGGAGTTCCAGTCATGGATGGCCCGCCAGCGTGACCACTGTCTGTTCATCCCGCTGGCCGGCCTGTTGGCCACGAAGTGCCCGGACGGGGAGATCCGGGTTTTCCGGTCGGGCTCGCAGTTGCACGTCTTCGGCCAGCATGAGGGGCGCATGCACTATGCGGCGGCGGTGGCACTGGGCACCGATCCGTCGGACTTCGTGATGCCGCTGAAGGTGGCACTGACACAGCTCAAGGCCGATGGCTGGAAGGGCCGTGTGGACGCGTGCGCGTGGGCCATGGTGCATCCGGGCGATCCGGTGCAGGAGCAGGCCCTGCTGGATGGTCTGGCCGAGACGGGTGTGGCGCAGGCACGTCTGTTGCCGCACGCGTCCTTCGACGATGCGGCGCAGGCGTCGTCCGTGCTGGCGTCGGCCTTGCCCGCCCTGGTGGCGGCGCTGCCGACGCGTGCCTGGGCCGTGCCGGCGCTGCAGCGGCTGGCCTGGTTCAGTGAAAGGCATGTGTTGCCCATGGCGGCCATGGTGGCCGTGGTGGCCGCCGGGCTGGGGGTGTTCGCTTTCTTTGCCGACCGCACGGTGGACGCCGAGCGATCGACCGTGGCAGCGTTGCAGAACGAGGTGGAAGAGTTGCGCCACCGCGTTGGCGCGGCGCAGGAGGAGCGCCAGGCCGAGGCGGAAGCGCCGGAGCTGGCTTTTGCGCGTCAGATGGGTTTTGCGATGGTGCACGACCCGGTGCGCATGCTCGCCACGGTGCGGCAGGCGGCCGGTACCCAGATACGGATTCAGCGCGTGCAGTTGAGCAAGGGCATGGCACCGGAGCCTGCGCGCTTCAGGGTTGACGGCGTGGTGGCGGACGGTTCGTCGCAGGCGCTGAGCCATTTCCTGGCCGCATTGCGCACCGCAGGGTGGCAGGCCGAATCGACGGCGCCCGGGGACAGTGCTCCCGGCGCGTTCGCCTACCACTTCCGGGCCGCCCCTGCCGGGGGTCGTTGACCAGCGGCCCGGGATGAATGTTCCCGACATATCGGATAAGTCATGAGATACCTTGCCCTGATCCTCAGCGCCCTGGCGGTCGCCGTTGTCACGCTGGCTGCAGTGTCCTTGTCGCAGCGGGCCGGCCAGCCGGGCCGCCCGGGAATGGGCCTGCCGGCCCCGGTGACACCGCCGACCGCGGAACAATGGCACGACCAGGCCGATCTGAAGACCGCCTTGCAGGCCCTGACGGAAGCCCATGATCCCGCGTCCCGCAGCCGCGCCGGCGCGGGACTGCCGCAGGAGCTGCTTGCCCAGACCGCGGCACCGGCACCGGCCGCGAAACCGGTGGGCAAACCTGCCGCGGCCCCGGTGCACCAGCCCCGTGTGACGGTGGTGCTGGAGACCGGCACCGAGGGCAAGGCCGTGGTCGATGGACGGCTGGTGCATGTGGGCGATACCGTGGAGGGGGGCCTGAGGGTTGAATCCATCCAGGTCGAAGAGGTCACCTTCATCCGTGGTGATGGTTTGCGCGTGCGCGTGGCGGTGGCCGGCGATCAGCGTCCGGCGCCGAAAGCGGCCACCGACCGGGCAGCCGGGGCACGCCAGGCGCCGGTGGAGCGCAGATGAACAAGGGTGTGTGGATCGGTGCCGGTCTGGGTCTGCTGGTGCTCGCAGGCCTGGGCGGCTATTGGCTGAGCCTGTCGGAATCGCCATTGCGCGACAGCCCTTCCGGTGCGCAGGTGGCGGCCGTGCCGGCGGGCACCGACCGGACGTCACCGGCGGGCAGTGCCGGCCGGCTCCCTCCAGGCGCGCCGGCCGAGGCCGGTGCGCCCGGGGTGGGCGCACGGGGTGATGCGGTGCAGCCGCCCTGGGTGTTGCCGCCGGGCGCGGCGGTGACGGGCGTCGAGGGCGGTGGCCAGGTGGGCCCGGGCGTGAACGCCGGCTCAACAACTGCCCTCTCGCGTGAAGAGCGGCGCCAGCGACGCGCCCAGATGAGTGCCCGGCTGGCGCAACTGCAGGCCAAGGGGCCGTCGGCCACCATCGAGGACGCCCGGCAGGCCATGGCGGACGTGGAGCGCCTGGGGGCAGGCATGATCGATCCGGTCTATTTCCGGGCCATACAGGATCTGCTCACGCAGGCGGAGCGTTCGGAGGCGCTGAGCGCCGAGTTCGGCCGGATCGCGCAGAGCCGCAAGCCGCAGGACGTGGAGAGGCAGCAAGCCATCCTGGCCGAATTGCGCGCGATCGGTCAGCGGACGCTCGACACCTCGAAGATCGTGCAGTCGTATGCCGCCACCCAGATGGGAGGCCATCCCGCCACCGGAGGCAAGCCATGACGAGGCAGGGTGTGTGGCGGGGATTGATCAGCCAGCATGGCCTGTCGATGCTGGAGATGACCCTGGTGTTGCTGACGGCCAGCCTGCTGTCGTGGGCCGCCATGGCCGCCTACGCCACGGTGGAGCGCGA
>NZ_JAQVEJ010000030.1 GCF_028698005.1 Hydrogenophaga sp.
GCCCGATGCGCCCGTCAAGATGACCGGTCCCGCGACCACCGTCTTTGAAGGCGAGATCGACATCCCCGACCTGACCTGACGACCTCTTTCCCTCTGACAGACCGAACGAGCCGACACCCGACATGTCCCAGCCCAGCATTCCCCCCATCACCGAAGACGACATCGCCAACTATCTGGTCAACACGCCGGATTTCTTCGAACGCCACGCCGACCTGCTGGCGGCCGTGCAACTGACCAGCCCGCACGGTCACCGGGCCGTGAGCCTGCAGGAGCGCCAGGCCGAGATGCTGCGGGAAAAGATCCGCGGTCTGGAGTTGCGCGCCGCCGAAATGATCCGCCACGGTGGCGAGAACACCGTGATTGCCGATCGTCTGCAGCGCTGGACCCGGCAACTGCTGCTGACGCGCGATCCCCGCGACCTGCCCGACGTGGTCGTGCGCGAGATCTCCACCGAGCTTCAGGTGCCGCAGGTGGCGATCCGGTTGTGGGATCTGTCGCCCGAGTATGCCGGGCAGCCCTACGCCAGCGGTGCCTCCGACGACGCCCGCACGTTTGCCGGTTCGCTGGCCAAGCCGTACTGTGGCGCCAACCCCGGGCTGGAGGCGGCGCAGTGGCTGGTGCAGCCGCAAGCGGCGGCATCGCTGGCGCTGATTCCGCTGCGATCACCGTCGGGCGGCGATGTCTTCGGCTTGCTGGTGCTCGCCTCCGACGATCCGGGTCGTTTCGTGGCCGACATGGGCACCGACTTCCTGGAGCGCATCGGCGAGCTGAGCGGTGCCGCGCTGTCGCGCCTGCTGCCAGGGGGCTGACACACCGCCGGCGTCATGGGGCATGGAAATGGCACATCACCCGATCGATGATGCAAACCTTGTCCAGGCCTATCTGACGCATGCCCGCGTCGAAAAGCGGCTGGCCGACCGCAGTCTGACCCTGTATCGGGCCGCCCTGCAACGGCTGCTGGAGTTGGCCGCTGCCCACGGTGTGGGTCTGCGCGACGTCGGCAGCCACGTCATTCGTCAGGGCGTGGCTGGCATGCACGCGGCGGGCCGCTCGCCCAAGGGGATCGCGCTGGTCCTGTCGGGTTGGCGTGGTTTCTACGTCTGGCTGGGCCGGGAGGGCCAGGTGGGCAGCAACCCGGTGTCCGGTGTGCGTGCGCCCAAAGCGGGGCGGCCGCTGCCCAAGGCGCTGGATGTGGACGATGCGGTAGCCCTGGCGGCGTACACCGATGCCGACGAGGATCCGGTGCGCGAGGCGCGCGATGCCTGCATCGTCGAACTGCTCTATGGTTGTGGCCTGCGCATCGGCGAGCTGGTCGGGCTCGACGTGGCGGCCAGCGCCGCCGCCCGGGGGTGGCCTGACCTCGACGACGGCGTGGTGCACGTGCTGGGCAAGGGCGGCAAGCGGCGCAGCGTGCCCATCGGCGCGCAGGCGCTGGCGGCGCTGGGTACCTGGTTGCAGGCGCGTGCGGCCTGGGCAGGTGCGGTTCCGGCACTGTTCATCAACCCGCAGGGCGGGCGCCTGACACCGCAACACATCCGATGGCGCTTGCGTCAGCGCTCGGCCCGGTCCGGACTGGCGACACCGGTGCACCCGCACATGCTGCGCCACTCGTTTGCCAGCCATGTGTTGCAGTCCAGCGGCGACCTGCGGGCCGTGCAGGAGCTGCTCGGTCATGCCAGCATCGGCACCACGCAGGTCTATACCCGGCTGGACTACCAGCATCTGGCACGCGTGTACGATGCGGCCCACCCCCGCGCCGGGCGCAAGCCGGATCGGGGTTAACCCGCTGGCCCGTCGGCAGCATTGGGAAAATCATTGCATCAGCATTTACTTTCTGGAGATTGAACGTGCCCCGTTTCCTGCTGGCCTGCAAGGCCCTGTTGTTGTCCGCCTTTCTGGCGCTGTCCTCCTCGCAGGCGCTGGCTGCCGACGAGGACGTCATCAAGGTGGTCTATCACATGAGCGAGGGCGTTCCCCAGGCCTCGCGCGCCATCAACAATATCCGCAACCATCTCAACGCCGACCCCAAGGCCAAGATTGTGGTGGTCGCGCACGGCCTGGGCATCGACTTCCTGCTCGAAGGCGCCACCAACCAGATGGAGCAGCCGTTTGCCGGTGGTATTGGCGAGTTGGCTGCCCGTGGTGTCGAGTTCTACGCCTGCAACAACACCCTGGTGTCGCGCAAGATCGATGCCAGCCAACTGGTGATGGAAGCCAAGGTTGTGCCCTCGGGCGTGGCCGAGGTGGCCCGTCTGCAGGCCAGGGAAGGCTATGTGTATCTGAGACCCTGACCGGCCGCCGTACGGCACGGTCGCGGCAGCACTTGACAGCCCCGCTACACTGGAGACGGTCAACCCCGTCCACGGTGGGCGGGGTTCTTGCTTTAAGGTTTAGGTTTGGAAAGACTGCCATGGCCCTGATTCCCGCCACCATCCTCACCGGCTTTCTCGGCTCGGGCAAGACCACGCTGCTCAAGCGCGTGCTCACCGAGGCGCATGGCCAGAAAATTGCCGTCGTGGAAAACGAGTTTGGCGAAGAGAATATCGACAACGACATCCTGGTCGCCGACACGAACGAGAACATCATCCAGATGAGCAACGGCTGTGTCTGTTGCACCATCCGCGACGACCTGCGGGCCACGCTCACCGATCTGGCGCAGAAAAAGCGCAAGGGCGAACTGGACTTCGAGCGCGTGGTCATCGAGACGACCGGCCTGGCCGACCCCGGCCCGGTGGCGCAGACGTTCTTCATGGACGACGAGGTGGCCGAGCAGTACCTGCTGGACGCCGTGGTGACGCTGGTGGATGCCAAGCATGCCGCCCAGCAACTCAATGATCGCCAGGAGGCGCGCCGCCAGGTGGGCTTTGCCGACCAGATCTTCATCAGCAAGGCCGACCTGGTCGGATCCGAGGAGCTGGATGCGCTCACACACCGCCTCAAGCACATGAACCCGCGCGCGCCCATCCGCTCGGTCCATTTCGGGGAAGTGTCGCTCGCGGAGGTGTTCGACCTGCGGGGTTTCAATCTCAACGTCAAACTCGACATCGACCCGGATTTCCTGCAGGCCGATGACCACGATCACCACGACCACGACCACGAGCATGGTGAGCACTGTGACCATCCGTCGCATCAGCATGGCCACGCCCACGGGCACCACCATCACCACGATGACGATGTGAAGAGCTTCGTGTACCGGGCCGAGCGTCCGTTCGATCCGGCCAAACTGGAAGACTTCCTGGGCGCCATCGTGCAGGTCTATGGCCCGCGCATGCTGCGCTACAAGGGCGTGCTGAACATGCAAGGGACCGAGCGCAAGGTCATCTTTCAGGGCGTGCATCAGCTCATGGGCAGCGACCTGGGGCCGGCCTGGGCCGACGGCGAGCCGCGCGTGAGCAAAATGGTGTTCATCGGTATCGACCTGCCGCGCGACATACTGGAGCAGGGGCTGGATCAGTCCCTGGCCTGAGAGGGCGGGGAGAACGGCCGGCTGACGACCGATCCATGCAATGGACGTAGCCGTGCCGTTTGTCTCACTTCTCCAACGACTGGGGTTTTCCGTCGCCGATGAATTGGCCGGTGTGGGCACGACATCGCTACAATCGCGGCCCAAACCGGGCGCCATGACCGCCCGGCAACGAGCGTCACCCGGGCCGCGTTGCTGCGGCTGCCGGGGCGGCGGTGGGCAAAGCGGGTATAACGGCAAGGACGCCGGCCCGGGATGCGGTCCCGGGACGGCCGGGCAGGCGGTTCGGGTTCTCCGGGCAGCAGCCCGCCGACATCCGCGCACAGTCAGGATCTGAGAGGAGTTCCGTTGTGAAAGCTCAGGCCAGCAAGACCACAAAAAACCGGGCGACGCCTGCGAAGGCACCCGACCGGACGACCGTCAAACCGGCGGTCAAGCCTGTGGTCAGCGCGGTGGCAAAGCCAGCGGCCAAATCCGCGGCCAAAGCCAGGACGACACCGGTCGCCACGCAGACGGCTGCCGCCAGAAAGGCCGCGCCGGTCGCCGCCGAGCCGGTTGCGAAGACGCCGGCCCGCGCGGCCAAAGTCAAGCCGCCCGTGACACCGGCCCGGCCCGCCACTTCCCTTGCCGGGGGAGGAAGGGTCAAAATGCGATCCAAGGCCAGTCCAACGCCGGTTGCCGAGGCGCCTGTTGCCAGCATCACGTTGGCACCGGATGCGCCCAAGGCCACGTTTACCCATATCAACGAACGAGTAAAGAGTTCCCCCGTGACCATGACCGTCCAGAAAGACCCCAAGCGGGCCAACAATTGGAAGAGCCTGCCTGTCGATCAGTTGACCGATCAGGATGTGCTGGCCATGCCCGACAGCGAGTACATGAACGACGTGCAACTGGCGTTTTTCAAGCTCAAGTTGCAGCAGCTCAAGGCCGACATGCTGGCGAACGCCGGTGAAACCACCGAACACCTGCGCGAAGATACGGTGGTGGTGCCCGATCCGGCCGATCGCGCGACGATCGAAGAGGAACATGCGCTGGAGCTGCGCACCCGGGATCGCGAACGCAAACTGCTCAAGAAAATCGAGCAGGCCATTGCCCGCATCGATTCGGGCGACTACGGCTATTGCGAGGAAACCGGTGAGCCCATCGGTGTGGGCCGCCTGATGGCACGCCCGACCGCCAGTCTGTCGCTGGAGGCGCAGCAGCGGCGTGAGCTCAAGCAGAAAATGTTCGGCGATTGAGGTGGCCTGACGTGGCCAAGGGCGATTCCAGCGGCGGGTTCCTGTCCAAGGTGGCCAAGTTCGTGCGCCATCCGGCCACGAGTTGGACCGATCTCGATACCCGATCGGGCGACCGGGACAGCGAGTACAGCAAGGCGGCGCTCAAGGAGATGATCGAGCGCAAGCGACGAAACGATTTCGTGCGCAAGCGCGAGTTCGACATGCTGCGCAAGATCCGCAGCCGCGAGATGGTCGGTGCCGACAGTCCGGGTCTGCGTCCCTCCTTCTTCCAGAGCTCCATGCCGTCCAAGCCGGACGATCGGGCCATGACGCTCAAGAAGATCGACGAGATCGAGGCCCAGATGTCCATGCAGTGGTGGAAAACCAAGGGCTCGGACTCGGCCTCGGGTCGCATCACCCGTTCGTCGTCGCTGCCGCTGCCCGGGCGTGAGGCCCAGGCGGCCGACACGGAGACACGCCGTCGCAAGGCGCAGGACATCGAGACCGAGGGCTCACCTCTGGATCTTGCGCCGGTGGCAGACCAGCCGACCGAGCTGATGGATGTGCCCGTCTTGCCCAGGGCGCCTGACGCGGCCTATGCGACGCGCCAGGCGCCGCTGGCCCGCCAGGAGACCGAGATCCTGGACAAGGTGCCGGCATCGGTCTCGCTGTCTCCAGCGGGGGGGGCGAACTCCTCGCAGCAGGCGCAGCGCACCGGCCTCATGGCGCCGCGGTCACCCGGGGGAGAGGCGCCCGCGTTTCTGGCCTCGCATTTCTACTCGCTCGATGTGCAGGAGGTGGCGCAGGATCCCGAAGTCGAGGAGGCTGCCATCCGCTTTGCCAACGGCGATGATGCCGGTGCTGAGCAAGGCATGTTGGCGGCCGTCGGCGAAGGCGGCTCTCGCATCGATGTCATCGACGACTGGCTGGCGCTGTTTGACCTGTACCGTGCCACGGGGCAGTTGGCTCCCTTCGAGAGTCGTGCCGTCGATTTCGTGAACCGTTTCGGCCGCTCGGCACCGCAATGGGTCGACATGCCGGCGGCCGTGGAAAAACTCGGCGGCCGGCCGCCGACGCCAGCGGCGGCCTCGACGCGTGCCATCTGGGTCTGCGATGCCGAACTCGATGCTCACGCTGCAGGGACGTTGCAGAACGTCCTGCTGCGCGCGCCCCAGCCCTGGGTACTCGACTGGTCGCCGCTGGTGTCGATCGACGCCAACGCGGTGCCGCTCCTGTCGAATCTGTTTGAGACCTGGGGCAACCAGAACGTTGCTCTGCGCTTTACCGGGGCGGCGCGTTTGCGCGAGGTGCTCAAAACCCTGACACCGTCCGGTCAGCGCGACGTCGATCAGTCGTGGTGGATGCTGCGCCTGGCGGCGTTGCGCGTGATGAACCTGCCCGACGATTTCGAGCTCGCGGCCCTGGACTACTGCGTCACGTACGAGATGTCGCCGCCAGGCTGGGAAAAACCGGTCTGCCGCTACGATGCCGTGTCCGCGGCCGACAGCGAAGGGGCTTCCTCGGTACTGGGTGAATCGCAACTGGAACCGATGCCTTCGGGCGACCCGGGAGAGCCGGCGTCGGAGCTGGCCGCGTCCGGTTTCAACCACCTGGGGCTGGTGGAGCTGTCGGGCGAGATCCGGGGTGATCCCCAGGATATCCTGGACCAGCTGGAAACCAGGCTCAAGGGGGCGGACGTGATGATCATCTCCTGCCGCAACCTGATCCGGGTCGACTTCTCGGCGGCCGGCACCCTGCTCAACTGGGTTTCGGCCCACCACGCCGGGGGGCGCATGGTGCAGTTCGTGGATGTGCACCGGCTGGTATCGGCCTTTTTCCACGTCATCGGCATCACCGAGTACGCCAAGGTGGTGCTGCGCAACGACTGACCAACGGCGGCTTGAGATTTCCCGGGCCGCCCCCATCTGCGAGCCCTTATGGAATCTTTTCACGGAACCACCATCGTCTGCGTGCGCCGGCAGACGCCTGAAGGTGTGCAGGTCGCCATTGGCGGCGATGGCCAGGTCACCCTGGGCAACATCGTCGTCAAGGGCACGGCCCGCAAGGTGCGCAAGCTCTACCATGGCAAGGTCCTGGCCGGTTTCGCCGGCGCCACGGCCGATGCCTTCACCCTGTTCGAGCGCTTCGAAGCCAAGCTGGAAAAGCACCAGGGACACCTGACGCGCGCGGCGGTCGAACTGACCAGGGACTGGCGCACCGACCGCGTGCTGCGCCGGCTCGAAGCCATGCTGGCCGTGGCCGATCACAGTGCCAGCCTGATCATCACCGGCAATGGGGACGTGCTCGAACCCGAGCACGGCATCGTCGCCATCGGCTCGGGTGGTGCGTACGCCCAGTCGGCCGCCAAGGCGCTGATCGACCATACCCAGCTCAGCGCCGAGGACGTGGTCCGCGAAGCGCTCAAGGTGGCGGGCGAGCTGTGCATCTACACCAACATGAGCCACACGATTGAAACATTGGAGGGAGTGAAGCCATGAGCGCAGTGCAGGGGCATCCCGGGCAAGCTCGTGCCTCCTCGGGGGGGCGTGACGTACACGACGTGACGAGTGTGGGGGCCGCATGTCATCGATGACCCCCCAGGAGATCGTCTCCGAACTCGACCGTTTCATCATCGGCCAGGATGGCGCCAAGCGCGCCGTGGCCATCGCGCTGCGCAACCGCTGGCGCCGCCAGCAGGTCGACGAGAAACTGAGGCCCGAGATCACGCCCAAGAACATCCTGATGATCGGCCCCACCGGCGTGGGCAAGACCGAGATCGCACGCCGGCTGGCGCGCCTGGCCGACGCACCGTTCATCAAGGTGGAGGCGACCAAGTTCACCGAGGTCGGCTACGTCGGCAAGGACGTGGACAGCATCATCCGCGATCTGGTCGAGATCGCGGTCAAGCAAACCCGTGAGGCCGACATGCGCAAGCAGCGCATGCGTGCCGAGGATGCTGCCGAGGAGCGCATTCTCGATGTGCTGGTGCCGCCGCCACGCGGCGTGGGTGGCGAGCCGCAGCCGGCGCCTGACAGCGCAGCACGCCAGGCCTTTCGCAAAAAGTTGCGCGAAGGCCTGCTGGACGACCACGAAATCGAAATCGACCTGGCCGAGCCGCGCCCGCAGATGGAGATCATGGGGCCCGCCGGCATGGAAGAGATGGCCGAGCAGTTGCGCGGCATGTTCAGCCAGTTGGGGCACGAGCGCAAGAAAAAGCGCAAGCTCAAGATCCGCGAGGCCATGCTGCAACTGATCGACGAGGAGGCGGGCAAGCTGGTCAATGAGGACGACATCAAGACCCGCGCGTTGCAGATCACCGAGCAGAACGGCATCGTTTTCGTCGACGAGATCGACAAGGTGGCTTCGCGCAACGAGGGCGGTGGTGCCGAGGTGTCGCGACAGGGTGTGCAGCGTGACCTGTTGCCGCTGGTCGAGGGCACCACCGTGTCCACCAAGTACGGCATGGTCAAGACCGATCACATCCTGTTCATTGCCTCGGGCGCCTTCCACCTGAGCCGCCCCAGCGACCTGATTCCGGAGTTGCAGGGGCGCTTTCCGATCCGGGTCGAGTTGCAGTCGCTGTCGGTCGATGACTTCGAGGCCATCCTGACCAGCACCCACGCCAGCCTGGTCAAGCAGTACCAGGCCCTGCTGGCCACCGAGGGTGTCACGCTCGAGTTCACACCCGAGGGCATCCGCCGTCTGGCGCAGATCGCCTGCGACGTCAACGAGCGTACCGAGAACATCGGCGCACGCCGGCTGGCCACGGTGATGGAGCGCCTGCTGGACGAGGTCAGCTTTGGTGCCGCCCGCATGGAAGGGCAGACGGTGGTGATCGACGCCGCCTATGTGGATGGGCGCCTGGGCGAACTCAGCCACAACGAGGACCTCTCGCGCTACATCCTCTGACCACCCTCGGCGATCCGTCCGAGCAGGCCGCGCACTCCCCCGCAGGAGGCGCGGCCTGTGCGTTTGCGCACGGAATGCCTTACCGGTTATCGGCTGGTTACAAAGACGGGTTCACCTGGGTGTTTTGAAGCGATACATGCACTGAGTTTTGTAAGTGCTTGCTTTTGCTTCAGTTTTTCTTTTCCTGGTATGCGGAGTCGGCGCTAAGTGGTTGATTTCATTGTGAAAAGAAACCGCCAGCCCGCTTGCGGCACTTCGTTTTCCTGCTACAGTGGTAGAAAGTGCAATTAAGTGGTGAAAAGTGTCTTTTTAAGGCCGATCCGTGTTCCAAGGTGCAACCTCTCTCCATCTCGACGCCAAGGGGCGGCTGTCCGTGCCGACCCGGCTTCGCGACGCCCTGGGCGAGGATGAGGGCCGGCTGACCATCACCAAGCACCCGCACGGGTGTCTCATGATTTTCCCCCGCCGCGAATGGGAGCAGTTCCGCGTGCGCATTGCCGCGCTGCCGGTGAGTGCGCACGGCTGGAAGCGCCTGTTCCTGGGCAACGCGATGGACGTCGAGATGGATGGCACCGGGCGTGTGCTGATCTCGCCCGAGCTGCGCGCGGCCGCCGGCCTGGCCAAGGACGCGATCCTGCTGGGCATGGGCTCGTACCTGGAGTTGTGGGATGCGCAGGCGTACGCCGCCCAGGAGGCGGAGACGCTCAAGGGCGAGATGCCCGATGTGTTCAAGGACTTTTCCTTCTGAGGGCCGCCGTGGAAGAGACCTGGACACACCAGACCGTGCTGCTGGAGGAGGCTGTCGATGCACTGGCCATCCGTGCGGACGGGCACTATGTGGATGCGACCTTCGGTCGCGGTGGCCATTCGCGCCGCATCCTTTCCCGGCTGTCGCCGGCCGGTCGCCTGACGGTGTTCGACAAGGACCCTCAGGCCATCGAGGCGGCGCAGCAGCTGGCCCGCTCGGATGCCCGTGTGACGGTGCGGCACGAGGGGTTCCGGCACCTGGGAGAACTGGGGGGCGGCAGTGCCGACGGGATCCTGATGGATCTTGGTGTCAGCTCTCCCCAGATCGACGACCCCGCACGGGGTTTTTCTTTTCGCAACGACGGTCCTCTGGACATGCGCATGGACACCACGCGCGGCCAGAGCGTGGCCCAATGGCTTGAAACCGTCGATGTTTCCACTTTGACGGAGGTCATCCGTGAATATGGCGAAGAACGGTTTGCTCAATCGGTTGCAAAGGCGATTGATCGTCGCCGACAGGAACGGGGCCCGGTTCGAACCACCGCCGAGCTGGCCGAAGTCGTGGCTGGCGCGGTCAAAACCCGCGAGCCGGGCAAGGACCCTGCAACGCGCACATTTCAGGCTCTTCGGATTTTCATCAATGCCGAACTTGAAGAGCTGCAGGAGGCCCTAGAGGCGAGCCTGCGGGTGCTGCGTCCCGGGGGCCGGCTGGTGGTGATCAGCTTCCACTCGCTCGAGGACCGCATGGTCAAGCGGTTCATGACCGGGCATGCCCGTGCCGAGGTGGACCGCCGCGTGCCTTTTGCCGAGCCGAAACCGGTGCGCCTGCGCGAGGTGCATCGCGTCATGCCCTCGGCCGCCGAGGTGCAGGGCAATCCGCGCGCGCGCAGCGCCGTCATGCGGGTCGCCACCCGCACCGACGTGCCAGTGGGGGCGTTGTCATGATCAGGCTCAACCTCATGCTGCTGATGGCCGTGCTGGTCAGTGCCTTCTATCTGGTGCACACGCAGTACGAATCGCGGCGCCTGTATGCGGCGGTGGACAAGGCGCGCTCGCAGACCACGCGGCTGGCGGCCGACCACGAGCAACTGGTGGTGAAGAAACGCGCGCAGGCCGCGGCGGCGCGCGTGCAACTGATCGCCACGCGGCGCCTGAAGATGCGCGCGGTGACGCCCGGCATCACCCATTACGTCCATGACGGCGCGCCGCCCACCGCGCAGGAAGGACGTCCATGAGTCGCAAGCCCTCCGTCGGCCGCAGCATCAACTATGGTGCCAGCCCGCTGCTGGCGAGCAAGACGCCGGTCTGGCGCAGCAAGCTCATCGTGGCGGGTCTGGCCATGGCCTTCGTCGGCCTGGCGGGCCGGGCGGCCTACGTGCAGGTGTTCGGCAACGCCTTCTTCCAGAAGCAGGGCGAGGTGCGCTACGGGCGCACGATCGAGTTGCCCGCCAACCGCGGCCGCATCTTCGACCGCAACGGCATGCTGCTGGCCTCCAGCGTGGTGGCGCAAAGCGTCTGGGCCGACCCGAGCGACATGGACCAGCCCCCGGACCCGAAGCTGCGCGACGTCGCCAAGCTCCTGGGGATGAAGGAAGGCGACCTGCGCAAGCGCGTGTCCGACCGTGAAAAGACCTTCGTCTGGATCCAGCGCCAGGTTGACGAGTCGGTGGCCAGACAGGTCGCGGCGCTGGGTGTCAAGGGCATCCACCAGACGCGCGCGTACAAGCGCCTGTATCCCGAGGGCGAGGCGGCGGCCCACGTGGTGGGCTTCACCAACGTCGAGGACCGGGGGCAGGAGGGCGTCGAGCTGGCGTTCAACCAGCAACTGGCTGGCAAGAACGGCTCGCGCCGGGTGATCAAGGATCGCCTGGGCCGCGTGGTCGAGGATGTGCGCGATGTCGTGCCGCCGGTGGATGGCCCCGACCTGCAGCTGTCGATCGACGCCAAGGTGCAGTACTTCACCTACCAGAAGCTGCGCGATGCGGTGCTGGCACACAAGGCCAAGGCGGGCAGCGCCGTGGTGCTGGACGTGCAGACCGGCGAGGTGCTGGCGCTGGCCAACTACCCGAGCTACGACCCGAACAACCGCAAGAACCTCAGCGGCGAGCAACTGCGCAACCGCGCCCTGACCGACAGCTTCGAGCCAGGCTCGTCGATGAAGCCCTTCACCATTGCGCTGGCGCTGGAAAAAGGCATCGTCAAGCCGACCACGGTCGTTCACACCGCACCTGGCCGCATCAGCATGGGCGGCTGGACGATCTCCGACACCCATCCGCGGGACGCGCTGACGGTCGAGGAGGTGATCCAGAAGTCGAGCAACGTCGGTACCGTCAAGCTGGCGATGCAGATGCACCCGCGCGAAATGTGGGAGGTGTTTGCCCAGGCTGGCTTCGGGCACAAGCCGCAACTGCCGTTTCCGGGTGCGGTGAATGGGCGCCTGCGGCCCTACAAGACCTGGCGCCCCGTCGAGCAGGCCACCATGAGCTATGGCTACGGCCTGTCGGCATCGCTGTTCCAGCTGGCGCAGGCCTATACCATTTTCGCGCGCGATGGCCAGTACGTGCCGGTGACCCTGTTCAAGGCCGATGGTCCGACCGACGGTATCCAGGTGTTCAGCCCGCAAACGGCCCGCGCCGTGCGCAAGATGCTGGGCATGGCCACCGGGCCGGGCGGCACGGGCACGCGGGCACAGACCATGGGCTACTCGGTCGGGGGCAAGAGCGGCACCGCGCGCGTACAGGCCGGCAAGGGCTACGCTGCTGGCAAGTACCGTGGCTTCTTCGTCGGCATGGCGCCGCTGGAGCAGCCGCGCGTGGTCGTGGCCGTGATGATCGACGAACCGTCCAACGGACAGTTCTACGGTGGCCTGGTGGCCGCGCCGGTGTTCAGCGAAACGGTACAGCAGACGCTGCGCATCATGGGTGTGCAGCCTGACATGACGGTCCAGCCGCAGATCGTGGCCGATGTGGTCGAGGAGCCGTTCTGATGCGACAGCGCCTGCACCAACCCGCCGAGATCGCCGCCTGGCTGCGCACGCGCGTGCGCGGCGACCTCTCGTGCGACAGCCGGCGGGTGCAGGCCGGCGACGGTTTCGTGGCCTGGCCCGGGGCGGCCACCGATGGCCGTCGCTTTGTGCCGGCGGCCCTGGCCGCCGGGGCCGGTGCCGTTCTGGTGGAACAGGACGGTGCTGCGGCCTTCGGATTCACCGACGAGCGTGTGCTGGCGGTGCCTTCGCTCAAGACCCTCTCGGGTGGCATTGCCAGTGCGTTCTACGGCGAGCCGAGCGCCGCACTGGACGTGGTGGCGTTCACGGGCACCAACGGCAAGACGTCCTCATCCTGGTGGATGGCGCAACTGCTCACGGCCGTGGGTCGTTCCTGCGGACTGGTGGGCACGCTGGGCATCGGTCGTCCGCCCCTGGCCGGCGAGGACCGGGGCACGCTGGCCAGTACCGGCCTGACCACGCCCGACCCGGTCCTGCTGCAACGCAGCCTGCGCGGCATGGTGGACGAGGGGCTGACCGCCTGCGCGATGGAAGCGTCGTCGATCGGCATGGCCGAGGCGCGGCTCAATGCCACGTGCATCCGCGTCGGCGTGTTCACCAACTTCACGCAGGACCATCTGGACTACCACGGCACGATGGCGGCTTACTGGGAGGCCAAGTCGGCCCTGTTCGACTGGCCCGGGCTGGCCGCTGCCGTGGTCAACATCGACGACCCCAAGGGTGTCGAGCTGGCCGCCCGGCTGGCGCAGCGTGGCGGGCTCGACCTGTGGACCGTGTCGGTGGACGGCGACGCCCGTCTGGTCGCGGCCGATCTGGCGGTGACGCACGACGGTGTTCGCCTGCGTCTGACCGAACGCGATGCCCAGGGCGGTGAACGGCAGAGTCTGCCGGTGTCGCTGCCGCTGGTCGGCCGCTACAACGTGTCCAACCTGCTGGGCGTGCTGGCCGCAGCGCGGGCACTGGGCGTGCCCCTGGCCGACGCGGTGGCGGCACTGCCCCGGCTCACGCCGGTGCCGGGCCGCCTGCAGCGTGCGGGCGAGGGCGCCGATGGGCCGCTGGTGCTGGTGGACTATGCCCATACCCCCGACGCACTGGAGAAGGTGCTGCAGGCGGTGCGGCCGCTGGCGCGTGCGCGCGGCGGCGCGCTCACCGTGCTGGTGGGCTGCGGCGGCGATCGCGATCCGGGCAAACGGCCGCTGATGGCGGCCGTGGCCGAGCGCGAGGCCGACGGTGTGGTGCTCACCAGCGACAACCCGCGCAGCGAGGACCCGCTGGCGATCCTGGCGCAGATGCGGGCGGGCCTGAGCCGGCCGCAAACGGTGCTGGTCGAAGCCGACCGTGCCGAGGCGATCGCACGCACCGTGCAGTCGGCCGGCGACCGCGATGTGGTGCTGTTGGCCGGCAAGGGGCACGAGGACTATCAGGAGATCCGGGGCGAGCGGCGCCATTTCTCGGATCTCGAAGAAGCTGCCCGGGCGTTGCAGGCGCGCCGGGTCGCGAAAGGACAGACGACATGAAGGGCCTGGCTGATCTGCTCATCCGCCTGGATGGCGCCCGGCCGGTAGGGCGGCCCGGAGTCACCATTGAGCGCGTGCACACCGACACCCGCAGTCTGCAGCCGGGCGATCTGTTCGTGGCGTTGCGCGGCGAGCGTTTCGACGCCCACAGCTTCCTGGCGCAGGCCAGGGCCGCGGGCGCGGTGGCCGCGCTGGCCGAGCATGGCCTGGCCGAAGCGGGCATGGCCGGGGTCGAGGTGCCGGACAGCCGTCGGGCGCTGGGCGAGCTGGCGCGCCTGTGGCGCGAGCAGTTCTCGCTGCCCCTGATCGCGGTGACGGGCAGCAACGGCAAGACGACGGTGACGCAGATGATCGCCTCGATCCTGCATTGCGCGGCCGGTGACGCGGCGCACGCCACGCGGGGCAACCTCAACAACGACATCGGCGTGCCGCTGACGCTGCTGCAACTGCGCGGCGCGCATCGCTATTCGGTGGTCGAGCTGGGCATGAACCACCCGGGCGAGATCGCCAGCCTGGCGGCGATGGCGCAGCCCACGGTGGCACTGGTCAACAACGCGCAGCGCGAGCACCAGGAATTCATGGCCACGGTCGAGGCCGTGGCGCGCGAGAACGGCGCGGTCTTTGCGGCGCTGCGGGACGGTGGTACGGCGGTCTTCCCGAGCGACGATCCGGCGCACACGCCGATCTGGCGCGAGCTGGCCGGCGCGCACCGCGTGCTGACATTCAGCGACACCGACACCTCTGCCGATGTGCATCTGGTTGACGCGCGCTGGGGAGCGGGGGCCTGGCAGATGCGCTGGCGCTGCGCCACGGGCGAACAGGCCGGTGCGCTGCGCATCGCGGGACGCCACAACCTGCGCAATGCGATGGCGGCGGCGGCCTGCACCCTGGCGGCCGGCATCTCTGCGGACATGGTCGCGCGCGGTCTGGCGGCGTTCGAACCCGTTGGCGGGCGCTCGCGTGCCATGACACTGCGGCTGGGCGGACGGGATGTCACGCTGGTGGACGACACCTACAACGCCAATCCGGACTCGGTGATCGCGGCGATCGAGGTGCTGGCCGGCTTGCCCGGGCCGCGCCTGCTGGCGCTCGGCGACATGGGCGAGGTCGGCGACCAGGGGCTGGCCTTCCACCTCGAGGTGCTGCGCCACGCGCGCGCCCGTGGCATCGACGACATCGTCTGCGCGGGCGACTGGATGCGCCAGGCCGTGGTGGCGCTGCAGGCTGCGGGCGAGGACGCGCCCGCACACTGGGAGGACGTCGAGGCGCTGGCCGCCCATGTGGCGCAGCAGGCGGCTCTGGCGCAGGGACCGGCCAGCGTGCTGGTCAAGGGATCGCGCTTCATGCGCATGGAGCGGGTGGTCAAGGCCCTGCAGGCAGGTCAGGAACAGGAAGAGGTGAACCCACATGCTGCTTAGCCTGACCCAGTGGCTCCAGGGGCTGGGCCCCGAGTTCGGATTCCTGCGGGTGTTCCAGTACCTGACCTTCCGTGCCGTCATGGCCGCGCTGACGGCGCTGATCGTCGGCCTGGTGGCGGGACCCTTCGTGATCCGCCGCCTGGCCGCGCTCAAGATCGGCCAGCCGATCCGCGAATACGCCATGCAGACGCACCTGAGCAAAGGGGGTACGCCGACCATGGGCGGTGTGCTGATCCTGTTCGCGATCGCGCTGTCCACGCTGCTGTGGTTCGACCTGTCCAACCGCTTCGTGTGGATCGTGCTGCTGGTGACGCTGGGCTTCGGCGCCATCGGCTGGGTGGACGACTGGCGCAAGGTCGTGCGCAAGGACCCGGAGGGCATGCGCTCGCGGGAGAAGTACCTCTGGCAGTCGGTTATCGGCCTGGTCGCGGCCTTCTACCTGGCCTTCAGCGTGTCCGGCAGCAGCAACATGAAGGTGCTGGCGCTGTTCTTCGACTGGGTGGCCTCGGGCTTCACGTTGCCGCTGCCGCCGCAGGCCGGCTTCATGGTGCCCTTCTTCAAGGAGGTGGCCTACCCGCTGGGCGTGTTCGGTTTCGTGGTCATGACCTACCTGGTCATCGTCGGGTCGAGCAACGCGGTCAACCTGACCGACGGCCTGGACGGCCTGGCGATCATGCCGGTGGTCATGGTGGGTTCGGCGCTGGGGGTGTTTGCCTACGTCACCGGCAACGCGGTGTTCGCGCGCTACCTGCTCGTGCCCTACATCCCGGGTGCGGGCGAGCTGTTGATCTTCTGTGCCGCCATGGCCGGCGCGGGCCTGGCCTTTCTGTGGTTCAACACGCACCCGGCGCAGGTCTTCATGGGGGACGTCGGTGCGCTGGCGCTGGGCGGTGCACTCGGCACCATCGCGGTGATCGTGCGCCAGGAGATCGTGCTGGCCGTGATGGGCGGCATCTTCGTCGTCGAGGCCTTGTCGGTGATGCTGCAGGTCAGCTGGTTCAAGTACACGAAACGCCGTTACGGCCAGGGCCGGCGCCTGTTCCAGATGGCGCCGCTGCACCACCACTTCGAGAAAAAGGGCTGGAAGGAGACCCAGGTGGTCGTGCGCTTCTGGATCATCACCATGCTGCTGTGCCTGATCGGCCTGTCCACCCTGAAACTGCGATGAGCGCACTGAAGGATCAAACCGTTCTCATCCTGGGCCTGGGCATCTCCGGCCTGGCGATGGCGCGCTGGTGCACCCGGCAGGGCGCGCGCGTGGTGGTGGCCGACACGCGCGAGAGTCCGCCGCACCGCGAGCGCCTGGCGGCGGATTGCCCGCAAGCCGACCTGCTGTGCGGCTGCGCGTTCGACGAGGCCCTGCTGGCGCGCGCGGACTGGCACATGATTGCGCGCAGTCCCGGCCTGCAGCCGCAGCAGCTCGCGCCCGCGATGGCGCATGCGCAGGCCCATGGCATCGCCCTGGTCGGCGAGCTGGACCTGTTCGCGCAGGCGCTGGACGAGCTGTCGCGGCGCGAGACGCTGCCCTACCGGCCCAAGGTGCTGGCCGTGACCGGCACCAACGGCAAGACCACGGTGACCTCGCTGACCGGGCTGCTGCTGGAGCGCGCCGGCTGGCGTGTGGCGGTGGCCGGCAACATCGGCCCCGCGCTGCTGGACGTGCTGGCGCAGGCGCTCGACCACGAGGCCCAGATGCAGGCCGAGGACGAGGCGCGTCGTGCGCAGGAACAAGAGCCGACACCGGAGAGGACCGGTGTGGAAAACGTGGCACCGGTGAATGCGCCGGCCGGGGAAGCGGCGGACGACGTGGCCGAAACGGACCCGGCTGAAGAAGGTCCGGTGCCGATCGCACCGCCGCCGCCCGAGCCGCCGCCCCCGCCGCATCTGCCCCAGGTCTGGGTGCTGGAACTCTCCAGTTTCCAGCTCGACGGCACGGCCGGTGGGGCCTGGGACCGCATCCCGACGACGGCCACTGTGCTGAACGTGACCGAAGACCACCTGGACTGGCATGGCTCGATGGACGCCTATGCGCAGGCCAAGCAGGCGGTGTTCGGCAGCGGCGCACGGATGCTGCTCAACCGCGACGACCCGCAGGTGATGGCGATGCAGCCCGGTCTCGTCACCGTCAAGATCCGCGGTCGCAACCGCCAGGTGCCGGCGCGCGAATGGGTCAGCTTCGGACTGGATGCACCCGCACGGGCCGGCGACTGGGGCATCGAATCGGTCAACGGCATGGACTGGCTGGTGCGGGCACAGCCGGTGGACGAAACGCGCCAACGCGGCCGTGCGGCGCAGGACGAAGAGGACATCTGGCTGCAGCGTCTGATGCCCGCCGATGCGTTGCGCATCCGCGGCCGCCACAACGCGGCCAACGCGCTGGCGGCGCTGGCGCTGGCCACCTCCACCGGTGCCACGCTGGCGCCCATGCTGCACGGTCTGCGCGAGTACCGGGGCGAGCCGCACCGGGTCGAGCCGGTGGGCATCATCGACGAGGTCGAGTACTTCGACGACAGCAAGGGCACCAATGTGGGGGCCACGCTGGCCGCGATCCGGGGGCTGGGCGCCGAGCGCCGCCTGGTCGTGATCCTCGGCGGCGATGGCAAGGGGCAGAATTTCGAGCCACTGGCCGCGCCGCTGGCGCGCCACGCGCGCGCCGTGGTGCTGATCGGGCGGGATGCGCCGCTGATCCGCGGGCAGATCGCTCAGGCGGGGCTGACCCTGCTGGAGGCGCCGACCCTGCCCGAGGCCGTGCGCTTGTGCGCGCAGCAGGCCAAGTCGGGCGATGCGGTCCTGATGTCGCCGGCCTGTGCCAGTCTCGACATGTTCGACAGCTATGTGCACCGCGCCCGCGTGTTCGTGGACGCCGTGGCCGAGCTGGCGGCCGAACGTGGTCTGTCGCTGGCGGGAGGGGTGTGATGGCATCGCCAGCCCTGCCTCCCCTGCAACGCCTGAAGGCCATGCTTGGCCTGGGCGGCAGCGAGCCCCTGCCGGTGCGCCTGTCCAACCGGCGCTACCAGGGCATGCAGCAGGCGCCGGTGAGCGAGCTGGGGTTCGATCAGCCGCTGCTGTGGGTGGTGGTGGCGCTGGTGTCCTGGGGCCTGGTGATGGTGTATTCGGCCTCGATCGCGTTGCCCGACAACCCGCGCTTTGCCAACTACGCGCAGATCCACTTCGTGTTGCGCCACGGGCTGGCGGCGGCCATGGGCTTCCTGTGCGCCCTGGCCGTGTTCCAGTTTCCGATGCGGTTCTGGGAGCGCATGGCTCCCTGGCTGTTCGCGCTGTCGCTGGTGTTGCTGGTGCTGGTGCTGATTCCGCCGCTGGGCAAGGGCGTCAACGGCGCACGCCGCTGGTTCTCGCTGGGCATCATCAACTTCCAGCCCTCGGAGCTGGCCAAGCTGGCGGTGCTGCTCTATGCGTCCGACTACATGGTGCGCAAGATGGAGGTCAAGGAGCGCTTCTTTCGCGCGGTGCTGCCCATGGCCGTGGCCGTGGGGGTGGTGGGCATGCTGCTGCTGGCCGAGCCGGACATGGGCGCGTTCATGGTGATCGCCGTGATCGCCATGGGCATCCTGTTTCTGGGCGGCGTGAACGCGCGCATGTTCTTCGTCATCGCCGCCATCCTGGTGTTCGCCTTCGCTGCCATGGTGTGGCTCTCGCCCTGGCGGCGCGAGCGCATCTTCGCCTACCTCGATCCGTTCAGCGAGGAGCACGCGCTGGGCAAGGGCTACCAGCTGTCGCACGCGCTCATCGCCATTGGCCGCGGCGAGATCTTCGGTGTTGGCCTGGGCGGCAGCGTCGAAAAACTGCACTGGCTGCCGGAGGCGCACACCGACTTCCTGCTGGCCGTCATCGGCGAGGAGTTCGGCCTGGTGGGCATGCTCATCATCACGGCCATGTTCTTCTGGCTGACGCGCCGCATCATGCACATCGGTCGCCAGGCGATCGCGCTGGACCAGGTGTTCTCGGGGCTGGTGGCGCAGGGCGTGGGCCTGTGGATCGGCTTCCAGGCCTTCATCAACATCGGCGTGAACCTCGGTGCGCTGCCAACCAAGGGCCTGACCCTGCCGCTGATGAGCTACGGCGGCTCGGCCATCCTGATGAATCTGGTGGCACTGTCCATCGTGCTGCGGGTGGACTACGAGAATCGCCAGCTCATGAAAGGGGGGCGGCCATGACCGACCGGAACACCCCTTGCGCACTGGTGATGGCAGGCGGCACCGGCGGTCACATCTTTCCGGGTCTGGCCGTGGCCGAGGCCCTGCGCGAGCGCGGCTGGCGTGTGCACTGGCTGGGCGCACCCGGCAGCATGGAAAGCCGCCTCGTGCCGCCGCGCGGCTTCGCGCTGGAAACCATCGATTTCGGCGGTGTGCGTGGCAAGGGGGCGCTGACGCTGGCGCTGCTGCCGCTGCGCCTGCTGCGCGCCTTCTGGCAGGCGCTGGGCGTGGTGCGCCGCGTGCGCCCCGACGTGGTGGTCGGCCTGGGCGGCTACATCAGCTTTCCGGGTGGCATGATGGGCACGCTGCTGGGCAAACCCCTGGTGCTGCACGAGCAGAACTCGGTGGCCGGCATGGCGAACAAGGTGCTGGCCGGGGTGGCCGATCGCGTGTTCACCGCCTTCCCGGATGTGATGCGCAAGGGCGAGTGGGTCGGCAATCCGCTGCGCGCGCCCTTCCTGCACCAGCCGCCGCCGGCCGAACGCTTCGCCGGGCGCAGTGGCCCGCTGCGCCTGCTGGTGGTGGGCGGCAGCCTGGGCGCCAAGGCGCTCAACGACACCGTGCCCAGGGCGCTGGCGCTGCTGCCTCCGGGGGAGCGTCCGCGGGTGACCCACCAGAGCGGCGAGAAGCAGATCGACGCGTTGCGTGCCAATTACGCCGCCGCGGGTGTCGAGGCCACGCTGACGCCGTTCATCGAGGACACCGCACAGGCCTTCGCCGATGCCGACCTGGTCGTCTGCCGTGCCGGTGCCAGCACCGTGACCGAGATCGCCGCGGTCGGCGCGGCGGCCCTGTTCGTGCCCTTCCCGGCGGCGGTGGACGATCACCAGACCGTCAATGCGCGCTTCCTGGTCGATGCCGGCGGCGCGTGGCGGGTACCTCAGACCGAATTCACACCCGAGTCGCTGGCGCAGACGCTGCGCAGCGTGGACCGGGCACAACTGATGGGGATGGCCCAGAGGGCCAGAGAAATGGCAAAGACGGAAGCCGTGGGCGCCGTGGTGGCGGCCTGCGAGGAACTGGCCAAGATGAAAGTGGCGCGGTCATGAAGCACGCAATCCGGCACATTCATTTCGTGGGTGTCGGCGGCGCCGGCATGAGCGGCATCGCCGAGGTGTTGCTCAACCTGGGCTACACCGTTTCGGGCAGCGACCTCGGGGTCAACGCCGCCACGCAGCGACTGAAAGACATGGGCGCCAGGATCCACCAGGGTCATGACGCCGCCTTCATCGATGGTGCCGATGCCATCGTCACCTCGACAGCGGTCAAGGACGACAACCCCGAGGTGCTGGCGGCACGGGCGAAACTGATTCCCGTGGTGCCGCGGGCCGTGATGCTGGCCGAGCTGATGCGCATGAAAAAGGGCATCGCCATTGCCGGCACGCACGGCAAGACCACCACCACCAGCCTGGTCGCCAGCGTACTCGCCGCCGCCCGCCTGGATCCGACCTTCGTGATCGGGGGGCGCCTGAACAGTGCCGGTGTCAATGCACGCCTGGGCAGCGGTGAGTACATCGTGGTCGAGGCCGACGAGTCCGATGCCTCGTTCCTGAATCTGCTGCCGGTGTTGTCGGTGGTGACCAACATCGACGCCGACCACATGGACACCTACGGCCATGACTTCGGCAGGCTCAAGGCCGCCTTCGTCGATTTCCTGCACAAGATGCCGTTCTACGGTGCGGCCGTGGTGTGCATCGACGACCCTGCCGTGCGCGAGATTCTTCCGCAGATCGGGCGCCCCATCACCAGCTATGGTCTGTCGGAGGACGCGCAGATCCGAGCGCTGGATGTGCGGGCGCTCGACGGCCAGATGCATTTCCGTGTGCAGCGCCGCAATGGCGTGCAATTGCCCGATCTGGACGTGGTGCTGAACCTGCCTGGCACACACAACGTGCTCAACGCGCTGGCGGCCATCGGCATCGCGGTGGAGCTGGGCGTGCCGGACGACGCGGTGCTGCGCGCACTGGCGGAGTTCAAGGGTGTGGGCCGGCGCTTTCAGCGCTACGGCGAAGCCGCGCTGCCTTCGGGCGGGCACGCCACCATCGTCGATGACTACGGACACCACCCGGTGGAAATGGCGGCCACGATCGCCGCGGCGCGCGGCGCCTTCCCGGGACGGCGCCTGGTGCTGGCCTTCCAGCCGCACCGTTACACCCGCACGCGCGACTGCTTCGAGGACTTCGTCAAGGTGCTCGGCAGCACGGATGCGGTGCTGCTGGCCGAGGTGTATGCGGCCGGCGAGGCGCCCATCGTGGCGGCCGATGGGCGCTCGCTGGCACGGGCGCTGCGCGTGGCCGGCAAGGTCGAGCCGGTGTTCGTGGACGACATTGCCGCCATGCCGCAGGCGGTGCTGGACAACGCCCGTGACGGCGACGTGGTGCTGTGCATGGGGGCCGGATCCATCGGCGCGGTGGCCGGCCAGATCATCGAATTGTCCCGCTCGGGACCGACAGGAAGTTGAGGGTCAGTTGGACATGGGCGACGTGAAAGAGATGGGCCGCATCGACGCGGCATCGCTGGGCAAGGTGGCCGTCCTGCTGGGTGGTCGCTCGGCCGAGCGCGAGGTGTCGCTGATGTCGGGGCAGGGCGTGCTCGCGGCCCTGCGCAGCAAGGGGGTGGATGCCCACCCCTTCGACCCGGCCGAACGCCCGATGGACGATCTGCGCCGCGAAGGCTTCGCGCGCTGCTTCATCGCGCTGCACGGTCGCTATGGCGAGGACGGCACGGTGCAAGGCGCGCTGGAACTGCTGGGCATCCCCTACACCGGGCCGGGCGTGATGGCATCGAGCGTGGCGATGGACAAGCTCATGACCAAGCGCATCTGGCTGGCCGAGGGCCTGCCGACGCCGGCCTGGCGCCAGGTGCGCAGTCCGGCCGAAACCCGCGCCGCCTTCGAGGTGCTGGGCTCGCCGATGATCGTCAAACCGGTGCGCGAGGGCTCCACCATCGGCCTGACCAAGGTGACCTCGGCCGATCAGTGCGAGGCCGCCTACGCGCTCGCCGCGGGACAGGACCCGATGGTCATGTGCGAGCAGTTCATCGCGGGCGACGAAGTCACCTGTCCCGTGCTGGGCACCGGGGCCGATGCGCGCGCCCTGCCCGTGATCCGCATCGTGGCGCCCGACGGCAACTACGACTACCAGAACAAGTACTTCACCGACGACACACAGTACCTCGTGCCCTGTGGCCTGCCCGAGGGTGAGGAGGCGGCCATCCAGGCCCTGGCGCTCGCCGCCTATCGCGCGCTGGACTGCCGCGGCTGGGCGCGCGCCGATGTGATGATCGATGCCGTGTCGCGCAAGCCCTGGCTGCTGGAGATCAACACGTCGCCCGGCATGACCGGGCATTCGCTGGTGCCGATGTCGGCCCGGGCCACGGGTCTGTCCTACGAGGACCTGTGCCTGGGCGTGCTCGCCGCCGCGTCGCTGGACAACACGGAGGGCGCGCAAGCCGCCGTCTGACGATGACCGACACCGAGCTGCCCCTGGACATCCGGATCATGACCCTGGCCACACAGGCGCTGGTCACGGTGTTCGTCGTGCTCGGTTTGGGGGTGGCCGGCGTGTGGCTGGCGCGCCATCCGGTGTGGGCCGTCAAGGGCCTGACGGTCGATGGCGAGGTGTCGCACCAGAGCGCGGTCACCCTGCGTGCGCAGCTGGCCTCGCAGATGCGATCGGTGCTGGCGCCGGGCGCATTGGCGCTGGACCTGCAGCGGGTGCGCGAGATGTTCGAGTCGATGCCCTGGGTGCGTCATGCCGTCGTGCGGCGCGAGTTTCCGAACCGGCTGCGCGTGACCCTGCAGGAGCACGAAGCGGTCGCCTGGTGGGGCCCGTCGGGCTCGAACCGCCTGCTCAGCCGTCTGGGCGAGGTGTTCGAGGCCACACCCGACGACGGCGAAGGTCTGCCCGAACTGATGGGGCCGGATGACCAGGCGCCGCTGGTGTGGGACACCTACGTGCAACTGCAGGAGGCCTTCGGGCCGTTGGGCAGGGGCGTGCAGACGCTGGAGCTCAACGAGCGGGGTAGCTGGCGCGCCGGGCTGGACAACGGCGCCCGGATCGAACTGGGACGCGGATCCACGGAGGAACTGCGGGAGCGGGTGAACCGTTTTGCGCGCACGCTGGGGCAGTTGACGCAGCACTACCCGGGCGCGCTCGAATCGGTGGACCTGCGCTACGCGAATGGTTATGCGCTGCGCGTGCGCGGCGTGACCACGCTGGAAGAAACCCTGCCAACCAAGAACACGCAACGCTAGAGATACGAGACGAGGAACATGGCCAAGGAATACAAGGACCTGGTGGTCGGACTGGACATCGGCACCGCCAAAATCATGGTGGTGGTGGCCGAGGTGCAGGCCAGCGGCGAGCTCAAGCTCGCCGGTCTGGGCATCTCGGACAGCCACGGGCTCAAGCGCGGTGTGGTGGTCAACATCGATGCCACGGTGCAAAGCATCCAGCAGGCGCTCAAGGAGGCCGAGCTGATGGCCGACTGCCGCATCGCGCGCGTGTACACCGGCATCACCGGCAGCCACATCCGCGGTATCAACTCCAGCGGCATGGTGGCCATCAAGGACCGCGAGGTCTCGCCGGCCGATGTGGCGCGCGTGATCGAGACCGCCAAGGCCATCAACATCTCGACCGACCAGCGCCTGCTGCTGGTCGAGCCGCAGGAGTTCGTGATCGACGGCCAGGAGGTCAAGGAGCCGATCGGCATGAGTGGCATCCGGCTGGAAGCCAAGGTGCACATCGTCACCGGTGCGCAGAGCGCGGCCGAGAACATCATCAAGTGCGTGCGCCGCTGCGGTCTGGAGGTGGACCAGCTCATGCTCAACCCGCTGGCCAGCAGCCAGGCCATCCTCACCGAAGACGAGAAGGAGCTGGGCGTGGCGCTGGTGGACATCGGCGCCGGCACCACCGACGTGGCCATCTTCGCCGGCGGCGCAATCCGCCACACGGCCGTGATCCCGATCGCCGGCGACCTGATCACCAGCGACATCGCCATGGCCCTGCGCACGCCCACAAAGGATGCCGAGGACATCAAGGTCGCCAGCGGCTGCGCCAAGCAGTTGCTGGCCGATCCGGACCAGCAGGTCGAGGTGCCCGGCCTGGGTGACCGCGGTCCGCGCATGCTCAGCCGCCAGGCGCTGTCGGGCGTGATCGAGCCGCGCGTGGAGGAGATCTTCTCGCTGGTGCAGCAGGTGGTTCGCGAGTCGGGCCACGAGGAGGTGCTGTCCTCGGGCATCGTGCTCACCGGCGGCAGCGCCATGATGCCCGGCATGGTCGAACTGGGCGAGGACATCTTCCTCAAGCCGGTGCGCCGGGGCACGCCGCACTACGCCAGCGCCCTGTCCGACATGGTGGCCCAGCCGCGTGCGGCCACCGTCATGGGCCTGCTCGAGGAAGCCCGCCTGGCGCGCGTGCGCGGCCACAAGGTGGCACAGAAGGCCAGCGCCATGCAGGGGGTGTTCGAGCGCATGAAAAACTGGTTCGTGGGGACGTTCTGATGGAACGGACCGGCATGTTCTCTTTTCTGACCGGGCTGCGGTGGCATCCGCGGACCCGTCCCAGGCATCGATGTCGGGACGGCACCGGACCACCGGTGGCCTGACGTTCCCCGACGACGGTCCCCCGATTTCACTGATTTCCCTTTTTTATCTTGAACATTGAATCAACCGCGCCCTCCAAGGCGCATACCCAGGAGGCCACCATGAGCATCGAAATGATCGAAGTCGAAGAATTCAACATGGGCACGCAGATCAAGGTGATCGGTGTCGGTGGCGGCGGCGGCAACGCCGTCGAACACATGATCGCCCGCCGTGTGCAGGGCGTCGAGTTCGTGTGCGCCAACACCGACGCCCAGGCACTGAGCCGCAGCTCGGCCCACAAGACCATCCAGCTGGGAACCACGGGCCTGGGGGCGGGCAGCAAACCCGAAATCGCGCGCGCGGCGGCCGAGGCGGCGGAGGCGAACATCCGCGAAGCCATTCAGGGCGCGCACATGCTGTTCATCACCGCCGGCATGGGCGGCGGCACGGGCACCGGCGCCGCACCGGTGATCGCGCGCGTGGCCAAGGACATGGGCATCCTGACCGTGGGCGTCGTGACCCGACCCTTTGACTGGGAAGGCGGGCGCCGCATGCAGAACGCCGATAGCGGCCTGACCGAGCTGGAGGCCAACGTCGATTCGCTGATCGTGGTCCTCAACGAGAAGCTGCTCGAGGTGCTGGGTGACGACATCACGCAGGATGAGGCCTTTGCCCACGCCAACGACGTGCTCAAGAACGCTGTCGGCGGTATCGCCGAGATCATCAACGAGTACGGCAACGTCAACGTCGACTTCGAGGACGTGCGCACCGTGATGGGTGAGCCGGGCAAGGCCATGATGGGCACCGCCACCGCCGAAGGGCCCGACCGCGCCCGCATCGCCGCCGAGCAGGCCGTGGCCTGCCCGCTGCTGGAAGGTGTGGACCTGTCGGGTGCCAAGGGCGTGCTGGTGCTGGTCACTGCGTCCAAGGGCAGCCTCAAGCTCAAGGAGTCGAAGGAGGCCATGAACGCCATCAAGGCCTACGCGGCCCCCGATGCGCACGTCATCTACGGCGCTGCCTACGACGACAGCCTGGGCGACGCCATGCGCGTCACCGTGGTGGCCACCGGCCTGTCGCGCCAGGGTGCCCGCCGCGCGGCGCCGCCGCTGCAGGTGCTGCGTACCGGTACCGACAACGTGCCTTTCACCGCGCCGGCATCTGCCGCTGGTGGCACCCAGGGCGCGGGCACGAACTACGACAGCATGGTCGTGCCCAGCGTGTGGCGCACCAACCGCACGCAGGCCGCGGCCAAGGTCGATGCGCTGGCCTCGGGCGGCATGGACGACTTCGAGATCCCGGCCTTCCTGCGCAAGCAGGCAGACTGAGAGAGGGGCACCCCCCTGCGCCGCTGACGCGGCTTCCCCCTCTCTGGCGCCTGGCGACGCCGGAGGGGGGGACGGCAGCTTGGGCCGGCGGAGCCGGACCCTCGCTGCCCCGGGGCTTTCTTGCCCCGGTTCTCGCTGCGCCCGGGGGGCTCCTGTGCCCCTGACGCGGCTCGGTCAATGGCCGGGATAGG
>NZ_JAQVEJ010000172.1 GCF_028698005.1 Hydrogenophaga sp.
CGCGCAAGTTCATCGACTACGTGCTGTCCGACGCCGGCCAGACCGCCGTGGCCAAGACCTTCCTGATTCCCGCACGCTCCGACGTGGCCGCGCGCCGCCCGGCCCTGGACAGCTTCAAGACCCTGCCCCCGGCCGACGCGCAGGAACGTCTGGGCCGCCAATCCCTGCTGGAGCGCTTCACCGAGCTGTTCATCCGCCATTGATGTTGCCCCATCGCTCGCTGCTGACCATCTGCATCGGCACTCTCGCCGCGCTGGTGGTCGTGCCCCTGCTGTTCGTCGTCCTGCAGGCCAGCTTCCCCGACCTCGCGCAGGGCTCTTTCGCGCGGCCGCTGACCCACCTGGAGGACACGCTGCGCGATCCGGCCATACCGGGCCTGATCGGCAACACGCTCAAGCTGGGCCTGGCGGTGGTACTGGCCAGCGCGCTGCTGGGCATCCCGCTGGGCGTGCTGCGCGGCCTGTTCGACGTGCCGTTGGCGCGCCTGTGGGACCTGGCCTTCCTGGTGCCCTTCATGGTGCCCCCCTACATCGCGGCCATGGGGTGGATCCTGCTGCTGCAGCCCGCCGGCTTCCTGCAGCAGCTCAGCGGACTGCACCTGGGCGGCACGCTGTTTTCGTTCCTGGGCGTGGTGCTGGTGATGGCGCTCAACCTGTTCCCGGTGGTGTACTTCGCCGTCTCGCGCGCAGTGGCCGCCAGCGGCTCGCGCCTGGGCGAGGTGGCACAAATCTTCGGCGCCAGCCCATGGCACGCCTTCCTGCGGGTCACGCTGCCGCTGGCCCTGCCCGCGCTGGCCGCCAGCCTGCTGCTGGTGTTCGCCGCCACCATTGAGGAATACGGCACGCCCGCCGTGCTGGCCTCGAACGTGGGCTTCTTCGTGCTCGTCACCGGCATTGAGCAGCGCTTCAGCGACTGGCCTATCGATCTGCCCGGTGCCGCCGTGCTGTCGGTCATCCTGATGACACTGGCTCTTCTGGCCTATGGCGCCCAGCGCTGGGTGACGGCCGGACGCGACTATGAAACCCAGACCGGCAAGCCGGTGGTGCGCGGCGCGCGGCCGCTCGGCCCCTGGCAGGCGCCGGCACTGCTGCTGTTCAGCTCCGTCGCCGTGCTGGCCACACTGGCGCCGCTGCTGTCCATCGGTGCCACCGCCTTCACCGGCACACTTTCGGGCGGCCTGGCCTGGGACAACCTCTCGCTGCGCCATTTCGACGCCCTGTTCGCCCAGGGCTCGGCCGCACTGTCGGCGCTGGCCACCAGTCTCGCGCTGGCCACCGGCACGGCGCTGCTCACCGGCGTTGTCGGGGCCCTGCTGGCCTACACTGTGCTGCGCGCGCCCTCGCGCTCGGCCGGCGTGCTCGACGCACTGGCCATTCTGCCTAACGCCATGCCGGGCATTGTGGTCGCGGTCGGCCTGATCCTGGCCTGGAACCAGCCCTGGCTGCCGTTCACGCCCTATGACACCTGGCTCATCCTGCTGCTGGCCTACGCCTGCCTGCTGCTGCCCTACCCGGCGCGCTATGCACATGCGGCACTGCGCCAGATCGGCCGCAATCTCGAAGCCAGCGCCTTCGTGCACGGCGCCGGCTTCTGGACCACGCTGCGCCGCATCGTGCTGCCGCTGCTGGGCCCGAGCGTGGGTGCTGCCATGCTGCTGGTGTTCGCCATCGCCTCGCGCGAGCTGGTGGCCTCGCTGCTGCTGACGCCCACCGGCATGCAAACCGTCTCGCTGTTCATCTGGCGCCAGTTCGACCAGGGCTCGGTCGGCCAGGGCATGGCCATGAGCCTGATCACCATCGCGATCACCTGCACGCTGCTGGTGCTGGCCAGCGGGCTGCGGCGGTGGTCGGTCCGCGCCCGATAAAATTGACCGTTATCAAAGGAACTGCCTCCGATCGGGCCTACAGTTGCACGCCATGAACACCACCGCAACCGCCGCCGACACCACCGCCACCCCCGCCGCCCAGGGGCTCGCATGGTCCGAGCACCTGCGCACCGGCGATGGCCGCATGGACGACACGCACGAGGAGTTCGTGCAGATGCTCAACGAACTGCTGGCCCTGCCCGAGAGCGAGCAACTGCCCCTGTACCTGAAGTTCATCGACCACACCGTCGAGCACTTCGCGCAGGAAGAGCGCTGGATGGTGGCCGTCGGCTTCGCACCCGACAACTGCCACGCCAGCCACCACGCCACCATCCTGGAGACCATGCGTGCCGTGGTCGAGCACCACGAAAAGGGCGACACCGACATCATCAACCGCCTGGCCGAGGCCCTGGTCGAGTGGTTCCCGCAGCACGCCGCCAGCATGGACGCCGGCCTGGCCCTGCACATGAAAGAAGTCGGCTTCGACTCGCGCACCGAAACCCTGGCCGACCCGTCCAGGGTGCGGCCGGCCACCATGACCGGCTGCGGCAGCGTGACTTGCAGCTAGGGCTGGTCAGACACGCGCCCTGAGCGCGGTCTTGAGCACCTTGCCGTAGTTGTTCTTGGGCAGCGCCTCCACCACCACATAGCGCTTGGGGCGCTTGAAGCGTGCGATGTGGTCCAGGCAGAAGGCGTCGAGCGCGGCCACGTCCGGCGTGGCACCGGGCTCGGGGACGACGAACGCCACCACGATCTCGCCCCATTCGGGGTCGGGTGCGCCGACCACGGCCACCTCGTGCACGCCCGGCGCTTCCAGCAGCACCTCCTCGACCTCGCGCGGGTAGATGTTGCTGCCGCCGCTGATGATGAGGTCCTTGCTGCGGTCCTTGAGGGTGAGGAAGCCGTCGGCGTCCAGTGCGCCCATGTCACCGGTCCACAGCCAGCCGTCGCGGATGGCGGCCGCGCTGGCCTCCGGGTTGCGCCAGTAGCCGGCCATCACGCTGTCGCCCCGGATCAGCACCTCGCCCACCTCACCCGGCGGCAGCGACCGGCCATCAGGGCCTGCGACGCGGATGCGCACGGGCGTCTGCGCCACGCCCACCGAGGCGATGCGCTGTTCATGGCGCGGATGGGCGACATCGGCCAGGTGGACGCGACTGAGCACGGTGCCTGTCATGGGACTTTCTCCCTGACCATAGATCTGCACAAAGCGCGGACCCATCACGCGCAACGCGCGCCGGATGTCGGCCACGTACATGGGGGCGCCGCCATAGACGATGGTCTTGAAACTGCGCGCGCAGTCCCCGGGCGTCAGCCCCTGCGCCTGGGCTTCGTCGACGATGCGTTTGACAATGGTCGGCGCGGCAAACATCGACAGCGGCCCCAACTGGCGGCCCAGGTCGAACAGCTCGGCCGCGTCGAACCCGCCCGAGAGCGGCACCACGTGCCGTGCACCGGCCATGAGGTGCGCAATCGCGTACAGGCCCGCGCCGTGCGACATGGGCGCCGCATACACGATCGCATCGCCCGAAGCCACGTGATCGACATCGTTGAAGTACCCCATCCCCATGGTCATGAGGTTGCGATGCGTGATCATCACGCCCTTGGGCCGGCCCGTGGTCCCGCTGGTGTAGAACAGCCAGGCGGTGTCGTCCGCCGCACGCTCCTCCACCGTGGCCATTGCCACCCCCTCATTGAGCCAGGCTTCGCATGCCTCGCCGTCCACATCCATCACGGCACCCAGCCCCGTGAGCGCCGACAGATCGGGCACGATGTCGCGCGTCACGAACGCCAGCCGCGCCTGCGAGTTGTCGGCAATCCACTGCACCTCGCGCAGATGCAGCTTGGCATTGACGGGCACCGCCACCAGTCCGGCCCACCACGCCCCCAGCAACAGTTCCAGATAGCGCGGATGGTTGCGCATGAACAGCAGCACGCGCTCGCCCGGCTGGAGCCCGGCATGCCGCATTCGTGCCGCCAGACGCGCCGAGCGCTGCCCCCATTGGGCGTAGGTGGCCACCGCCTCGGTGCCGTGGAAAATGGCCGCGCGGTCGGGATGCTCCTGTGCCCGGCGCTGCAGCAGGTGAGCCAGATTCATGGCCGATGTCTCCGTCGTTGTGGTTGCTCTGCCCGAAACGATACAGTGTCCGCATGCCGCAAGATGTCCCGCCCCTGATAGCCGCCCTGCTCGATCCGCGCCGCGCCCCCGAACCCTGCACCCGCATTGGGCTGATCGAGACCCACGGCGCCTGGGTGCTGCTGGGTGACACCCATGCCTGGAAGATCAAGAAGCCGGTGCGCCTGCCCTTCATGGACTTCGGCACGCTGGCCCTGCGCCGTGCCGCCTGCGCGGCCGAGATCCGCGTCAACCGCCGCTTCGCCCCCCGCCACGGCCCGGCCCTCTATCAGGGCGTGCGGCCCATCCTGGGCCCCGCACACGACCCCCGCTGGGGCCCGCTGGACGCGCTGGACGCCCCCGGCGCCATCGAGTACGCGGTGCAGATGCGCCGCTTCGACGAGGCCGGCCGGCTCGACCACCTGTGCGCGCAAGGAGCGCTGGGCATGGACGACGTGCAGGCGCTGGCGCAACACGTGGCCGCCTTCCAGGCGCGCGCCGCAGTGGCCGACGCCGCCAGCCCCTGGGGCCGGCCGGCGGATGTGCTGGCGTGGGCACGCGACAACTTCCCGCCACTGCGGGACCGCCACCCGACGGGCGACGCCGCCACCGAACTGGCCTGGCTGGCCGAGTGGACCGAAACACGCTTTGCCGCGCTCGCCGGGTGGCTGGCCCGGCGCCGCGCCGAAGGCCGCGTGCGCGAGGGCCATGGCGACCTGCACCTGGCCAACCTGGTCAGGCTGGGTGACGAGGTGGTGGCCTTCGACGCCATCGAGTTCAACGACGCCCTGCGCTGGATCGACACCGCCAGCGACATCGCCTTCACGTGGATGGACCTGCGTCGCCAGGGGGCGCCCGGACTGGCCAGCGCGCTGCTGTCCGCCTGGCTGGACGCCAGCGGCGACACCACGGCGCCGCCGGTGCTGCCCTTCTTTGCCGTCTATCGCGCGCTGGTGCGCGCCAAGGTGGCCGCCATCCGGCGCACCCAGACCACGCACGACGCCGCCGCATGCGCGCGCCTGGACGAGGAGATCGGACAGTCGCTGGCCCTGGCGCGCCACATCGCGCAGCCCCCCGCCCCCCGGCTCGTCATCACCCATGGCCTGTCGGGCAGCGGCAAGACCTGGGCCTCCACGCGCTGGCTGCAGGCCGAGTCCAGCGGCCACGCCATCCGCCTGCGCTCGGACGTCGAGCGCAAGCGCCTGCACGGCCTATCGGCCCTGCAGGCCAGCGGCTCGGGCCTGAACAGCGGCCTGTACACGCCGCAGGCGCACGGCGACACCTACGGCGCACTGCTGTCGCGCAGCCGCACCCTGCTGCAGGACGGCTGGTCGGTGATCGTGGACGCGGCCTTCCTGCGGCGCAGCGAACGCGCCGCCTTCGCCGAGCTGGCCGCCAGAATCGGCTGCCCGTTCCACATCCTGGCCTGCGAGGCGCCGCCCGAGGAGCTGCGCCGCCGCATCCGCGCCCGCCAGGCGCGCGGCAACGATGCCTCCGAGGCCACCCTGGCGGTGCTGGACCAGCAGTTCGGCTGGCTCGAGCCGCTGGACGCGGCCGAGCGCGACGCCACGGTGGCGGCGCCTGCGCCCGCGGTTTGAGCACGCGGACCACCAGAAAATTTCAAACGGCACCGGGCGGCTTTCAGGCCAGCCAGCCCAGGGCTCCGCTAACATCGGCGGCATCCTGTTGTTGCGCCTGTGGAGCCTGCCCATGCCCGTGATCACCAACATCGAAGACCTGCGCGTCCTCGCCCAGCGGCGCGTGCCGCGCATGTTCTACGACTACGCCGACTCGGGCTCCTGGACGGAGGGGACCTACCGCTCCAACGAAGAGGATTTCCAGACAATCAAGCTGCGTCAGCGCGTGGCCGTGAACATGGAAGGCCGCACCACGGCCACCACCATGGTGGGCCAGCCCGTGACCATGCCGGTGGCCATCGCCCCGGTGGGCCTGACCGGCATGCAGCACGCCGACGGCGAGATCC
>NZ_JAQVEJ010000173.1 GCF_028698005.1 Hydrogenophaga sp.
CGCCGTGAACACCGGGCGCGCCCATTCGAGCGTGAGCGCCTCGGTGTGCAGCTGCCCGCGCGCCAGCACGTACACCACCGCCGCGCCCAGCGTCAGCGGCACCGCATAGCGCGGCGCCATGCGCCGCCCGAGCAGGTAGGCCAGCAGCATGACCAGCACCAGCGGCAGTGCCGTCTGCGCCGCGGCAAAGGCCTGCAGCCCGAAGCGCGCCAGCACCCCGGCCAGCAGCGCCGAGGCGATGGCCATCGGGATGCGGTTCATGATGCGCTCGAACCAGCCGGTCGCACCCGAGAGGATGATCAGCACCGCGCAGGCCATGAAGGCCCCCACCGCCTCGCCCATGCCGAAGCCCCCCGCCAGCCCGGCCGTCGCCAGCACCGCGGCGCCGGGCGTGCTCCAGGCCACCATCACCGGCTGGCGCAGGATCAGCGAGGGGATGGCCGTGCACAGGCCCATGCCCAGGCCCAGCGCCCACATCCACGACGTGATCTGGGCCGGTGTCGCGCCGAAGGCCTGCGCGGCCTGGAACACGATGGCCACCGAGCTGGTGAAACCCACGAGCACGGCCACGAAGCCCGCCGTGGCGGCAGGCAGGTTCACGTCACGGAAAAAAGACATCCCGCGATTGTGCCGCCAAGGCCGCGGACACTGCCGCGGGCGGCCTTATTCGTAAACCTCGGCGTCGGGATCGGTCGCCTCGAGTTCGTAGGCGGCCGCCAGCATCGCCAGGCGGCCGATCACGCCGTACATGTAGAAGCGGTTGGGCGCGCTGGCGCCCGGTTTGGCGCCCGGCTGCGGCAGGATGGCGCTCTGCTCGAAGGCCAGCGGCACGAAGCCGGCACCGGGCAGGTTGAGGTTCTCGTCGGTGCCACGCTGCGCGTGCACGCGGTAAAAGCCCCCGACCACGTAGCGATCCATCATGTAGACCACCGGCTCGGCCACGGCGGCGTTGATGCGCTCGTTCGTCAGCACCCCTTCCTGGATGATCACCTCGGACACCGGCTGCCCGGCCTGCACGGTGCTCATGCGCTCGCGCACCGCCGGGCTCATGGCGTCGATGTCCTTGGCGTCGCGCACGGTGAGCACGCCCAGGCCGCCGGTACCGTGGTCGGCCTTGACCACCACGAAGGGTTTTTCGTTGATGCCGTATTCCTTGTACTTGCGGCGGATTTTGCCCAGCAGCGCGTCAACGTGGCTGCGCAGGCCCTCCAGGCCTTGCGCCTCGCTGAAATCGACCTGCCCGCAGCGGGTGAACAGGGGGTTGATCAGCCAGGGGTCCATGCCCAGCAGCTTGCCGAAGCGCTTGGCCACCTCTTCGTAGGCCTTGAAGTGGTTGCTCTTGCGCCGGATGCCCCAGCCAGCATGCAGGGGCGGCAACAGGTACTGCTCGTGCAGGTCCTCGAGAATGCCCGGTGCACCCGCGCTCAGGTCGGTGTTGAGCACGATGGTGCAGGGATCGAAGTGCTTGAGGCCCAGGCGGCGCCGGCTGCGCACCAGCGGCTCCAGGGTGATGGAGCCACCACCGGGCAGATCAAAGGTGCGCGGGCTCTTGATCGCGGGCGAGAGCGAACCCAGGCGCACATTCAGGCCGGCCTGGAAGAAGATGCGCTGCAACTGCGCCAGATTGTCGAGGTAGAACGGGTCGGTGTTGTTGTCAGGCACCAGCAACAGGTGCTTGGCTTCGGGGCAGATCTTCTCGATCGCGGCCATGGCCGCCTGCACCGCCAGCGGCATCATGTCGGGCGAGAGCAGGTTCCAGCGCGACGGGAACAGGTTGGTGTCCACCGGTGCCAGCTTGAAGCCCGCGTTGCGCACGTCCACCGAGGTGTAGAACGGCGGCGTGTGCTCCATCCACTCCAGCCGGAACCAGCGCTCGATGACCGGCGTGGACTCCAGGATGCGCTGTTCCAGTTCATTGATGGGCCCGGTCAGGGCCGTGACGAGGTGGGGCACCATGTCAGCCTCGCACCTCACCCTCGCCCAGCACGATGTACTTGAGCGAGGTCAGACCCTCCACCCCCACCGGGCCGCGGGCGTGGAATTTGTCGGTGCTGATGCCGATTTCGGCGCCCAGCCCGTACTCGAAGCCATCGGCAAAGCGCGTGCTCGCATTGACCATCACGCTGGCCGAATCGACCTCGCGCAGGAAACGCTGGGCATGCACGTGGTCGGTGGTCAGGATGGCGTCGGTGTGGTGGCTGGAATAGCGGTTGATGTGGGCAATCGCCTCGTCCACGCCATCCACGATCTTGACGCTGACGACGGGCGCCAGGTACTCCTCGCTCCAGTCCTGCTCGGTCGCCGCGACCACCTTCGCGCCAGGCACGCCGGCCAGCAGCGCCTGTGCCTCGGGACAGCCGCGCATCTCCACACCCTTGGCGGCATAGACGGCGCCGATCCGTGACAGGAAGTCGGCCGCCACGCCACGCGCCACCAGCAGGCTCTCGGTGGCGTTGCAGGGACTGTATTTCTGCGTCTTGGCGTTGTCCGCCACCTTGACGGCCATCGCGATGTCGCAGGGGTCGTCGACATAGGTGTGGCAGTTGCCATCCAGGTGCTTGATCACCGGCACCTTGGCCTCGCGGCTGATGCGCTCGATCAGCCCCCGGCCGCCGCGCGGAATGATCACGTCCACATACTGCGGCATGGTGATGAGCTGGCCGACCGCCTCGCGGTCGGTGGTCGGCACCAGTTGCACCGCATCGGCCGGCAGGCCGGACTCGAGCAGCGCCCGCTGCACCAGCGCCGCCAGGGCACGGTTGGAATCGATGGCCTCGGAGCCACCGCGCAGGATGCAGGCGTTGCCACTCTTGATGGACAGGCTGGCCGCCTCGATCGTCACATTGGGACGGCTTTCGTAGATCATGCCGAACACGCCGATGGGCACCCGCATCTGGCCGACACGAATGCCGCTGGGCATCTGCTTCATGCCACTGAGCTCACCGATGATGTCGGGCATCGCCGCCAACTGCTCGCAACCCTGGGCGCAGGTCTCGATGACCTTGGGCGTCAGCCTGAGCCGGTCGACCATGGGCTCGGACAGGCCGCTGGCACGGGCCCGCTCCAGATCCTTGGCGTTCTCGGCCTGCAGCGGCGCCACCTGCTCGCGCAGCAACATGGCCAGCCGGCGCAGCGCCCCCCCCTTGGTGGCAGCCCCGGCCCTGGCCATCAGCGCCGAGGCCGCCTTGGCCTGCTGGCCCAGGGTGTTCATGAGTTCGAGGGTATGGGTGGCGTTCATGATGGGGATTTTCTCACCTTCCCCGGGGTGTCGGTCAGCGCAGGGGGATCGGCACGGTCCGGTCCACCGCCACCACCGCCACCGAGTTCTGCGGCGAGCCCTCGATCAGGCGGTCGGAATACGTGAGGTACACCAGCGAGTGCCGCTGCGGATCCACCATGCGCACGATGCGCAGGCGCTTGAAGACCAGGCTGGTGCGTTCGCTGAAGATCTCCTCCTGCAGACGAATCGGCCTGGCGATGGCAATGGGGCCGACCTGGCGGCAGGCGATGGACGCCTCGGACCGATCCTCGGCCAGCCCGAAGGCACCCTTGAGCCCGCCGGTCTTGGCGCGCGAAATGTAACAAGTCACCCCCTCGACACCCGGGTCGTCGTACGCTTCGACCACGATCTTGTGGTCGGGGCCGATGAACTTGAACACCGTGTCGACCGAGCCGATTTCCTCGGCGGCCAGCGGAGCGGCGACGAACAGGAGCGGGAGCAGCCAGGAGCGGAACGGATGGTGCATGGGCAGGCGGGCAAAGACGGAAACGAAAGCCACCGGCCATCCCTCCGCCAGGGAGGACGGCATGGCGGCACAAGGCGCCCCTTTATTGTCGCCCGCCGCCGGCCAGGGTCTGCGCCACGCGCATGGCCAGCTGCTGCAGGGCCTGCCACGGATCGGTCGGCCAGCCATCGGCCTTCAGACCCTTGACGATGCCATCCACGGTGTGCGCATCGTCCAGCCACTTGCCCAGGGTGGCCGCCCCCAGCAGCGGCAGCGCACGCTCCATGAGCTTTTCGCGCACGCCCCAGACGCGGCTGGCGCGCAGCGCCATCGGCAGCGGACTGCCCGCATCCAGCGCCAGGCGCACGCGGTGCAGCGTGCGGATGTCTTCGGCCAGCGCCCAGTGCACCAGCACCGGCGCCTCGCCCTCGGCCTGCAGACCGTCGAGCATGCGCTGCGCGCGCCGTACCTGACCGGCCAGCACCGCCTCGGCCAGCTTGAATGGCGTGTAACGCGCCACGTTGAGGACCGCGCCCTCGACCTGCTCGAACGACAGTTCACCCGCCGGGTACAGCAGCGCCAGCTTCTGGATCTCCTGATGCGCGGCCAGCAGGTTGCCTTCCACCCGGTCGGCAAAAAACTGGAGTGAACGCTGGCCGGCCTCGCCAGGTGCCACGTGCTGCCCCTGTGCCTGCAGGCGCTGGGCGATCCAGCCCGGCAGGGCCGGGCGCTCCACCGTCTCGATCTTGACCGTCACCCCGCGGGCGTCGAGCGCACCAAACCAGGCCCCTTTCAGGGTCATGCCATCAAGCCTGGGCAGCACAATCAGCGTCAGCACGCTGTCATTGCCCTCGGCCGACTCGGCCAGTTGCTGCAGGGCCTGGGAGCCGTCCTTGCCCGGCTTGCCCCCGGGGATGCGGACCTCGACGATCTGCCGATCGGCAAACAGGCTCATTGAACCGCCGCTGGCCAGCACGGCACCCCAGTCGGCATGCGCGCCCGCCATGGTGTGCACGGTCCGCTCGGTGTAGCCTTGCGCCCGGGCCGCCTGGCGGATGG
The DNA here is from genome assembly GCF_028698005.1 of Hydrogenophaga sp. Lineage (GTDB taxonomy): Bacteria > Pseudomonadota > Gammaproteobacteria > Burkholderiales > Burkholderiaceae_C > Hydrogenophaga. The sequence goes on from NZ_JAQVEJ010000173.1 coordinate 4,785, forward strand.
CGTCGCAGGCCTCCTGCACCAGCAGGGCTTCGTCGCCATGCACCGTGTAAAGGCTGCGCAGGCCTTTTTGCAGGTGCGCGGCCAGTTGCGCCGCCGCGACCTGCATCAGATGGCTTTGACGGACGCCAGGCGACGCATGACCTGCTGGGTCACATCGCCCTGCATGTCATTGAACGTCGCGTATTCCTCGGCCGTCTTGGCCAGCACGGCCGTTTCGGAGAAGGAAATGTCGCGCTCGAGCAGGATTTCGTCTTCCTCCAGCAGCACGCGCCCGGCCGCGTTCTCGAGCCGGAAGCGGAAACGGTAGCGCAGCTCCAGCTCGCGCACCTGGCCGTTGGCCAGTTGCCCCACCACCACACGCTCGCGCTGGTCGGCCATGATGGTCAGCACCACCTGCGCCGCCGCCGTATCCGTGGGTGCCCGGGCAGCCGTCACCACCTGCACGCCGGCCGCCGGCAGCTCCCGCAGCAGGGCCCGCGCCACCGGCGAACCCGTGCTGCCGGCCAAGCGCAGCGACGTGAAGGCGAAGCTGGGCGCCTGGCGCAGCGCAAACCCACAACCGGCCAGGGCCCCCGTGCCCAGGGCAACGGCCATGCCGGCGCCGGCGCGCAACCACTGGCGCCGGGAAGAGGAGTATTCGCGTGAAAGTGCCATGAGAGCGCCTGTGCAGAAGTAGGGAACCCGGCTTTTTATACCACCACGTTGACCAGCCGGCCCGGCACCACCACCACCTTCTTCGGCGTGGCGCCATGGGCCTGTTTCTGGAACGCCTCGCTGGCCAGCGCCGCCGCCTCGATGGCCGCCTTGTCGGCGCCGGCGGGCACCGTCACGCTGCCGCGCAGCTTGCCGTTGATCTGCAGCACCAGCTCGATCTCGTCGCGCTGCAGCGCCGCCTCGTCCACCTTCGGCCAGGGCGCGTCGAGCAGTTCGCCATACTGCGCGGCATAACCGAGCGAGGTCCACAGCACGTGGGTCACGTGCGGCGTGGCCGGGTACAGCGCGCGCAGCAGGATGCCGAAGCCCTCGGCCAGCGCGGCCTGGTCGGCCTCGCTACCGGCCTCGGCCTTGAAGTCCTCCAGCGCGTTGAGCATCTTCATCGCGCCCGAGACCACCGTGTTGTACTGCATGCGCTGGTAGTCGTAGTCCACCTGCCTGAGCACCGTGTG
>NZ_JAQVEJ010000031.1 GCF_028698005.1 Hydrogenophaga sp.
CATAGGCCGCGCAATCGGGGTAGCCGCAACGCGTGCACTGCGTCTGCGGCAGCGCAGCATCAATGCGGCGTGCAAGCTCATCCATGCCCCGACTATAGCCTGCGCAGTCGGCTGCCGCAGGCAGCACGCCGATCAGACCGGGGTCGTGCTGTTGCGGCGGCGCGTACCGCCCTTGCGTGCCGGTGCCGTGGTGGCACTACCTGTGGCTGGCTGATAGTCCTGGATGAAGGACTTGACCACCGGATAGACCATTTCGCGCCAGCGGCGGCCGCTGAAGATGCCATAGTGCCCGGCGCCCGGCACCTCGAAGTGCCGGCGGTTCCCGGACGGAACGGCGGCGCACAGGTCGTGCGCTGCGGCGGTCTGACCCGAGCCGGAGATGTCGTCCAGCTCACCCTCGATCGTCAGCAGGGCGCTGCCCTGGATGTCCTGCGGGCGCACGCGCTCGAGTTCGCCCTCCGGATTCTTCACATCCCAGGTGCCTTTGACCAGCTTGTACTCCTGGAAGACCGTCTCGATGGTCTCCAGGTAGTAGTCGGCATCCATGTCGAGCACGGCGTTGTACTCGTCGTAGAACGCACGGTGGCTCTCGGCACTGGACATGTCGCCCTTGATCAGGTCACGGAAATAGTCGTAGTGGCTGCTGGCATGGCGGTCGGGGTTCATGGCCACGAAGCCCGCATGCTGCAGGAAACCGGGATAGACGCGCCGGCCGGCACCCGGGAACTTGGGGGGCACCCGGTAGATGACGTTGTTCTCGAACCAGGCGTGACTGCGCTGCGTGGCCAGGTTGTTCACGGCGGTGGGCGATTTGCTGGCGTCGATCGGGCCGCCCATCATGATCATCGACAGCGGCGCAGTCTCGCCGCGCGAGGCCATCAGCGAGATCGCCGCGAGCACCGGCACCGTGGGCTGGCACACGCTCATCACGTGGCAGTTGCCGTAAGTCTGCTGCAGGTAGCGGATGAAGTCCTGTACGTAGTTGACGTAGTCATCCAGGTGGAATTCACCCTCGGACAAGGGCACCAGGCGGGCGTTTTTCCAGTCGGTGATGTAGACCTTGTGGTCCTTGAGCATGGTGCGCACGGTGTCGCGCAGCAGCGTGGCGTAGTGGCCCGAGAGCGGCGCCACGAGCAGCACCACGGGTTGCCCCTTGAGCTTGTCCAGCGTCGGCAGATCGTCCGAGAAACGCTTGAAGCGGCGCAACTCGCAAAAGGGCTTGTCGATCTCGATGCGCTCGTGGATGGCCACCTCGACACCGTCGACATCGACCGTCCGGATACCGAATTCCGGTTTTTCGTAGTCCTTGCCCAATCGGTGCAACAGATCGAAACTGGCCGATACGCGCTGTGCCATCGGCACCTGGCCCAGTGGCGACAGAGGGTTGGCGTACAGCTTGGCCGCTACCGCCGCCAGGTCGGTGATGGGCTCGATGATCGAGCGCTGGGTTTCGTAGATCTGATAGAGCATGGGGCGATCTTCCGAATTATGTTGCAGTGCAACAATATAGCAGTTGTCAAGCCAGTTGGATGCAGTGAAAACGCTGAAATTTCACCAACTTTTTCACAAACCTGTCGCCTGGGTGATCGATGAAGCCCCGGTTTCACCACGGAGGCAGTCTGACGGCCTCCGTTTCCCTGCGTCAGGCAGCAGGCCTTACACCACCTTGGCGATGGCCTGGCAGACGTAGTCGATGTTCTTGCTGTTGAGCGCAGCCACGCACATGCGGCCGGTGTCGGTGCCGTAGATGCCGAACTCGTTGCGCAGGCGCACCATCTGGTCCTTGTTCAGGCCGGAGTAGCTGAACATGCCGACCTGCGTGGTGATGAAGCTCATGTCCTGCTTCACGCCGGCGGCCTTCAGGCCGTCCACCAGCTTCTGGCGCATGTCCTTGATGCGCACGCGCATCTCGGCCAGTTCCTTTTCCCACAGGGCGCGCAGCTCGGGGTTGTTCAGCACATAGGCCACCACGGCGCCACCGTGGGTGGGCGGGTTGGAATAGTTGGTGCGGATCACGATCTTCAGTTGCGACAGCACGCGCTCCGCTTCGTCCTTGTCCGATGCCACCACCGACAGCGCGCCCACGCGCTCGCCGTACAGGCTGAAGCTCTTGGAGAAGGAGGTGGACACGAAGATGTTCAGTCCGGCGTCGACGAACTTGCCGATCACGGCGCCGTCTTCGGCGATGCCCTGGCCAAAGCCCTGGTAGGCCATGTCCAGGAAGGCGACCAGGTCCCTGGCCTTGACGACCTCGATCACCTTGTCCCACTGCTCGGCGCTGATGTCATAGCCGGTGGGGTTGTGGCAGCAGGCGTGCAGCAACACGATGGTGCCGGGCGCCGCGGCATTCAGATCGGCCAGCATGCCCTCGAAGTCGATCGAGCGGTTGGCGGCATCGTAATAGCGGTAGCTGTCGACCTCGAAGCCGGCATTGGTGAAGATGGCCCGGTGGTTTTCCCAGCTCGGATCGGAGATCAGCACCTTGGCATTGGGGTTGATCTTCTTGAGAAAGTCGGCGCCGATCTTCAGGCCGCCGGTACCGCCGATGGCCTGCACGGTGGCCAAGCGGCCCGACTTGACGACGTCGGAGTCGGCGCCGAAGACCAGTGCCTTGACCGCGTTGTCGTAGGCGGCGATGCCGTCGATGGGCACGTAACCCCGCGCGTTGGCCTGGTCCACCAGGGCCTTTTCAGCCACCTGCACGCACTGCAGCAGCGGCAGTTTGCCGTTGTCGTCGAAGTACACGCCGACGCCGAGGTTGACCTTGTTCGGGTTGGGGTCGACAGCAAATTGTTCGTTCAGACCCAGGATCGGGTCGCGGGGGGCCATTTCGACGGCGGAAAACAAAGACATGATGAGCGATGGGGTGAGGGCGGACAAAGGAAGGAGCGGGTTGTTCTGTCCTGGGAACAACCTCTCATTTTAGTGCTCGCGCGGGTTTTCCCGAAGCACCGGGTATCCGCCGGCGTGGTCGCACCGTAAACTTGAACGTTTTGACCGCATTGCGACACCCCGCCGTGACCACCGACCTCACCGACGCCGCACCGGCTGGCCAGTTCGTACGCTTTCCGGGCTCTCCGTTCGAGCTGTATCAGCCGTTCCCGCCCGCGGGCGACCAGCCCACGGCCATTGCGCAACTGGTCGAGGGCATCGAGGACGGCGAGGTGTTCCAGACCCTGCTGGGCGTGACCGGCTCGGGCAAGACCTTCACCATGGCCAATGTGATCGCCCGCCTGGGGCGCCCGGCCATCGTGTTTGCGCCCAACAAGACGCTGGCGGCGCAGCTGTACAGCGAGTTCCGCGAGTTCTTCCCGAAGAACGCGGTCGAATACTTCGTCAGCTACTACGACTACTACCAGCCCGAGGCCTACGTGCCGCAGCGCGACCTGTTCATCGAGAAGGACAGCGCGATCAACGAGCACATCGAACAGATGCGGCTGTCGGCGACCAAGAGCGTGCTCGAACGGCGCGATGTCGTCATCGTGGCCACCGTCAGCGCCATCTACGGCATCGGCACGCCCGAGGACTACATGCAGATGCGGCTGATCATGCGCAATGGCGACAAGATCGGTCAGCGCGATCTGATTGCGCAACTGGTGCGCATGCAGTACCAGCGCAACGAGCAGGACTTCGCGCGCGGCACCTTCCGCGTGCGTGGCGACACCATCGACGTGTTCCCGGCCGAACACTCGGAGCTGGCGGTGCGCATCGAGCTGTTCGACGACGAGGTCGAGTCGCTGTCGCTGTTCGATCCGCTCACCGGCCGCGTCCGCCAGAAGGTGCCGCGCTTCACGGTCTATCCCTCCAGCCATTACGTGACGCCGCGCGAGAAGACGCTGGCGGCCGTGGAGTCGATCAAGCAGGAACTGGAGCAGCGGCTCAAGGAGCTGGTGGGCATGGGCAAGCTGGTCGAGGCGCAGCGGCTGGAGCAGCGCACGCGTTTCGACATCGAGATGCTCAGCGAGGTCGGCCACTGCAAGGGGATCGAGAACTACACGCGGCATCTGTCCGGTGCCAGGCCGGGCGACCCGCCGCCCACGCTCACGGACTACCTGCCGCGCGACGCGATCATGTTCCTGGACGAGAGCCACCAGATGATCGGCCAGCTCAATGCCATGTACAACGGCGACCGCCAGCGCAAGACCACGCTGGTGGAGTACGGGTTTCGCCTGCCGTCGGCGCTGGACAACCGGCCGCTGAAGTTCGCCGAGTTCGAGCAGCGCATGCGCCAGTGCATTTTCGTCTCGGCCACGCCGGCTGACTACGAGAAGAGTCATGCCAGCAAGGTGGTGGAACAGGTGGTGCGCCCGACCGGCCTGGTCGATCCGGTGGTCGAGGTGCGCCCGGCTACCCACCAGGTGGACGATGTGCTGCAGGAGATCCGCATCCGCGTCGAGAAGAGCGAGCGTGTGCTGATCACCACGCTGACCAAGCGCATGGCCGAGCAGCTCACCGACTACCTGACGGAGAACGGCGTCAAGGTGCGTTACCTGCACAGCGATGTCGACACGGTCGAGCGTGTGGAGATCATTCGCGACCTGCGCCTGGGCCAGTTCGACGTGCTGGTCGGCATCAATCTGCTGCGCGAGGGCCTGGACATTCCCGAGGTCTCGCTGGTGGCCATCCTCGACGCCGACAAGGAGGGCTTTCTGCGTGCCGAGCGCAGCCTGATCCAGACCATCGGCCGCGCGGCGCGCAACCTCAATGGCCGAGCCATTCTGTATGCCGACCGCATCACCGATTCCATGAGGCGCGCCATGGACGAGACCGAGCGGCGCCGCGCCAAGCAAATCGCCTACAACGAGGCACATGGCATCACGCCCAAGGGGGTGGTCAAGCGCATCAAGGACCTGATCGACGGCGTCTACAGCGAAAAGGCGGGCAAGGAAGCCGACCGTGTCGCGCTGGAAGCGGCGGCCCGGGAGCAGGCCGAGGCCATGAGCGAAAAAGACCTGGCGCGTGAAATCAAGCGGCTGGAGAAGCTCATGCTGGAGCACGCGCGCAACCTCGAATTCGAGAAGGCGGCGCAGGTGCGCGACCAGTTGCACCAGCTCAAGGCGCGTGTGCTGGGGGCGCCGGGCGAAGACCACGTCGCCTGACGGGCGGGTCGAGGGAACCTTAGCCGAGAGATTTACTCGGAAATATGGTATACTCGACCGAAACAGTCGGAAACCATCGGGAAAACCTCAGTGCCTCTGATCGGGCATGGGTGTCCGGTGTGTCCCGACAGGTCAAGCCAACGCAAAGGAGCTTGAGATGCGCCTCACGACCAAAGGCCGCTTCGCGGTCACCGCCATGATTGATCTGGCCCTGCGCCAGAGCAACGGTCCTGTCACGCTGGCCGCCATCAGCCAGCGCCAGCAGATTTCGCTGTCCTACCTGGAGCAGTTGTTCGGCAAGCTGCGCCGCCACGAACTGGTCGAATCCACCCGGGGTCCGGGGGGCGGCTATTCGCTGGGACGCAAGGCGGCCGACATCACGGTGGCCGACATCATCGTGTCGGTGGACGAGCCGATTGACGCGACCCAGTGTGGTGGCAAGGAAAATTGCCTGGGTGATGCCGGCCGCTGCATGACCCACGAGCTGTGGTCGCAGCTCAATACCCGGATGGTCGACTTTCTCGACTCGGTGACCCTTCAGTCGCTGGTGGACGAGCAGATCGCCAAGGGTGTCGTGGTGGAGAACGCGCCGATGATCAAACGCGCCATCTCCAGCGCACCGGTGGTCAAGCCGATCCGGGTCAATGCCCCCAATTCGGTATTTGCGCTGGGTGGGGTGGCGCTGTCCAAGTAAAACAGGGCGGTCCCGCGCGCTGGCCGGGTCGCTGACCGCGCGCCGGGCGTCAGGCCGCTGGCGCCGGTGCGGCCGGTCGCCCGCCCGATAAAAAACAACAACCCTATTTAGCCCCACGAACTGCTGATCTCCCATGAGCACACCGCACTTTCCGATTTACATGGACTACAGCGCCACCAGCCCCTGCGATCCGCGGGTGGTGGATGCCATGATTCCCTGGCTGCGCGAGCATTTCGGCAACCCGGCCTCCCGCAGCCATGCCTGGGGCTGGGAAGCGGAAAAGGCCGTCGAGAACGCGCGCGCCCAGGTGGCCGCGCTGATCAATGCCGATCCGCGCGAGATCGTCTGGACCAGCGGCGCCACCGAGTCCAACAACCTGGCGCTCAAGGGTGCGGCGCAGTTCTATCAATCGCGTGGCAAGCACATCATCACGGTCAAGACGGAACACAAGGCGGTGCTCGACACCTGCCGTGAGCTGGAGCGCCGCGGCTTCGATGTCACCTACATGGACGTCGGTCCCGACGGCCTGCTCGATCTGGAGGCCTTCAAGGCCGCGATCCGTCCCGACACCATCCTGGCCTCGGTCATGTTCGTGAACAACGAGATCGGCGTGATCCAGGACATCGCGGCCATCGGCGCCATCTGCCGCGAAAAGGGCGTGATTTTCCACGTCGATGCCGCGCAGGCCACCGGCCGTGTGGACATCGACCTGCAGGTGCTGCCGGTGGATCTGATGAGCCTGACCGCGCACAAGACCTACGGGCCCAAGGGCATCGGCGCGCTGTTCGTGCGCCGCAAGCCGCGCGTGCGCATCGAGGCGCAGATGCATGGCGGTGGCCACGAGCGCGGCATGCGCTCGGGCACGCTGCCCACGCACCAGATTGTGGGCATGGGCGAGGCCTATCGCATTGCCAAGGCCGAGATGCACGAAGAAAACAGCCGCATCCAGGCACTGCACGACCGCCTGCTGGAGGGTCTCCGGGGCATTGAAGAGGTGTTCGTCAACGGCCACGAAACGAAGCGCGTGCCGCACAACCTGAACATGAGCTTCAACTACGTCGAGGGCGAGTCGCTGATCATGGGCATCAAGGGACTGGCGGTGTCGTCCGGCTCGGCCTGCACCTCGGCCAGCCTGGAGCCCAGCTACGTGCTGCGCGCCCTGGGCCGCAGCGACGAGCTGGCCCACAGCAGCCTGCGCATGACCATCGGTCGCTGGACAACCGAAGAAGAAATTGACTACGCGGTCAAGACCATCCGGGAAAACGTTGCCAAGCTGCGCGAGCTGTCGCCGCTGTGGGAAATGTTCAAGGATGGCGTCGATCTGTCGACGATCCAATGGGCTGCGCACTGAACACGAAGGAGAACAACCATGGCTTACTCTGACAAAGTGGTCGACCACTACGAAAACCCCCGCAACGTCGGTTCGTTCGACAAGGGCGATGACACGGTGGGCACCGGCATGGTCGGTGCCCCGGCCTGCGGCGACGTGATGAAGCTGCAGATCAAGGTCAACCCGTCCACGGGCGTCATCGAGGACGCACGCTTCAAGACCTATGGCTGTGGCTCGGCCATTGCCTCGTCGTCGCTGGTGACCGAATGGGTCAAGGGCAAGACCCTGGACGAGGCCGCCTCGCTCAAGAACAGCGAGATTGCCGAAGAGCTGGCGCTGCCGCCGGTCAAGATCCATTGCTCGATCCTGGCCGAGGACGCCATCAAGGCCGCCGTCCAGGACTACCGCCAGAAACACGCGAACTGACCGACCGCAGATGACAAGCATGGGTGTCACCATTACCGAGGCCGCGGCGCGGCACGTCAGCCGCTACATCGCCAAACGGGGCAAGGGCATTGGCGTGCGCCTGGGCGTCAAGACCACAGGCTGTTCGGGACTGGCCTACAAGCTGGAGTACGCCGACGAGATCGCGCCGGAGGACGTCGTGTTCGAAAACAACGGTGTCAAGGTGCTGGTGGACCCCAAGAGCCTGGCCTACATCGACGGCACGCAGCTCGATTTCGTGCGCGAGGGCCTCAACGAGGGATTCAGGTTCAACAATCCGAATGAACGTGACCGCTGCGGCTGCGGCGAGTCGTTCCGCGTCTGAGTGAACCTGCAATCCAACGATTTCGAGATCTTCGGTCTGGCTCCGGCCTTCGCGCTGGATCGCGCGCAACTGGACGAGCGCTGGAAGGCGCTGCAGCGCGAGGCGCATCCGGACCGCCATGTCGCCGGCGATGCGCGGACGCAGCGCCAGGCCATGCAGTGGTCGGTGCGCATCAATGAGGCCTACCAGCGCCTGAAGGACCCCATCCGGCGGGCGGCCTATCTGTGCGAACTGCATGGCGTGCCGGTCGATGCCGAGCGCAACACCCACATGCCGCCAGCGTTCCTGATGCAGCAGTTGCAATGGCGCGAGGCACTGGAGGAGGCCTCGAGCCTGGATGCGCTGGAGGACATGGCCGACGATGTGGCCGGGGCTCGCGCACGCATGATCGAGCAGGCGCGCTGCCTGGCCGACGAGCAGCACGATTTCGGCGGTCTGGCCGGGCAGGTCAGAGCCCTCATGTTCGTTGAGCGTTTTTCCCGCGATATCGAAAAGCGCATCGATCAACTGGGACAATAACGCCCGACCATTCTTTCCCCTTCGATCGCTTCCATCTGCCCGGACCGAACCGGGCCATCTGTTCACCCATGGCACTTCTGCAGATTTCCGAACCCGGCCAGTCGCTGGACCCCCATCAGCGCCGTGTGGCCGTGGGCATCGACCTGGGGACCACCCACTCGCTGGTGGCGGCGGTGCGCCATGGTGTGGCCGAATGTCTGCCCGACGCCCAGGGGCGGGTGATCCTGCCCAGCGTGGTCCGCTACACCGATCCGGCACAGGGCGGGGCGGGGCGCCAGATCGGCTACGAAGCCCTGGCGGCGCAGGTTGACGATCCGGCCAACACGGTCAGCTCCGTCAAGCGTCTGATGGGCCGGTCGCGCGCCCAGGTGGTCGATGTCGACAAGCTGCCCTACCGTGTGCTGGATGACGGCGGCATGGCCGTGATCGACACCGTGGCAGGCCGCAAGACGCCGATGGAGGTCAGTGCCGAGATCCTGGCCACCTTGCGTTTCCGCGCCGAAGACAGTTTTGATGATGAACTGTACGGCGCCGTGATCACCGTGCCGGCCTATTTTGACGATGCCCAGCGCCAGGCCACCAAGGACGCCGCACAACTGGCGGGCATCAACGTGTTGCGCCTGATCAATGAACCCACGGCCGCCGCCATCGCCTATGGCCTGGACAATGGCAGCGAGGGTATTTATGCGGTCTACGACCTCGGCGGCGGCACCTTCGATATTTCCATCCTGCGTCTGACGCAGGGCGTGTTCGAGGTGCTGGCGACCGGGGGCGATTCTGCTCTCGGCGGCGACGACTACGACCAGGCACTGGCTGGCTGGGTTCTGCGACAGCAGGGCGTCGATGCGGTGCCCGACGCATCGGCCAGGGCCGTGCTGCAAAGGGAAGCGCGCCGGATCAAGGAAACCCTGTCCGGGGCCGACAGTGCCGTATTCCAGGTGTCGCTGGGTGGCCAGACCATCGAGCAGACGGTGACGGCCGCCGACTTCGAAACCTGTACCGCCGAGCTGACGGCGCGAACCCTGAGCGCGGTGCGCAAGGTGTTGCGCGATGCCGGCGTGCGCCGCGACGAGGTGCAGGGCGTGGTGCTGGTCGGCGGCTCGACGCGCATGCCGGTCGTGCGCCGCGCGGTGGGCGAGTTTTTTGGCCGCGACCCGCTGGTCAACCTCAATCCCGACGAGGTGGTGGCGCTGGGCGCCGCGATTCAGGCCAACGCCCTGGCCGGCAACAGCCGCGCTGGCGACCTGCTGCTGCTTGATGTGATCCCGCTGTCGCTGGGCATCGAGACCATGGGTGGCCTGGTCGAGCGCATCGTGCCGCGCAACAGCACCATTCCCACCGCCCGCGCGCAGGACTTCACCACCTACCAGGACGGCCAGACCGCGCTGGCCCTGCACGTGGTGCAGGGCGAGCGCGACCTGGTGGCCGACTGCCGCAGCCTGGCCCGCTTCACGCTGCGCGGCATTCCCCCCATGGCGGCCGGCGCGGCACGCATTCGGGTCACCTTCACCGTCGATGCCGACGGCCTGTTGTCGGTGAGCGCGCGCGAGCAAGGCTCGGGGGTCGAGGCCCGCATCGAGGTCAAGCCAGCCTACGGCCTGAGCGACGAACAGATCGCCGCCATGCTGCAGGACAGTTTCGCCACCGCGCAACAGGACATGCAGGCGCGGGCGCTGGTCGAGGCCAGGGTCGATGCCGACCGCATGCTCGTGGCCACGCGCAGCGCGCTGGCCGCCGATGGTGATCTGCTGTCGGCCGCCGAGCGCGAGGCGATCGATGCCCTGATGCAAGGATTGGCGCAAGTGGCCAAGGAGGGCACCGCCAGCGAGGTCGAGGCGGCTACCGAGGCGCTGGCCAAGGGCACCGAGGCCTTTGCGGCCAGGCGCATGAACCGGGGCATCCAGCATGCCCTGGCCGGCCGAAAGATCGAAGAAATCTGACAACACCCATGCCCACGATCAAGATCCTGCCCCACCCCGAGTACTGTCCGCAGGGCGCTACCATCACGGCCCCACCGGGCACGTCCATCTGCGAGGCCCTGCTCGACAACGGCATCCCGATCGAGCACGCCTGTGACATGAGCTGCGCCTGCACCACGTGCCACGTGATCGTTCGCGAAGGCTTCAACAGCCTCAACGACATGGAAGAAGCCGAAGAGGACCTGCTGGACCGCGCCTGGGGCCTTGAGCCCGATTCGCGACTGTCGTGTCAGGCCATCGTGGCCCTGCAGGACCTGACGGTGGAAATCCCGAAGTACTCCATCAACCACGCCAAAGAGAATCACTGATGAGGCAGATCGTTCTCGATACCGAAACCACCGGCCTGTCGGCCGAAAACGGTGACCGCATCATCGAGATCGGCTGTGTGGAACTGCTCAACCGCAAGCTCACCGGCAACAACCTGCATCACTACATCAACCCCGAGCGCGACAGCCACGAGGATGCGCTCAAGGTGCACGGGCTGACCACGGAGTTCCTGAGCAGCAAGCCCAAGTTCGCGGCCATCGCCGATGAGCTGCTGGCCTACCTGGATGGCGCCGAGCTCATCATCCATAACGCACCGTTCGACATCGGCTTCCTCAACAAGGAACTGGAGTTGCTGGGCAAGCCGCCGATCATGGCTTGCATCTCGGGCGTGATTGACAGTCTGGTGCTGGCCAAGGAGATGTTCCCCGGCAAGCGCAATGGCCTGGACGCGCTGTGCGACCGGCTGGGCGTGGACAACTCCAACCGTACCCTGCACGGGGCCTTGCTCGACGCCGAGCTGCTGGCCGATGTCTACATCAACATGACGCGCGGCCAGGACGCGCTGCTCATCGACACCAGCGACAGCGGTGCCGATGGCAGCAGCCTGGAGTTGATCGACCTGCGCCAGTTCGATCTGCCCGTGCTGCGGGCCAACGAGCTGGAGTGCGCGGCACACGAGGCCTTGCTGGCCGATCTCGACAAGGCCAGCAAAGGCAAAACGGTGTGGCGCACACGGGTGGCGGCTGCCTGAACCGGGGACGCCAAGAATTTTTTTGCGCCGCCCAGAAAAATGCGAAAACAACGCTATATAATCTGAGGCTTACCGAATGATCGGGAGTCTGAAGGCAGCAGCCTGACGAACACCAGAATTCGGGCGGTTAGCTCAGTGGTAGAGCACTGCCTTCACACGGCAGGGGTCGCAGGTTCGAACCCTGCACCGCCCACCAGAAAATCAAGCACTTAGCGGAAACGCTAGGTGCTTTTTTCTTGTCTTCACGGAGTTGGTACGGATCGTGCGCCCTGGGGGCGCACCGCGTCGGCCTTTGTGTGCCCCTCAGCCCTGAGGGCGCCAGGTGGGCGCTGATCGACCGCCCGGTGCCATCAGGGCGCTGCGCCGCCCACCCACCGGCGGCGCGCGAAACTTTTGTTGTGTCCTCCCGCGCGTATGGGTCGAAGTCTTTCCGCACGACCTGATGACTTCAGTGGGGACATCCACACAACGTCAGATTCTTCATGACGCACGTCCTGTTTGACCCAGGGACGGGGCCAAAGGCCGCATTCCGGATTTCGCAGGAGGACGAGCAAGGTGTCATGCGAGACGCTGGCCTTACCGGCTGAGCCGATGGGTCTTTTCAGGATCCTGGCGAAGAGGGCGTGTGCGTGACCGCAGGCGCCGTCCGGGTGCTTGGCCAGGCGCTCCCCATGTTCGGGTGCGGGGCGCGCGGCACAAGAAGGCAGTGCCGCGAGAAATGCGCAGGCCCCTGGTTCGGCCTGGCTGGCGGATCCTGATGAGGATCCGGCGATTGAATAAGGTGACGAGCCTTGACCCCGGCACTGGCTACACAGTTAGGGCTGCTTGGTTCCCCACCTGACCCGGTTGGCCGCTTCACCATGCGGGAAGGCCCGTCACCTCCGATTGTAGGCGATCACGCGCCTGCTTGCTGGCTGGCCGGCGAAAGGTGAAGATGTGGCGGGCTGCGGCTTAGAATCGGTGGCTTATGTCTTATGTCGTCCTGGCCCGCAAGTACCGACCGCGCACGTTCGCCGAAATGGTGGGGCAGGAACACGTCGTGCAGGCGCTGTCCAACGCGCTGAGTTCGCAGCGCCTGCACCATGCCTACCTGTTCACCGGTACGCGCGGCGTAGGCAAGACCACCGTCTCGCGCATCCTGGCCAAATCGCTCAACTGCCTGGGCGCCGACGGGCAGGGCGGCATCACGGCCGAGCCCTGTGGTGTCTGCCAGGCCTGCCGCGACATCGATGCCGGCCGCTTCGTCGACTACACCGAGCTCGATGCGGCCTCCAACCGTGGGGTGGACGAGGTGCAGGCCCTGCTGGAGCAGGCCGTCTACAAGCCGGTGCAGGGGCGCTTCAAGGTCTTCATGATCGACGAAGTGCACATGCTCACGAACACGGCGTTCAACGCCATGCTCAAGACACTGGAGGAGCCGCCGGAGTACCTCAAGTTCGTGCTGGCCACGACCGACCCGCAGAAGGTGCCGGTCACCGTGCTCAGCCGCTGCCTGCAGTTCAACCTGCGGCCGATGGCGCCCGAGACGGTGTCCGAACACCTGACCCGCGTGCTGCAGGCCGAAGGGGTGCCGGCCGACGGCCAGGCTCTGCGCCTGCTGGCACGGGCCGCGCGCGGTTCGATGCGCGATGCGCTGAGCCTGACCGACCAGGCCATTGCCTTCGGTGGCGGCCAGTTGCAGGAAGCCACGGTGCGCCAGATGCTGGGCGCGGTGGACCGGGGCTACGTGCTGCGCCTGATCGATGCGCTGGCGCGCGGCGATGGTGCTGCCGTGGTGGACACGGTGGATGAGTTGCGCCTGAACGGCTTGAACGCGGCCTCGCTGCTGGAAGAGATGACCGGTGTGCTGCAGCGTATGGCGGTGTTGCAGGCCGTGCCCGCGCGCGCGGCGCAGGGTGAGGCCTCCACCGATCCGGACGAAACCGAGATCGCGCGACTGGCCCTGTTGCAGCCGGCCGACGAAACCCAGTTGCTCTACAGCCTGTGCCTGCACGGCCGGGCTGAACTGGGGCTGGCGCCGGACGAATACGCCGCGCTGACCATGGTGCTGTTGCGCCTGCTGGCCTTCAAGCCCGCTGGTGCCACGGTGGCCGGTACATCGGCCGCGGTGGAAAAAAAAACTCCGCTGAATCCCCCTCCGGGGCGTGAGACCGCGCCGGCACCCGTGCCGGCCCCGGCTCCGCGGGTTGCCGTGGCCGTGCCGGCACCCGTTGTCCCCGCACCGGCCGTTGCGCCTGTGCCGCGGCCCGAGCCCCGGGCAGAGGCGGTTGCCGTGCCGACGAACCCGCCGGCAGCCGAGGCGCGGCCGGTGCCACCCCAACCGCCCGCCGAGCGCCTGCCGCCGCCCGATATGCCCGAGATCGAGGACTACGACGACGGGCCGCCCTGGGTGGACGAGGACATGGCGGCCGTTGCACCGTCCGCACCAGTGCCGCCGCGTGTGGTGGCCATTCCCGTGCGCGACCCCGGCCTGCCTTCCGAGCGCGTGGAGCCGCGCCGCTCCGATGTGGGTGCCGGGCCCGATCCGTCGCGGCTGGTGCCGACCCCTGAGGGTGACTTCTGGCACGACACGGTGATGCGGCTGGTGCAGGCCGAGGCCATCACCGCGCTGGTGCGCGAACTGGGTCTGCAGTCGCAGCTCGTGGCGCGCAGCGAAGGCCTGTGGACCCTGCGCATCGAGCGCAGTTCGCTGGCCCAGGGCGCCACCGGCAACCGCCTGGCCGCCGCGCTGGCCACGCTGGGCCATGAGGGCGTGAAAATCGCCACCGACGTGGTGGCGCCAGGGCAGGTGACCGACTCGCCCGCCCTGCGTCTGGCCGCCGAGGCCCGGCGTCGGCAGCGCGAGGCCGAAAACCTCATCCTCGCAGATCCCTTCGTGCAGGCCATGATGCGCGACTTTGGCGGCACAATCGTGCCAGGCAGCCTCAAGGCCGACGCGGCCTGACGCGGGCCTTGCGACCACACACCATTTGACGTCGGCGGCGCCGACACCGATCCAGACGATTCCCATTCATTCACACAAGGAAGACCATGTTCAACAAAGGACAACTCGCCGGCCTGATGAAGCAGGCCCAGGCCATGCAGGACAACCTCAAGAAGGCGCAGGAGGAGCTGGGCAGCATCGAGGTCACGGGCGAGTCCGGTGCCGGTCTCGTCAAGGTGACGATGACCTGCAAGCACGATGTCAGGCGTGTGACGATCGACCCGAGCCTGCTGGCCGACGACAAGGACATGCTCGAAGACCTGGTGGCTGCCGCCTTCAACGCGGCCGTGCGCAAGGCCGAAGAGACCTCCCAGGAAAAAATGGGCAAGATCACCGCCGGCATGCCTGGCCTGCCCGGCGGCATGAAGTTTCCGTTCTGAGCGAGGCCGCGCAAGCGCGATCAGGCATGACCGGTACCCATTCGCTTGAGCTGCTGGTGCAGGCGTTGCGCTGTTTGCCGGGGGTGGGCGTCAAATCGGCGCAGCGCATGGCCTTTCACCTGCTGCAGCACGACCGCGAGGGCGCCCAGCGCCTGTCGCGTGCGCTGGCTCAGGCCACCGAACATGTGCGCCATTGCACGCTGTGCCACACGTTCACCGAAGACGAGGTCTGCGTCACCTGCGCCGACCCGCGCCGCGACAGGAGCCTGCTGTGCATCGTCGAGACGCCGGCCGACCAGGCCGCGATGGAGCGCACCGGTGCCTACAAGGGCCTGTACTTTGTCCTCATGGGGCGCCTGAGTCCGCTCGATGGTGTGGGGCCCCGCGAAATCGGCCTGCAGGCTCTGTTCGAGCGCTTCGACGCCCCGGACTGTCCGGTGCGCGAGGTCATCCTGGCCACCAATTTCACGGCCGAGGGCGAGACGACGGCCCATGTGATCGCGCAGGCGCTCAAGCACCGGGGCCTGCAGGTGACGCGCCTGTCGCGTGGCGTGCCGGTGGGCAGCGAGCTCGAATACGTGGACCTTGGTACCATCGCCCATGCGCTCGTCGATCGACGCTGAACGGCCACACCTGGTGTCCGGTAAAGTCTCGTTTCGACTGTTACAACCCACCCAGCCGGGAGTCAAGGCATGAAACTGGCAGGACTGACCCTGGCTTATTGGTCGCTGATCGTGGCCGCCCTGCTGCCCTTTGTCTGTGCTGTCCTGGCCAAAAGAGGCTCGTTCGGCGTCGGGCGCCATCAGGGCGGCTTTGACAACCACCAGCCCCGTGCCTGGCTGGCGCGGCAAACCGGCTGGCGCGCGCGCGCCAATGCGGCACAGGCCAACAGCTTCGAGGCTTTGCCGCTGTTCATGGCAGCGGTCATCGTGGCCCACCAGCTCGGCGCCAACCAGGTGCGGCTGGACCTGATGGCCTTCCTGTTCGTCGTGCTCAGGATGGTCTACATCCTGCTGTACCTGGCCGATCTGGCCTCGGCGCGCAGCGCGGTCTGGGCGCTGGCACTGCTCGTGAACCTGGCCATCTTTTTTGTGTAGGGAAGCCAGATCGGTGTAAACCCGCTCGGGATTGGCACTGATGCCGGTAGCCGGGGGGCCGCCTATTCTTCTGATGAGCCTGCCGTTTGAAGCAGGGCACATGGAGGATTCGGGTATGTGGAACCGCCGCCGGTGGGGCGCCGTCTGTGCGTCCGGCCTTCTCAGCAGCATGTGCCCGGGTGTGTTTGCCCGGGGCAATGGCGTGCCTGCCGCGATGCCGCCTGCAGGCACGCCGCGGGTGGTGCTGGCGGTCCATGACAGGGCCTCGTTCTGCATGCTGCCACTGACGGTGGCCGAGCGCCTGGGCTATTTCGCCACCGAAGGGCTCGATGTCCTCGTGCGCGAGTTTCCGGATGCGCAGGCCTGCGTGCAGGCGGTGGCCAGCGGCGCGGCCCACGTGGCGAGCATCGCTTACGGCACGGTTGTCGCGCTGCGTGCGCGCGGCGTGCTCCCCCTGACGGCTTTCGTGCAGCAGGGGCGCACCTCGCAACTGGTGATGGGGGTGGCCGACCCGAGTGCATCGCAGGTGCTCAGGGGAGCGCGCATCGGCGTGGCCAGCGCCAACACGGACGCCTACCGGCTGGCGCGTCTGGTGCTGCAACGTGCCGGCCTCAGGGCGGGCGATGTGCGCTTCGTGCCCCTGCACCGGCATGCCCAGGCCGTGGCGGCGTTTCGCGCGGGGCTGGTGGATGCGATTTGCCACAGCGACCCGGCGATCACGCTGCTTGAGCAGGAGGGTGCCATCAAGGTGGTGGCCGACACCCGGACGGTGCGTGGCAATGCCGAGGTATTTGGCGGGCCGTTGCCGGCGGCCTGTCTGGCGGCTCCCGGAGCCTTTCTCGGCAGCCGTGCCGACGTTGCACAGGCGCTGGCCTTTGCGATGGTGCGCGCGCTCAAGTGGCTGCAGACGGCGGGGCCCTCGGACATCATCCGCGCCGTGCCCGAGGCCTATTTTTCCGGTGACCGCGCACTGTACCTGGCGGCCTTCAGCCGCGTGCGGGAAACCTGGACACCGGACGGCCTGATGCCCGGGGACGGGCCGGCCACTTTCCTGAAAACGGTGCAGACCCTGGGTGAACTGCCCGAGGCACGCGGACTGGACATGGGCCAGACCTACACCAACCAGTTCGCGCAGAAGGCCAAGGTGCGCTTCCGGGCCTGAGGCACCGGCTCACTTCTTGCTGGCCACGCGCGTCTTGGTCGCGGATTTTTTCGCCGTGCTCCTGGCCGGCTTCTTGGCCGCCGTCCGGGTCGTGGTTGCCGCGGCCTTCTTGCCTGTGCCGGCACGAGCGGATGAGGTGGCGCGCGCTGGTTGGGCGAGCGCGAGCTGTTGGCCGATGCGGACGCCCGATTTCGTCGTCAGACCGTTCCATTTCGCCAGGTTGGCCAAGCTGACGCCGTGCCGCTGCGCGATGGTCGAGAGGCTGTCGCCCTTGCGCACGATCACGTGGCGCGGCTTGACCGGCGCATCGGGCTGCAGCCTGAGCTGGCCGTTGTCGGCCACATGCTCGGGGACATCGCGGTCGTAGGCACCGGTGCGCGGCACCAGCAAACTGGAGCCCGCGCGCACCCGCATGCGCGGCGGGATGTTGTTCAGCCGGCGCAGTTCGATTTCGCTCATGCCGACGCGGCGGGCCGCGTCGGCGGCGCTCATGGTCGTGGGCACGACCCAGGCGGTCCAGCTCGCCAGTGGGCCCTGTTGGTTCTTGAGCCGGGCCTCGAACAGCGCGGCATTGTCCCAGGGCAGGAGCACGTTGGGCGTGCCGGCGGCCATCACCACGGGCAGTTTGATCGAGGGATTGAGGGCGCGGAAGTCCTTCTCGTCGACCTCGGCCAGGCGGGCGATCATGGCGACGTCGATGTCGCGCGTGATGGTGATGGTGTCGAAGAAGGGGTGGTTGCCGATGTCGGGCAGTTGCAGGCCAAACGCCTCGGGGTTGGCGACGATGTTCTTGACCGCCTGCAGCTTGGGCACGTAGTAGCGCGTCTCCTGCGGCATGTTCAGGTCGAGGTAGCCGGTACCCAGCCCCAGGCTCTGGTTGCGCGTGATGGCGCGCCCCACATTGCCCTGTCCCCAGTTGTAGGCGGCCAGTGCAAGATGCCAGTCGCCGAAGCGGGCGTAGAGCTGCTCCAGGTAGTCGAGCGCGGCACGGGTGGAGGCCAGCACATCGCGCCGGTCATCGCGGAACATGTTCTGTTTCAGGTCGAAAGACTGACCCGTGGCCGGCATGAACTGCCACATGCCTGCCGCCCGGGCGCTGGACACGGCTTGCGGATTGAAGGCACTCTCGATGAAGGGCAACAAGGCCAGTTCCATCGGCAGTTCACGCCGCTCGATTTCTTCGACGATGTGAAACAGGTACATCTGCGAGCGCAGGGTCATGCGCTGGATGTAGTCGGGCCGGCTGGCATACCACTGCTCGCGGTTGTGCACGAGCTCGGTGTCCAGATCCGGCATGGCAAAGCGGCGGCGGATGCGTTCCCAGATGTTGCTGGGGGCGGTCAGCGAGGTGATCTGGTCGGACTTGAGTTCACCGGTTTCGACCGCGCTCAGGGGCCCCTTGGGGACGAACGGCGGGGGCGCATATGACTTGTGCGTGACGATCGCCGGCGCGGGCGAAGGCTGCTTGCCGGATGGGGGGGCGGCACAACCGGCGAGCAGGCCGGCGGCCAGCAGGGGCAACTGCCAGCACCAGCGGCGCAGGCGGACCAACCAATCGGTGGGGGCAGGGGTCATCGGAACGTGTTCTTCCATTCCCGCAGCGCCGCGAATACCGGCACCACGGCTGCATCGTCGGGCAGGCCCGCGTGCGTACGGACCGAGCGGGCTACATCGGGCTCGCGCGCCCTCAGAAACGGGTTGATCTGGCGCTCGACCTCGATGGTCGAGGGCAGGGTGGGCCGTCCCGCGTCGCGCCGCATTCTGCATTGGTCTTCATAGTCCGCCAGCGCCTGGTTGCCGGGTTCGACGTGGCGGGCGAACTTCAGGTTCGACAGCGTGTACTCGTGCGCCGCGCAGACCCGGGTGTCGCCCGGCAGGGCGGCCAGCCGGTCCAGCGAGTCGAGCATCTGCGCCGGCGTGCCCTCGAACAGGCGCCCACAGCCACCGGAAAACAGGGTGTCGCCGCAGAACAGCAGTGGCGGGCCCAGCGTGGCCCGGTCGTTGCACAAATAGGCGACGTGGCCTGCCGTATGGCCGGGCACATCGATGGCCTGGAAGGTCAGGCCCAGGGCCTGCACCGCGTCGCCACCGCGCGCTGGCTCGACCGGCACCGGCATGGCCTCGCCGGCCGGACCGATGCACCTGGCGTCGGGGGCATCGGCGAGCAGCGCCGCCACGCCGCCCACATGGTCGCGATGGTGGTGTGTGATGAGCAGGGTGTCCAGCCGCAGCGACCGGGCGGCCAGATAGGCGCGCACCGGCTCGGCATCGCCCGGGTCGACCACCAGCGCGCGCTGACCGTCGTCGAGGACCCAGATGTAGTTGTCGGAAAAAGCCTCGACAGGATGCAGCGTCATGGAGGGTTCGGGCAGCTTGGTCAAGTCGGCAGCAGGACGTGTAGAGTATGCGTGGTCGGACGGGGCGGCCAGCAGACCTGTTCAGTGGCAGACTGGCCTGCGCAAGGCATCACCCATGAATCCATCGATTATAGGTTTGCAACAATGGTTCCGTACCCCGCCCGGGCGTTACCTTCTTGCCTGGGAAGCGGCGCAGTGTGACGCGGTGGTGGAGGATTGTTTCGGCTTTCATGCGCTGCAGTTGGGGGTGCCGGAGTTGCCCTCTTTGCGCATGAACCGCATGCCCCACCGCTGGGTGGCGTTGCCCGAGTCACCGGCGCCGGAGGCGCAGGATGCGGTGCCGGTGGATGGTCTGTTGCCCGACCGTGGCCATGCGCCCGAGGTATGCCTGGTGACCGACGCCGCCGCCCTGCCGTTTCCGGAGGCCAGCCTGGACCTCGTGATGCTGCCGCACACGCTCGAACTCAGTGCCGACCCGCACCAGGTGTTGCGCGAGGTCGAGCGCGTTCTGGTGCCCGAGGGACGGGTGGTGGTCTCGGGCCTGAATCCGGCCAGCCTGTGGGGCTTCAGGCAGGGCCGGGCGCGCCTGACGCAGCACCTGGGCCTGGGCGGCACGCTGTACCTGCCGGAGGTCGGTGAGTTCATCGGCCCCTGGCGGCTGCGCGACTGGATGCGCCTGCTGGGTCTTGAAGTAGAGTTGGAGCAGTACGGCTGCTACCGCCCGGCGGTGCGCAGCGACAAGTGGCTCGCCCGCACCGCCTGGATGGACCGGGCCGGGCCGCGCTGGTGGCCCATCTTCGGCGCCGTGTATTTTTTTGTGGCGGTCAAGCGCGTGCGCGGCATGCGCCTGCTTGGCCCGGCGTGGCGACCGCGTCGGGCCGCCGCCGCCAGTCCGGTGTCGGTCGCGCGCCGGCAATGAACCGATTTCTCAGGAGTGGATGTTTTGGATCAAGTGGTGATGTACACCGATGGCGCCTGCAAGGGCAACCCGGGACCGGGTGGCTGGGGCGTGCTGCTGCGCTCGGGTGCGCACGAAAAGGAGCTGTTCGGTGGCGAACGCCTGACAACCAACAACCGAATGGAGCTGATGGCCGTGATCCAGGGGCTGTCGGCACTCAAGCGGCCGTGCCGCGTTCAGCTCTACCTGGACAGCCAGTACGTGCGCAAGGGCATCACCGAGTGGATCCATGGCTGGAAGAAAAAGGGCTGGGTGACCGCCTCGAAGGAGCCGGTCAAGAACGCTGACCTGTGGCGGCGACTGGATGAACTGGTGCACGATGGCGTGCACCACATCGAGTGGCACTGGGTCAGGGGCCACAACGGTGACCCGGGCAACGAGCGCGCCGACGCGCTGGCCAACAAGGGTGTGCCCGGCTGAGCGGACTCAGATCGCGCCCTCGAACATCATCACCTCGACCGTCTCGCCGGCGGCGAGGTCGCCCTGATCCTGCGGCAGCACGATCAGGCCATTGGCTTCGACCATCGAACGCAGCATGCCCGAGCCCTGGTGGCCGGTGGTGCGGACGGTCAGGTGCCCGTCGGCGTTGCGGGTGACGATGCCACGCTGGAACTCGGTGCGGCCGGGCTTCTTGCGCAGCGGTTCTGCGCAGCGTGCCTGCAGCTGCACGGGGGGCGCCGGCCGGGCGCCCATCATGGCCTGCAGCGCGGGGCGCACCAGGGCGAGAAAGGTCACCATGGCCGCGACCGGGTTGCCGGGCAGGCCGAACAGCATGGCGTTTCCGGTATCCGGTGCGTCACCGGCGCGGATGCGGCCGGCGGCAAACGGGCTGCCCGGGCGCATGGCGATGCGCCAGAACGCCACCTCGCCCAGGCGGGCCATCAGGTCGCGGGTGTGGTCGGCATCGCCCATGCTGACGCCGCCGCTGGTGACAATGGCGTCGGCGTCACGCGCGGCCTGCCGGAACGCGGCTTCGAGCCGGGTCGGGTCGTCGGGCACGATGCCCATGTCCAGGACCTCCACACCGAGCTTGCGCAGCAGGCCGCACAGGCCGAAGCGGTTGCTGTCGTAGATGGCACCGGCGCGTGCCGGCTCACCAGGGTTCAGGAGTTCGTCGCCAGTGGACAGGCACGCCACCCTCAGCCGGCGGTACACGCGCACCTGCGCCAGCCCCAGGCTGGCCAGCAGGCCCAGCGCGGCCGGGCCGAGGCGCTGCCCGCGTCGCAGCGCCGGTTGGCCGGCCATCAGGTCTTCGCCGGCGCGACGCCGGTGGCTGCCCGGGGTGACGGCTTCCGCGGGCAGCCGCACCGTGTCGCCATCGGTCGTCACCAGCTCGATGGGCACGACGGTATCGGCGCCAGTCGGCATGACGGCGCCCGTCATGATGCGCACGCATTCGCCGTGGCCGACGTGACCGCTCCAGGCCTGGCCGGCGAGGGCGCGGCCGACGACGCGAAGGTCCAGGGTCAGGCCTGAGGCCAGCGCCGAGCCGTCGAAGGCGAAGCCGTCCATCGCCGCGTTGTCGTGCGGCGGTACGCTGATGGGGGAAATCACGTCGTCGGCCAGCACGCGGTCCAGGGCCTCGGCGATGGTCACGGTTTCGACGTCGGAGACGGGCCGAACGAGGCTGGCCAGTTGGGCCGAAGCCTGTGCCATGTCCATCCAGGCGGCAGGACGGGGCGCGCCGGCTGGGGTGGCGGAAGGAGCGCTCGATGTCATTCAGGCATTGTCCAGCATCCGCAGGTCCTCGGGCGTGTTGGCGTTGAAGAAGGCCCGTGGATCGTCCTGTGGCCGGTCGAAGGGCACCAGCGCGAGGCGGTGGTGGTCGGCCCACGTGCGGGTCTTGCGCTCGCCCTGGGCAAGGAAATCCGCCAGGTCCTCGCGCAGTGCGGCGCGCATCAGGCAGAAGACGGGCTGCGGGCGCAGTTGCCCGTCGCTGTCCGGCGCCAGCGGCATCGCGATGTCGCCGGCATCGTCGCGCAAGGCCTCGGCCAGGCGCTGCGCGAGATCGGTCGGAAAGCGCGGGCTGTCGCAGGGCACGGTCAGCAGCCAGGGCGTCGTGCAATGGGTGAGCCCGGTCAGGAAACCGGCGAGCGGCCCGGGCTGGTCGGGCAGGGTGTCGGGCCAGACCGGGACGCCGAAGGTGGCATAGGCATCCGGCTGGCGGTTGGCGTTGATGGCGATGGTGCCGATGAGGCCGCCCTGCTGCGCGCGCAGGCGCTCCAGCGCGTGGGCCACCAGGGGGCGACCGGCCAGCGGCTGCAGCCCCTTGTCGACGCCACCCATGCGCGAGCCGCGACCGCCCGCCAGAACGAGGCCGGTGATCTGGCCCGGGAGGATCATGCTCAGCCGCCGATGTAGCTCATCTCGACGCGCCGGCCCCGGTCGTTGCCGGCGTCGGGCGGCAGGCTCGCGCGCAGCTCGGAATAGCGGTCGTCGCGCCCCTGCCAGATGGCGGCAAGGGCGGCGGCGATGTCGGCGTCCGAGGCCCCGCCACGCACGAGCTCGCGCAGGTCGTAGCCGCGCGAGGCGAACAGGCACAGGTAGAGCTGGCCTTCGGTGGACAGGCGGGCGCGGTTGCAGTCGCGGCAGAAGGCCTGCGTGACGCTGCTGATGAAGCCGACTTCGCCGCTGCCGTCGGCGTAGGCCCAGCGCTCGGCGGTTTCGCCGGGGGCGGCGGGCTCCAGCGGCACGAGCGGCATCTCGCGGTGGATCATCTGCATGACCTCGGCGCTGGGCAGCACCTCGTCCATGCGCCAGCGGTTGGTGGCGCCGACATCCATGTACTCGATGAAGCGCAGCACGATGTCGCTGCCCTTGAAGTGGCGCGCCATGGGCAGGATCTCGTGCTCGTTGGTGCCGCGCTTGACGACCATGTTCACCTTGACCGGACCCAGGCCCGCCTCGCGCGCGGCGTCGATGCCGCGCAGCACGTCGGCGACCGGGAAATCGACGTCGTTCATGCGGCGGAACACCGCATCGTCGAGCCCGTCCAGACTGACGGTGACGCGCTGCAGGCCGGCGGCCCTGAGGGCGGCGGCCTTGCGCCCCAGCAGCGAGCCGTTGGTGGTCAGCGTGAGGTCCAGCGGCTCACCCTCGGGCGTGCGCAGGGCGGCCAGTTGGCCAACCAGCAACTCGATGTCCTTGCGCAGCAGGGGCTCGCCGCCGGTCAGGCGGATCTTGCGCACGCCCTGGGCCACGAACACGCCCGCCAGTCGGGCGATTTCCTCGAAGCGCAGCAGGTCGCCGTGTCGCAGGTAGGGGTAGTCCTTGTCGAACACCTCCTTGGGCATGCAGTAGGTGCAGCGGAAGTTGCAGCGGTCGGTGACGCTGATGCGCAGGTCGCGCAGGGGCCGGCCGAGCGTGTCATGGAGCAGGCCTGGAGCTGGCGTGGCGTGGGCCGCAGCGCGCGCAGGCCGAGGCACGGCCAGGGGCGCCATGCGCTGGTCGACGAGGGGAATCACGCGTTCGGACATGCTCCGATTCTCGCTCAGACGCAGCGTGCGCCGTCAACTTCCAAGCATACCCCCGAGATGAAAGCGGCCTCGTCGCTGGCCAGGTACAGAACGGCATTGGCCACGTCCAGCGCGGTCGAGAAGCGCCCCAGCGGGATGGTGCTGCGGAACTTGCCCAGCCGCTCCTCCGTCAGCTCGCCGCCCGCGAATGAGGCGCCCAGGCCGGTGAAGGGGTTCATCACCGGGTTGACGCAGTTGACACGGATGTTGTCCGGGCCCAGCTCGGCCGCGAGCGACTTGCTGGTGGTGATGACCGCGCCCTTGGAGCCGTTGTACCAGGTCAGGCCGGGGCGCGGGCGCACGCCGGCGGTGGAGGCGATGTTGATGAAGCTGCCGCCGCCGTTGCGGCGGAACTCGGGCACCGCGTGAATGGTGGACAGGTAGATGCTTTTGACGTTGACCGCGTAGCAGCGGTCGAACTCGTCCTCGGGCACGTCCAGCGCGGGCTGGTTGCGGTGTGTCCAGCCCGCATTGTTGACCATCACGTCGAGCTTGCCATGGTGGCGGACGGCGGCCGCGACCAGCGCCTTGACATCGTCCGAGCGGGTCACGTCGGCGGCGACGAACTGGGCCTGGCCACCGGCGGCAGTGATCTCGTCGGCCACGCGCTCGCCACCGGTGCGGTTGATGTCGTTGACGATGATGGCGGCGCCTTCCTCGGCCAGCCGCTTGGCGATGCCTTCGCCGATGCCGCTGCCGGCGCCGGTGACGATGATGGACTTGTTTTTCAGACGCATGCGGGTGTCTCCTTGAAGGGGTGTGTCAGCCGTGACGGAACGCCACAGTCTTGAGGGTGGTGAAGCCCAGCAGGGCCTCGAAGCCCTTTTCGCGGCCGTAGCCGCTGGACTTGACGCCGCCGAAGGGCAGTTCCACACCGCCGCCGGCGCCGTAGTTGTTGACGAAGACCTGGCCCGCCTTGACGCGGCGCGCCATGCGGAACTGGCGCGCGCCGTCGCGCGTCCACACGCCGGCCACGAGGCCGAAGGCCGTGCCGTTGGCCAACGCCACGGCGTGGTCCTCGTCGTCGAAGGGCATGGCCGCCAGCACCGGACCGAACACCTCTTCCTGGGCCAGCCGGTGGCCAGGCGGCACGTCGCGCAGCAGCACGGGTGCCGCGTAGTAGCCGCCGGCCGCCACCTCGTCCATGACGTGGCCTGCGGCCACCGTGGCAATCCCGTCGGCACGGGCCTGATCCAGAAAGCCGCGCACGCGCTCGAGCTGCGTCTGCCGGATCAGCGGTCCGAGGTCCGGGTCCAGGGCGGGGGGGCCGGCACGCAGCGCCCGGAAGACCTCGCCCAGACGCGCCAGCAGCGGCTCGTACAGGCCGCGCTGCACCAGCAGGCGCGAGCCGGCGCTGCAGGTCTGGCCGCTGTTTTGCACGATGGCGCTGACAAGGAAGGGCAGGGCGGCGTCGATGTCCGCGTCCTCGAACACGATCTGTGGCCCCTTGCCACCCAGTTCCAGCGTCACCGGACAATGGCGCTCGGCCGCGGCCTGCTGGATCAGCGTGCCCACACGCGGGCTGCCGGTGAAGCTGATGTGATCGACGCCCGGATGGCGCGCCAACGCATCGCCGACCTCGTGGCCGTAGCCGGTGACGATGTTGAGCGCCCCGGCCGGAAAGCCGACCTCGGCAGCCAGCCCGGCCACCCGGATCAGCGACAGGCAGGCGTCCTCGGAGGGCTTGACCACGCAGGTGTTGCCGGCGGCCAGCGCGCCGCCGACGCTGCGGCCGAAGATCTGCATGGGGTAGTTCCATGGGATCACGTGGCCGGTGACACCGTGCGGCTCGCGCCAGGTGAGCACGCTGTAGCCATCGAGGTAGGGGATGGTGTCGCCGTGCAGCTTGTCGGCCGCGCCGGCATAGAACTCGAAGTAGCGCACCAGCGCCAGTGCGTCGGCCCTGGCCTGCTGGGTGGGCTTGCCGCAGTCGCGCTGCTCGATCGTGGCCAGTTCGTCGGCATGCTCGGCCACCTTGGCGCTCAGCTTCATGAGCAGGCGCCCGCGCTCGGCCGCACTCAGGCGGCTCCAGGTGGTGTCCAGACAGCGGCGCGCGGCCTGCACCGCCATGTCCACGTCGGCGGCGCTGCTGCGCTCGATGGTGTCATACGGCTGTCCGTCGGCCGGGTCGATCACGGGCAGCGTCTGGCTGGAGGCCGAGCGAACGGCCTGGTTGTCGATGAAGTTCAGGGGCATGGTGGATGTCTCCTTACTGCGGGCCGATGACCGGCGCGGGGCCGATGGGTGCCACGACCGGCGTCCTGTCGAATACGGCGTCGCGCATGGCGAGCGAGACCCGGGGG
>NZ_JAQVEJ010000174.1 GCF_028698005.1 Hydrogenophaga sp.
CTGCGGCTATCTGACACTCGTCGCCGAAGGCATCGAGGCCGAGGCCAGTGCCCTGCGTGACGCTTTCGACCGGCTCGCCGCCCACGACTGGACCGAAGACGAAGAGGGCGCCCGCACCGCCTTCGCCGAATGGATCAACCAGTGGCTGGGCGGCCTGGAGCGCCTGCGCTGGATCGAAATCGAGCAGCCCGTGCAGCGCGCGCGCACCGCGGGCCAGGGCAGGCCCCCGGTGTTCGCCCGCCGATCGATGGACGACAACCTCGCGGCCTGGCGCACCCAGTGGCAGGCGCTGCGCAACCAGGCCCGCCTGGCGCCCGGACAGCAGGATGCGCCGCCCCAACCCGGCCGCGACCTGATCCCGATCGAGGCGCTGCTGATGGGCAAGGGCCAGATGGCCCTCGCGCAGCGCTGGGCCCAGGCGATCGACAGCGTGGACCGCGCGCTCGCCACGCTCCCGGCCCGGCCGGAAGGGGATGAGTGGATGGCACTGTCCGCCACCATGAAGAAGCTGACGGCCCTGTACCAGCAGGACATCGCCAGCGCGCTGGACGTACCGCTGGGCTTCTCGGATACCGATGGGGACTGACGCACTCTCGCGGCGGCGCGCCCTGCAGGCCCTGGCGCTGCTGGGCACCACCCCCTGGCACGGGCACCTTCTGGCGGCCGGCGGCACCACCCTGCTGGCGGCCTGGCAGCAGGACGAGGAACAGCACATCGGCCAGTTCCATGCGGATGGCGGCACCCTGGTCCAGGGCCCCACACTCGTGGTGCCCACCCGCGCCCACGGACTGTGCCTGGAACCGCAAGGCTCCGTGCTCGCCGCCGCGCGCCGCCCCGGCGACTGGCTGCTGCGCTGGGACCCGCGCGATGGCCGCACGCAATGGCTCTGGGCCGATGACGACCGCCGGTTCAACGGCCACGTCATCCGCAGTGCCGCCGGCCAGCGTGTCTGGACCACCGAGACCGACCTCGACACCGCCCGGGGCCGCATCGGCGTGCGCGACGTGCGCAGCCTCGACAAGGACGACGAATGGGCCAGCCATGGCATGGACCCGCACCAGTTGCTGGCACTGCCCGAGGCCCTGGGCGCCTTTCCGGCCGGCACCCTGATCGTGGCCAACGGCGGCATTCCCACGCTGCCGGAAACGGGCCGCCTCAAACGCTCGCTGGACCGCATGGACGCCTCGCTCGTGGCCCTGCACCCCGGCAGCGGCGAACTGATCGGCCAGTGGCGCCTGGCACAGGACCCTTATCTGAGCATCCGCCACCTGGCCTGGGATCCGGTTTCGCGCACA
Source organism: Hydrogenophaga sp. (assembly GCF_028698005.1). Taxonomy (GTDB): domain Bacteria; phylum Pseudomonadota; class Gammaproteobacteria; order Burkholderiales; family Burkholderiaceae_C; genus Hydrogenophaga. Next base: position 1,296 of record NZ_JAQVEJ010000174.1, read on the forward strand.
CTCGGCATCGCCCTGCAGGCCGAGCACCGCGATGTCGGCGCACGCCGTGCCGCACCCGTGCTCGCGATCTGGGACGGCCGGCGCCTCGCCACAGCGCAGGGCCAGCCACCCCTCGAAGGCTACGGCGGCGACATCTGCGCCTTGCCCGGCGGCGGCTTCGCGGTGAGCTGTCCGCGCGCCGATCGCGTGGCCCTGTACGACGGCCGGGGCCGCTTTCTGCGCGCCATCGCCCACCCCCAGGCCTATGCCCTGGGCGCCGCGCCAGGATACTGGTGGAGTGGTGGCCGCGACGCCACCCTGGCGGTGGAGGGCAGCGGGCTCACCCGGGTGCTGCCGCATCCCGCTGCGACGATGGTGTTCGACAACCACTGGCAGATCGTTCCCGCCTGACGCCGCCCCCGATCCCAGGCGAGCATCGCGTCCGCGCCGGCTGCCGGTGGTCACGCATTTCATGAAACTCATTCGCATCCCTCAGGCCGATCCGGGGCGGCATTTGTGCAATGGAGGCGAGACGGGGACAATGGCCACTCAATCACCGGACAGCAAGAAAGGAGTCCCCGATGAAAGGCGACCAACAAGCCATTGCCCACCTTCAGGCCCAGCTCAAGAACGAGCTGACCGCGATCAACCAGTACTTCGTTCACTACCGCATGCTCAAGCACTGGGGGCTGGACAAGCTGGCCCGGAAGGAATACGAGGAATCCATTGGCGAAATGAAGCACGCCGACAAGCTGATGGACCGCATCTTCATGCTCGACGGCCTGCCCAACCTGCAGGACCTGGGCAAGCTCCACATCGCCGAGAACGTGCCCGAGATGCTCGCCAGCGACCTGGCGCTGGAGCGCGGCGCGCAAACCACGATCAAGGACGGCATCGCCTACTGCGAGTCGGTGCGCGACTACGTCTCGCGCGACCTGCTGCTGGAGATCCTGGATGACACCGAGGAACACATCGACTTCCTCGAGACCCAGATCGAGCTGGTGGAGAAGGTGGGCCTGCCCAACTACCTGCAAAGCCAGATGGGCGACGCGGCCTGATTTCCGGCCCCGGCACGGTCGGGGCATGCCCCTCGGGTTTGCAGGGGCTTGGCACTTTGAATGCGAGCGATTATTATTTGCTTGAATTCTTCATCTTCGATTGCCAGTGCCATGATCGTTTGTGTGTGTCATCGGGTCAACGACCAGACCATCGCCCGCGCGGCGCGCAGCGGCATGGCGTTCGACGACATCCAGCTCGAGTACGGCGTGGCCACCCAGTGCGGCAAATGCGAGGGTTGCGCCCGCGACATCTGGTCCGAATGCGCCGCCAGCCACGCCCTGGCCCACATTCAGAAGGTGCTGCCCGAAGCCTCGCGCGAAGGTGTGTTGGTGGGCGCCACCTGAACCCCCTCATACCCGCGGTCCCGCCCCGCCCGGCTTCGTTGCCCGGCGGGGTTTTTTTTATCGCAGGACCGTCACGCCTGCGCGTCGGGGCTTGTGGCCATGGGCCTCCGGTGATGCAATACCTGCATAAGAGCGCCCGCCACCAGCATTTAGAATGTGCAAGCGATTTCCACATTGCAAGATTTCATCCAGAGGCACGTCATGAGCACCGATCCCCAAGCCGACAAACGGGCAGAACTGCGCCGTTCTGCCCTCCGATACCACGAGCAACCGGTCCCCGGCAAGGTCGCGATCGCCGCCACCAAGCAACTGACCAACCAGCGCGACCTGGCACTGGCCTACTCGCCCGGCGTGGCGGCACCCTGCGAAGAAATCGTCGCCGACCCGGTCAATGCCTTCAAGTACACCAGCCGGGGCAATCTGGTGGCGGTCATCACCAACGGCACGGCCGTGCTCGGCCTGGGCGACATTGGCCCGCTGGCGGCCAAACCGGTGATGGAGGGCAAGGGCGTCCTGTTCAAGAAATTTTCCGGCATCGATGTCTTCGACATCGAGATCAACGAGCGCGACCCGGACAAGCTGGTCGACATCATTGCGTCCCTGGAGCCGACCTTTGGCGGCATCAACCTCGAAGACATCAAGGCGCCGGACTGCTTCTACATCGAGCGCAAGCTGCGCGAGCGACTGAAGATTCCCGTGTTCCACGACGACCAGCACGGCACCGCCATCGTGGTGGGTGCGGCGGTGCTCAACGGCCTGAAGGTGGTGGGCAAGAACGTGCGCGACATCAAGCTGGTGACCTCGGGCGCCGGCGCCGCCGCGCTGGCCTGCCTGGGCCTGCTGGTCAAGCTGGGCATTCCGCGCGAAAACATCTGGGTCACCGACCTGGCCGGCGTGGTGTACGAAGGCCGCACCGAACTCATGGACGACGACAAGCGCCAGTTCGCGCAAGTCACCGACCAGCGCACGCTGGCCGAGGCGATCGAAGGCGCCGACGTCTTCCTGGGCCTGTCGGCCGGCGGCGTGCTCAAGCAGGACATGGTCCGCAAGATGGCGGCCCGGCCGCTGATCTTCGCCCTGGCCAACCCCACCCCCGAGATCACGCCCGAGGAGGTGCGGGAGGTGCGCGACGATGCCATCATGGCCACCGGTCGCACCGATTACCCGAACCAGGTCAACAACGTCCTGTGTTTCCCCTACATCTTCCGCGGCGCGCTCGACGCCGGCGCCTCCACCATCACCGACAAAATGGAGATTGCCGCGGTGCATGCCATCGCCGATCTGGCACAGGCCGAACAGAGCGAGGTCGTGGCCGCCGCCTACGTGGGCGAGAAGCTCAGCTTCGGCCCCGAATACCTGATCCCCAAGCCGTTCGACCCGCGGCTGATGATCAAGATCGCGCCCGCGGTGGCGCAGGCCGCTGCCGACTCGGGCGTGGCACTGCGCCCCATCGCCGACATGGAGGCCTACCGCGAAAAGCTGCAGAGCTTCGTGTTTGCCTCGGGCACCATCATGAAGCCGGTGTACGCAGCCGCCAAGCGTGCCGCGAACCGGCGCATCGCCTACGCCGAGGGCGAGGACGAGCGCGTGCTGCGCGCCTGCCAGATCGTGGTCGACGAGGGGCTGGCACGGCCCACCCTGATCGGCCGTCCGGCCATCATCGCCCAGCGCATCGAGAAGTTCGGCCTTCGCCTCAAGGAGGGCGTCGACTACGACGTCGTCAACACCGAGTACGACGAGCGCTACCGCGATTTCTGGCAGACCTACCACCAGTTGATGGAGCGCCGTGGCGTCAATGTGCAACTGGCCAAGATCGAGATGCGGCGGCGCCTGACCCTGATCGGCACCATGCTGCTGCGCAAGGGCTATGTGGACGGCCTGATCTGCGGCACCTGGGGCACGAACCTCATGCACCTGAACTACATCGACCAGGTGATCGGCCAGCGCGAGGGCGCCCACTGCTACGCGGCCCTGAACGGGCTGATGCTGCCGGGCCGCCAGGTGTTCCTGGTCGACACCCACGTCAACTACGATCCCAGCGCGGAGCAACTGGCCGAAATCACGATGATGGCCGCCCGCAAGATCATGCGCTTTGGCATCACGCCCAAGGCCGCGCTGCTGTCGCACTCCAACTTCGGCTCGTCCGACCAGCCCAGCGCCGTCAAGATGCGCCAGACCCTGGCCCTGCTGCAGGCGCGGGCGCCCTGGCTGGAAGTGGACGGCGAGATGCACGGGGACGTGGCGCTGGACGAGGTGGCACGCGCGCGCCTGATGCCCAACTCGACACTGCAGGGCGATGCCAACCTGCTGGTGTGCCCCAACATCGACGCCGCCAACATCGCCTACAACCTGCTGAAGACGGCGGCCGGCGGCAACATCGCCATCGGGCCGATGCTGCTGGGTGTGGCCAAACCGGTCCATATCCTGACTTCGAGCGCCACCGTTCGCCGCATCGTCAACATGACCGCGCTCACTGTGGTCGAGGCCAACGTGCCAGCATAAGCCTCAAACAAAAAGCGAGTGCTAACTGACAAGACAGTCGGTCGATCCAGGCGGCTGCCCAAAGTTTGGGCAGCCGCTTGCTTTTTCACCCCAGTTGCGGCACACTACAGCCCTTGATTTACAGGGTTAACCCGCCCCTGCCACCGCATTGACGGCCATCGGGCCGCAGGTGGAAGAGGCGGGTTGATCACATCAGGAACAGGGTATTCACTCATGGATCTGCATCGGATCCGGGCAGTTGCGGGCAGGCGAAGCAAGGCCGGGCTGGTCAGTCTGGCCATGGCTCTGGTGGCGGCGGGCACCTGGCTGGTCCAGGAACGCGCGCCCCAGGCGCTGACCGTCCCTGCCCCGATCTCCACCCAGATCCCCATGGCGGAGTTGCCCCGGCAAGGGCAGCAGGTCATGGCGCAGATCCGCCAGGGCGGCCCCTTCCGGTACGAGAAGGACGGCACCGTGTTCGGCAACCGGGAGCGACTGCTGCCGCGCGCCAGCCGGGGCTATTACCGGGAGTACACCGTGCCGACGCCGGGCCTGGACCACCGTGGTGCGCGTCGCATCGTCTGTGGTGGTGAACAACCCCGTCATCCCGATGACTGTTACTACACCGAGGACCACTACAGCAGTTTCAGACGCATCGTGCCGTGAGCCTCGCTGAAGTGACCGAGAACCGATTTTCAACCTTGC
>NZ_JAQVEJ010000175.1 GCF_028698005.1 Hydrogenophaga sp.
GATCTTCGCTGGCACTGCAGGTCAAGCTGCTGCGTGTGCTGCAGGAGCGGCAGGTGGTTCGCCTGGGGTCGCGAAAACCTATTGCATTGGACGTGCGGCTCGGGGCGGCGCCCAACATCGACCTGGCCCGTGCCGTCGAGGCGGGACACTTCCGGGCTGATCTGTACTATCGCCTGAGTGTGGCCACGGTCGACGTCCCGCCACTGCGTGAGAGAACGGGCGACATCCTGCCATTGGCCCAGCACTTCATCGAACTGTATGCGCCACGCCTGGGGCAACACACCGCCACCATGTCGGCTGCAGCGCGCGCTGCCCTGCTCGCCTATGCCTGGCCGGGCAACATACGCGAGTTGGAGAACGTGGTGCATTTCGCGCTCATCGTCGCGCGTGGCGGCGTGATCAAGGCGAGCGACTTGAAGCTGGTCCCGTCGCTCTCGCCCACCTTGCCCCCGGCAGCGGATGCCCGCAGCGACATCGAGTCATCCGGCCCTGCGCGGTCGGACCCCCTGGACGGGTTGTTTGCCGATCTGGTGGCCCAGCCGTGTCTGCACCTGTATGCCAGGGTCGAGGCCAGTCTGGTTCGCGCGGCGTTTGACCGCTCGGGCGGTAACCAGGTTCGGGCAGCGAGGCTGCTGGGCGTGACACGCAACACGTTGCGCACCCTGCTCAAGCGACACGGTCTGCTGCTCGATAACGCTTCGAGCGACATCGTGTCCGGCCATCCTGCAGCACGGGCGCGGTACGCCCAATAGTGCGCTTTCGCCGGGCGGCGCGTCTGATGGACGGTTCGGGGGCAGAGGCCGGTCAGGGCTGCCATGACCGGCCTCCTGCATCCCGGTTGAGAATCAGGCGACGGCAGCCAGCTTCTGCTCGATCACTGTTCCCTTGAAAAAGTCGGGGTTGGCTTCGGTGTAGAAGCGGTGCGGGTTGCCAAACACGAAGGCCTTGAAGTCCTCGGCGCTCAGCACGCCCTGGTCCACCAGGTCCCAGCTCTGGGCGAGTGTTTCGGTGAAGTCCACCACATCCCAGTGGCCCACGTCCGATGACCAGAAGGCATTGAGCTTGGTGCCGAAGTTGACCTTGTCGTTGAACGCCAGGGCCACCGTGCGGTCATCGCTTTCGACGCCGAAGTAGAAACTGTCGACGAAGCGCTTCTTGATGTCCCCGATCTCTTCGATACCGGCCTTGGCAAAATCGTCGAGGTACTCGGGTGGTTGTTGCTCGCTGCGGTGCGCGGTGGTCACCCCGAACGCCGTGGCGCGGATCTCCTCCTTGCTGTAGTGCTTGCCGCGGAACAGATCGCTGCCGTACTCCTGGTACAGCCGGTGCAGCAGGTCGCCATCCACGTTGGCCGGGTTGTAGTTGTGCACGGTGTTCCTGTTGCGCTTCTCGAAGCGTTCGTGCAAGTGCACATAGATGTCCGACCCCCACGAACCGTTGCCTTCGAGCAGACCGAAACGCAGCTGCGGGAAGCGGCGCGTCACGCCGCCGAAGAACAACGACTTCACGAAAGCCTCCGATGCGTCGGAGAAATGGCCGATGTGGTTGTACATGTAATTGCTGATCGAGGCACGACCCGTCCAGCCCTGCCCGGAGGTGTGCGTGGTCAGTGGCACCTTGAGCTCGGCCGCCTTGGCCCAGAACGGGTCGTAGTCGTACTCGCTGTCGATGCCGAAGGTGTCGTACCACTGCGCGACACGGGCGATGTCCGGGTGGTGAGCGAAAGGGAAGCGATCGGCGATGGCCTTGATCGGTCGGTGGATGCCGCCGGGAATGATGGCGCTCTTGAGGCCCAGTGTGTTCACGGCAAATTCCAACTCCTCGATGCCTTCCTGCGGGTTGTGCAGCGGGATGCTGGCCACCGGCGTGAGCCGGTCCGAATAAGGTTTGAACACGTCGGCGTGGTAGTGGTTCGAGGCACGAACCAGCGTGCGGCGCAGATCCTCGCGCCAGCTGTGGATCGGGAACAGCGACACGTTGGGGTAGACCACACCGAAGTCGGTACCGGCCTCCTCCAGGCGTTCAGCCAGCAGGCGCGGCAGCGACACGGTGGCCAGGTCGAGCGTGTTCTTCGCGGGCAGGATCCAGTAGGCCGGACGGTGCACGCGATGGTCCCGCCGCTGCTGGTCGCTCAGGTTGTACCAGTCGGCCGGGCCGGCGCTGAAGCCGCCCTTGAAGCGGGCACGGAACTGGTCAACGATCTTCGCACCGCCGTACTGCGCGATGTAGTCCTCGAACAGCGGACCGAACTCGACGGTATGCACATCGGTGTCAATGACGGGGTGGTCCAGCCTGGCCTTGACGGCCACCGATCTGGACAGCGCGCTGGAGCGGATGCGGTCGTTCATGGATGCAGTTTCCTTCTGATCGTGATTTGAGTTGCCCGGGCTCAATGCACCCGGTGCAGCGGAATCAGCAACTGGTATGCCGACATGGGGTGCCCGGAACGAAACGTGCCCGTCATTTGATCCAGCGCAAACTCTTGGGGTCTTCAACGGCCGGATGCGGTACCGCGTCCGCACTGACGTGGATGGAAACTCCCGATACAAGGGGCTGCAGGCCACAGTCGATCCAGATCTCGCTGTTGGCTTGTCAGCAGCCGTGCTGCAAAAGCAGCAGGCCGTCTTCTCTCTCTGGTGAAAATCCAGCACGAGCTGCCGCGTCAAAGGCTGCCCAGGAAGGCCTGCAAGGCGCGCAAGTCGGATTCACTCAGGCGCAAGGGCTTCAGTAGTGGAGAGACGCTGGCCGCACAGCGCCGCAACGGGTCAGCCGCCTCGCGGGCGTTGCGCAAACGGGGATCGCCCCCTCCCCGGGCATACAGATGCAGCACGCCCTTCAGATCACGGAACAGACCGTTGTGCATGTAGGGCGCCGTCTGCGCCACGTGGCGCAGGCTGGGCGTTCGAAAGCGCCCGGCATCGTCACAAACCCCTGTCACGGCATGCCGACCGAGGTCTTGCGATGGCTCCCCGTAAAAGGCGAGGCCGAGGTTGTGAAACAGCCCGTCGCTCAGGGCAGGACCAAAGTGGCAATTGACACAGCGTGCCCGGGTGCGGAACAGATGAAGACCTTGTATTTCCAGGTCGCTCAGCATCTGGTACTCGCCCCGGACGAAGTGGTCAAAGCGTGAAGGCCGGTGCAGTGTCCGGACATAGGCGGCCAGGGCTTGCCCGACCAGTGCGGGCCATTCCTGCGGCTTCCCGGAAAGCGCATGCAATCGCGACGCCAGATCGGGCTGCTCCCTCAGCTTGTCCGTCAGCGCCTCCAGTGAGCGATGCCCCATCTCCCGTGGGTCGATCAGTGGCCTCAGCGACTGAGCGGCCAACGACAGGGAGCGGCCGTCCCAACCCCAGGTTTGCTGAGCCTGGACGGCATACAGGGTGGGTGGATTGCGTTGCCCGGCCTGTGCCCACTGACCCAGGCCGACCCTTTCATTCAGGGTCCATGCCGTCTCCGGCCGATGGCAACTGGCGCAGGACACACGGCCCTCGGCCGACAGCCGGGGATCAAAGAACAGGCGCGCCCCCAACCGTGCCAGCCTGCGCTCGTGCAGTGCATCGATCGCCGCCGGAGGTTGCCAGGCGCCAAGCTCGATGAAGCGCACACCGGCGTCAACGTTGGCCGCTGGCCATGTGGCCGGGGGACGGCTGTAGGCGCTGCGCAGCGTCGGTTCGGATGCCGCCGCAGAGGCAGCCTGCATGAGGCCATGGGCCAGCAGTGCCGCCGCCAGCGGCAGTGCCCGCACGACCGGTCGAAGCCGCCGGCGCCACTGCGCAGGGACCCCGCAGACCGGCTCAATGGCAGTCGGGACCGGTCTGATCGAAGTAAACCTCAAAGGCCACATTGGATGCCCAGGTCTGGCGGCGCCGCGCCCAATGCGGCTCATCGCCGACGGCCGCCGCGGCCGCCCGGACGGCAGCCTGCAGAGGCGCTTTCCCCGGGGGCAGCACCAGCTCTAGCGCGCTCGGCTCGGTCGGCGGCAGGGTGGCCGAGAACTTCCGCCATTCCTTGCGGCCCAGCAAGGCGCGCAGTGGGGCCTGGTCCAGCACGGCTGCGGTGCAGGCGCCTGTGCGAACGGCCACCAGTGCCTGCGCGGGCGAACGGTGCAACTGCAGGCGGGCCCCTACCCTGGCGACCTGCGCCCGGGCTCTGGCATTTCCGGTGGTCGCGCACACCAGATGCCCGGCGAGCGCAGGCCAGGATTTCACATCGGTGTCGGACCGCATGGCCACACTCAAACCCGAGGTGTATCCCGTGGGCACAACCTGGACATCCTTGTCCATGGTGGGGGCAGAACGGCGCCGGAGCGCCGCATCCACCCGGCCTTGCTTCAGGGCCTCTGCCTGCTCGTCGTACCGCAATGGCACCAGCTCGACCGCCAGACCCATCTGGGTGGCCAGGTCGCGTGCATAGGTGTGCTCGAAACCGTCGCTGGTGTAATCGCGCTCTCCGTTGCTCAAGGGCATGGCGTCGGGATCAATCGCAACCTTGAGCACCTTGGGATCGGAAGGCAGCGCCGCTGGCCGGCTCGCCGCCCAGCCGTGCCATAGCGCCATGGTGGTGGCCAGCGCAGCCGTCGTCAGCAACAGCGCCAGGACGGCTGGCGCTCGGCGGACAGCGGTGCGAAAAAAAAAGATGACGGGATGCAAAGGCATGGCGTTGCTGGACGACCCACCGGCGTGGGAATGAGGTGGATGGCTTCAGCCGGCATTGTCCGGATGCGGGGTTGCCTTCCATGCGCTGATTGCGCATATCGATCTGCGGATACGGCGCCTTCATATCCATCCCTGATTTCCTTCGTTGGGTTCGTCGGCTGGCCGGAATAAATTGATATCCGTCAATTGATAGGCCCTGCTGCCCTCACTCGGCACCCCACATCACGAACCGTCCCAATCAGCGGAGAACCCATGAAATCCTCTACCCCGAAACGCCGGCATACGCTCAACGCCATGGTCGCCATCACGCTGGGCTTGCTCGGCCCGGTCGGCAGCGCGACGGCGGAAGTTCTGCCCTCGATCAGCCTGCAACTCACGCCATGGACCGTGGTCGCCCGCGCCAAGGGGATCTTCAAGGAAGAGTTCGACAAGGTCGGCACCAAGGAAGTCAACCTCATCGCCTCCGGCGGCGCTGACCTGGTCGGTGCCGAGACGGCCGCTGTGAAAAAGGGTGCCATCTCCATCGCGCAGCGCATGATCTATCCAGCCACGGTGCACCGGGCCAACGGCCTGGACGGCGTCATCGTCTGGGCATCCGAACCGTCCAACCGCTACCGCGCCCCGGTGCTGGCCGCGGCGTCGAACAAGAACATCAATTCGCTGGCCGATCTGGACGGCAAAAAGTTCGGCAGCAGCCGGATCAGCTGCTACTGGTCGGCACCGACCGAGGCGCTCAGCGCCGTGGGTCTGCCGCTGGACACGCGCCAGAAAAAAGGCCGCGTGCGCTACGAGTCCATCGACAATGCCACCGTGGCCCTCTCGGCCGTGATCTCCGGTGCCACCGACGCCACCACCGCTCATCTGGCCGCCGGCAACGCCACCGGCGCCTGGCTGTCGGGCAAACTCAAGGTCGTTGGCTACACGCCTGACGACGGCGTTTATGTGAACCATGCCGGCCGCGTCACCTACTTTGCCAAACGCGAGTTCGCCGACAAGTACCCGGAAGCGGTGAAAGCCTTCCTGGCCTCCCGTGAGCGCACCATGGAGTGGGTGCTCGACAACGTGGACGAGGCAGCGAAGAGCATCGCCAAAGAAACCCGTGTGCC
>NZ_JAQVEJ010000176.1 GCF_028698005.1 Hydrogenophaga sp.
ATGAACAAACACCCTCCAAGGTCTTGTCTGGCCGGGGCGATGGTGATCGCCCGGCTGGCTGTCCGGCTGCCGGTGAGGACAGCGTACTGACGGACACCCGATCCGCACGGGCCGGGCGATGCGGCCCAGGGCGGATGGACTACTCCCCTTGACGGGAAGGCCCGATTCTGGGGGCCGGCGCGGCGGCCGGCAAGATGAGAGTTCTTCAGGTTTTTCCTGAAGATCTTGGCGGTCTAGGGCAGATTCTCGCGGAAGATGATCTGCCCGCGCACGGCGTCCACCCCGGTCAGGGCGTCGCGCCCGTCGCGCAGGTTGGAGAAGATGCGCACGCAGGTCATCATCGCGCCCTGGGGGTTCTGGCTGATGACCGCGTCCATGGTGCCCTCGATCAGCAGCGCGCGCGTGTCGGGCGAGAGACCGTGGCCGATGAACACCACCTTCTGGTCGCGGCCGGCCTCCTTGAGCGCGCGGCCCACGCCATCGGAGGCGCCGCCGATGTTGTAGATGCCGGCCAGGTCGGGGAATTGTTCCAGCAGCGTGCGCGTGAGCGCGTAGTTGCGCTCGGCGTCGTCGTGGCCCTCGCGCAGGCCCACCACCTCGATGTGCGGGAACGATTCCTTGAACAGGTACAGAAAGCCCATCTCGCGCTCTTCGTGGGCGCGGTAGCTCAGGCTGCCGGCGATCATGGCCACCTGCGCGGGCCGCTCGCCGATGAAGCGCGCGATCAGGTAGGCCGCGGTGCGGCCGGCGGAACGGTTGTCCAGCCCGACGTAGGCCGCGCGCCGGGTGTTGGAGATGTCGGAGATCAGCGTCACCGTGGGCACGCCACGCTCGGCCAGCGCGTCCACCGCGTCGCGCACCAGCGGGTGCTCCAGCGCCATGAAGGCGATGCCGTCGGCGCGCGCGCCGTGGCGCAGCAGCGCCCGGGCCAGCGCCTCGGGGTTGAAGCCCTCGATCCACTCGACCCGGCAGCGCACGTTGTAGGGCGCCCAGTGCGCCTCGGAATAGCCGATGGTGTCGCCCAGCATGCGCAGGAAGCGGTTGCTGCCGGCCGGCAGCAGGAACACCAGTTGCATCGGCGCGGGCTGCAGCGCGGCGCGCACGTCGGCGTCGGGCAGGTACTGCAGGCGCTCGGCCGCCTGCAGCACCCGCTCGACCGTGGCGCGCCGCACGCCGGGCCGGCGGTTGAGCACGCGGTCCACCGTGGCCGTGGAAACCCCGGCCAGGTGGGCGATATCGGGAATGCGGGCAGGCTTGGACACTCGAAAATCCATCAAAAAACATCAATCATGAAACTAGCCTTTGATGGCTGGCAACGGTATTATTCCCTGCAATTTGATGGATGTATACATCAAATTTGATCAAACAATAACCGTGCACCACCCTTCGGGAAAAGCGCACCAGGAGACCGCCATGACCGTCCACACCCGCCGCCCGCACGCCCCGCCCCTGCCGCGCCAGCACGGCTGAACGGGACACCGGCGTGGACTACACGTTCGACTTCGCCAGCGTGGTGGCGGCCTGGCCCCAGTTCCTGGAGGGCGCCTGGCTGACCATCCAGCTGTCGTTCCCGGCCACGGTGATCGGCTTCGTCATGGGCACGCTGTGCGCCATCGGCCGGCGCAGCGCGGTGCGCTGGCTCTCGAAGCTGTGCGGCGCCTATGTGGAGGTGGTCCGCAACACGCCGCTGCTGGTGCAGGTGTTCCTGGTGTTCTTCGGCCTGTCCAGCCTGGGCTGGAAGGTGCCGGCCTTCACAGCGGCGCTGGTGGCTCTGGTCATCAACGTGGCGGCCTATTCGTGCGAGATCATGCGCGCCGGCATGGACGCCATCCACAAGGGCCAGCTCGAGGCGGCCGAGTGTCTAGGGCTGACGCGCCGACAGGTGTACTGGCACGTGATCCTGCGCCCGGCGATGGAAAAGGTCTACCCGGCGCTGACCAGCCAGTTCGTGCTGCTGATGCTGGCCACCTCCATCACCTCGCAGATCTCGGTGGAAGAGCTGACGGCCACCGCCGCGCGCGTGCAGTCCGAGACCTTCCGCCCGTTCGAGGCCTACATCCTGGTGGCCGTGGCCTACCTGGCGCTGTCGCTGTTGATGCGCGCCGGCCTGTGGCTGTTCGGCCTGGCCGTCTTCACCCGCCGGCGCAGGCTCGGCACCGGAGTGGCCCGATGAGCGCGGCCGTCCCATTTTTCCCGGAGGTGCCCCGTGGTTGACGGCGGCCTGAACCTGCACCACCTGCAGTTCCTGGCGGTGGGCGCGCTGTGGACGGTCTGCCTGTCGCTGATCGCCTTCGTCGGCGGCGGCATCGCGGGCGGCGCCATCGCGCTGTGCCGCATCAGCCCGCTCAAGCCGCTGCGCTGGCTCACCATCGCCTGGATCCAGATCATCCAGGGCACGCCGCTGCTGGTGGTGCTGTTCGTGTGCTACTTCGGCCTGTCGATCATGGGCCTGGAGCTGCCCGGCCTGGTAGCCGCGAGCATCGCGATGATCATCTACGTCAGCGCCTACCTGGGCGAGATCTGGCGCGGCTGCATCGAGGCGGTGCCGCGCACCCAATGGGAGGCGGCCGAGTGCCTGGCGCTCTCGCGCTGGCAGCGCATGCGCCTGGTGGTGCTGCCGCAGGCCCTGCGCATCGCCACCCCGCCCACAGTGGGCTTCATGGTGCAGATCGTCAAGAACACCTCGCTGGCCTCCATCGTCGGCTTCGTCGAGCTGGTGCGCGCCGGCCAGCTCATCAACAACTCCACCTTCCAGCCCTTCCTGGTCTACCTGATCATCGCGGCCGTTTATTTCGCGATGTGCTACCCGCTGTCGGTCTGGAGCCGGCGCCTCGAACAACGCCTGCATTTCGGCCAGCGTGCCGCCGCGCCATGACACAAGCCCCCGCCACGAACCCGGTCGTCGTCGAACTCAAGGACGTGCACAAGCGCTTCGGCGCCAACCACGTGCTCAAGGGGGTGTCGTTCGCCATTCCCAAGGGCCAGGTGGTGGCCATCATCGGCAAGAGCGGCTCGGGCAAGAGCACCGCGCTGCGCTGCATCGACCGGCTGGAGATCATCGACAGCGGCACCATCGAGGTGTGCGGCCACGCGGTGCACGACCCGGCCATCGACCTGCGCCGCCTGCGCCAGGACGTGGGCATCGTGTTCCAGAGCTACAACCTGTTCCCGCACCTGACGGTGGAGCAGAACATCACGCTGGCGCCCAGGGCGGTCAAGGGCCTGTCGGGCGCGGACGCGCTCGCCATCGCCGAGCGCACGCTCAGGCAGGTGGGCCTGGCCGACAAGGCGCAGGCCTACCCCGAACAGCTCTCGGGCGGCCAGCAGCAGCGCGTGGCGATCGCGCGTTCGCTGGCCATGGAGCCGCAGGTGATGCTGTTCGACGAGGTGACCTCGGCGCTGGACCCCCAGCTCACCGGCGAGGTGCTGCGCGTGATCGAGCAACTGGCCCAGGGTGGCATGACCATGGTGCTGGTGACGCACGAGATGGAGTTCGCCGCGCGCGTGGCCGACACCATCATCTACATGCACGAAGGCAAGGTCTGGGAAACCGGCCCTGGCCAGATGCTGCGCGAGCCGCAGACCCCCGAGCTGCGCGACTTCCTTTCCCACGGGCTCTGAGCCTTTCCTTTCCTCTTCCCCTTCCACATCCACATCCGGAGACACACCATGAGCATTCCCCGCATCCTGCGCCGCACCGTGCTGGCCGCCGCCGCCGGCGCCCTGTGCCTGCCCGCCATGGCCGATCTGGCCGACATCAAGGCCGCAGGCAAGATCCGCATCGGCATCGACCTGAGCGCGCCCTTCTACGGCTACGTGGACGACAAGGTGCAGCCCGCCGGCTCCGACGTGGACGCGGCCAAGCTGCTGGCGCAAGACCTGGGCGTGCAACTGGAGATCGTGAACACCACCAACTCGGCCCGCATCCCGAACCTGCTGTCGAACAAGGCCGACCTGATCATCTCCTCGCTGTCGATCACGCCCGAGCGCCAGAAGGCGGTGGACTTCTCCATCCCCTACGGCGCCATCCAGGCCGCCGTGGGCGCGCCCAAGAGCCTGGCCATCAAGGGCATCGACGACCTCGCCGGCAAGACCGTGGCGGTGACGCGCGGCGGCCCGCAGGACAAGATCCTCACCGAGCGCGCGCCGCAGGCCAAGGTAGTGCGCTTCGACGACGAGGCCGCCTCCATCACCGCCGCCGCCAGCGGCCAGACCGACATCGTGGCGATCACGCCGCCCATCATCGCCGCCATCGCCAAGCGCGCGCCGGCACGCGAGTTCGAGGTCAAGTTCGTCCTCCAGTCCTACCAGCTCGGCGTGGCCATGCGCAAGAACCAGCCCGAGCTGATGAACTGGGTCAACGGCTGGATCAAGACCAACCTGCACAACGGCAAGCTGGGCGACATCCACCTCAAGCACGCCGGCGTGCCGATCCCCAAGGACATCATCGACGGCGCCAATTGAGCCGCAGGAAGGAAACCGCATGAGCCGCCACTTCGGAGAAATCCGCCAGCTCGGCTATGTCGTGCACGACATCGAGGCCGCCATGGACTACTGGAGCCGCACGCTGGGCGTGGGGCCCTGGTACTACAACCCGCGTGTGCCGATCGTGAACTACGAGTACGACGGCCAGCGCTACGAGCCGCACAACTCGGTGGCCCTGGCCAACTCGGGCTTCGTGCAGGTGGAGCTGATCCAGACGCGCAACGACGTGCCCTCGATGTACCGCGACTTCCTGCAGGCCGGCCGCACCGGTCTGCAGCACGTGGCCTACTGGACGAGCGACTACGACGCCGACCTGGCGCGCCTGCTGGCGCAGGGCTTCAAGCCCAGGATGCAGGGCGAGGTGGGCGAAAAGGGCCGCTTCATCTACTTCGACACCGAGTACCACCCGGGCACGGTGATCGAGCTGTCGGAGGTGGCCGGCCCCAAGGGCCGCATGTTCGACCTGATCCGCGAGTCCTCGCGAACCTGGGACGGCGTGACCGACCCGGTGCGCCCCTTCCCCGACCTGAGCACGCTCTGACCGACACCCTCGCCCCATGACGACGCCCGCCAACCGCCTGCAGGCCACCTACCTGATCGAAACCCCGCTCGACCCCGCCCAGGTGGCCGAGGTCATGGCGGGCGAACAATCCTGCGGCACCTTCACCCGCGTGCAGGGCGAGACCGACGAGCTGCGCGAGCGCGCCCGCGCCACCGTCGAGCACATCGAAGAACTGCCTGCGGCCAGCGCGCCCAGCCTGCCCAACGCCTGGCTCGAACGCCAAGGCCGTGGCGGTCCGTGGCGCCGTGCCCGCGTGCGGCTGAGCTTTCCCACCGCCAACATCGGCGCCAACCTGCCCACGCTGGCGGCCACCGTCAGCGGCAACCTGTACGACCTGGGCGAGGTCACCGGGCTGCGGCTCGAAGCGCTGCAACTGCCGGCCCGCTACCGCGCCCGCTTCGAGCGGCCCGCGCAGGGCATCGCCGGCACCCGCGCGCGCACCGGCGTGGCCCATGGCGCGCTGGTGGGCACCATCATCAAGCCCAACGTCGGCTTCTCGGCGCAGCAGACCGCCGAGCTGGTGGCGCAGCTGTGCGCGGCCGGGGTGGACTTCATCAAGGACGACGAGGTCTGCGCCGACCCCGAACACGCCCCGCTGGCGCTGCGCGTGCCCGCCGTGATGGCCGCAGTGCACGCCCACCAGGAGCGCACCGGCAAGCACGTGATGGTGGCCT
>NZ_JAQVEJ010000177.1 GCF_028698005.1 Hydrogenophaga sp.
ATCACACGTCGATATTCCCCGCCCGCAGCGCATTCGTCTCGATGAACTCCCGCCGCGGCTCCACCTCGTCACCCATCAGCATGGTGAACACGCGGTCGGCCTCGATGGCGTCGTCGATTTGCACGCGCAGCAGGCGGCGCACGGCCGGGTCCATGGTGGTTTCCCACAGTTGCTCGGGGTTCATTTCGCCCAGGCCCTTGTAGCGCTGGCGGCTGGTGGTGCGTTCGGCCTCGCTGATCAGCCACTGCATGGCCTGGCGGAAATCGCTCACGCGCTCTTCCTTCTGGCGGTCCCCTTCGCCGCGCATGACCTTGGCACCCTCGCCCAACAGGCCGCGGAAGGTGTTGGCCGCTTCGGCCAGGGCGGCGTAGTCGGCACCGTGCACGAAGTCCTGCGTGAGGATGGAGCTCTTGACGTTGCCGTGGTGGCGGCGGCTGATGCGCAGGATGGGCTTGTCGCTGCGCGCGTCGAACTCGCCGGTCACTTCGGGGGGCATGCCGTCGGCGCTGAGCTCGGCCAGCTTGGCCTGCATGGCGACCGCGCTGGCTTCGGCCTCTTCCACCGTGTCCAGCTTCACGGCCACGCCGTCGGCAATGGCGCGCAGCGCCTCGGCGTCCATGAAGGCCGAGAGGCGATCGATCACGCGCTCGGCCACCTGGTGCTTGCGCGCCAGCTCGGCCAGGGTGTCGCCTTCGAGCACGGTGGGGTTGGCACCGCCCGTGCTCACCTTGGCCTCGCGCAGCGCGATGCGCAGCAGGTACTGGTCCAGCGCCGCGGAGTCCTTCAGGTACAGCTCTTCCTTGCCGTTCTTGACCTTGTACAGCGGCGGCTGCGCGATGTAGATGTGGCCGCGCTCGACCAGCTCGGGCATCTGGCGGTAGAAAAAGGTCAGCAGCAGCGTGCGGATGTGCGCGCCGTCCACGTCGGCGTCGGTCATGATGATGATGCGGTGGTAGCGCAGCTTGGAGACATCGAAGTCGTCCGCACCGCTCTTGCCGCCGCCATGCTCATCCGTGCTGGCCTTGCCGATGCCGGTGCCCAGCGCCGTGATGAGCGTCAGGATTTCCTGGCTGGACAGCAGCTTTTCGTAGCGCGCCTTTTCCACGTTGAGGATCTTGCCGCGCAGCGGCAGGATCGCCTGGAACTTGCGGTCGCGTCCCTGCTTGGCGGAACCGCCGGCCGAGTCACCCTCGACGATGTAGATCTCGCACAGCGCCGGGTCTTTTTCCTGGCAGTCGGCCAGCTTGCCGGGCAGGCCCATGCCGTCGAGCACGCCCTTGCGGCGCGTCATCTCGCGCGCCTTGCGCGCGGCCTCGCGGGCACGGGCGGCCTCCACGATCTTGCCGCAGATGATCTTGGCGTCGTTGGGCTTTTCTTCCAGGTACTCGGTCAGCAGGCGGGCCACCACGTCTTCCACCGGGCCGCGCACCTCGCTGGAGACCAGCTTGTCCTTGGTCTGGCTCGAGAACTTGGGCTCGGGCACCTTCACGCTCAGCACGCAGCACAGGCCTTCGCGCATGTCGTCGCCGCTGACTTCCACCTTGGCCTTCTTGGCCAGGTCGTTGTCGGCGATGTACTTGCCGATCACGCGCGTCATCGCCGCGCGCAGGCCGGTCAGGTGGGTGCCGCCGTCGCGCTGCGGGATGTTGTTGGTGAAGCACAGCACCTGCTCGTTGTAGCCGCTGTTCCACTGCATGGCCACCTCGACACCAATGGCCGTGCCCTGGTCGCTGGTACGCTCGCCGGTGGCGTGGAAGATGTTCGGGTGCAGGGTCTGCTTGCCCTTGTTGATGAACTCGACGAAGCCCTTGACACCGCCGGCACCCGAGAAATCGTCCTCCTTGCCGGTGCGTTCGTCGATCAGGCGGATGCGCACGCCATTGTTCAGGTACGACAGCTCGCGCAGGCGCTTGGACAGGATCTCGTAGTGGAAATCGCTGTTTTCCTTGAAGATCTCGGTGTCGGGCAGGAAGTGCACCTCGGTGCCGCGCTTGTCGGTCGGGCCGACCACCTTCATCGGCGAGACTTCGCTGCCGTCGGTGCCCGTCTCGATGACGCGGTTCTGCACCACGCCACGCGCGAACTCGATCTGGTGCACCAGGCCTTCACGGCGCACCGTCAGGCGCAGCCAGCGGCTGAGCGCGTTCACGCAGCTCACGCCCACGCCGTGCAGGCCGCCCGAGACCTTGTAGCTGTTCTGGTTGAACTTGCCGCCGGCGTGCAGTTCGGTCAGCGCGATCTCGGCCGCGCTGCGCTTGGGTTCGTGCTTGTCGTCGTACTTGATGCCGGTGGGGATGCCGCGGCCGTTGTCCACCACGCTGATGGAGTTGTCCAGGTGAATGGTGACGACGATGTCGTCGCAGTGGCCGGCCAGCGCCTCGTCGATGGAGTTGTCCACCACCTCGAACACCAGGTGGTGCAGGCCGGTGCCGTCGGAGGTGTCGCCGATGTACATGCCCGGGCGCTTGCGCACCGCCTCCAGGCCCTCCAGGATCTGGATCGCACCCTCGCCGTAGCCCGCGCTGGCGCCAGGCTGGTGGGCATCGATCCTGGGCGTTTGGGCGCCATTGTCGGTCGATGCGGTGGGCTGGTTGGCTTCGGACATATCAAATCTCACAGACTTCTAGAAACGCCAAACCCGCTGGTGAGCGGGTTGGCTGCAGGGGTTGCGTGGGCGCCGGCGCTCAGATCCGCATCGGCATGACGACGTACTTGAACGCGCTGTCGTCGGGGTTGGTCATCAGTGCCGAGCTGTTGCCGTCCTGCAGTTCGATACGGACCATCTCCTGGCTCATGTTCTGCAGGGCGTCGATCAGGTAGGTGACGTTGAAGCCGATCTCGATGGCCTCGCCCGTGTAGTCGATGTCCAGCTCGTCCACCGCCTCTTCCTGCTCTGCGTTGCTTGAGGCCACGCGCAGGGTGCCGGCCTCCAGGTTCAGGCGCACGCCCTTGAATTTCTCGCTCGTCATGATGGCCGTGCGCTGCAGGCTGGCCAGCAGCGGGGCACGCCCCACCATCACGATGTTCGAGTGGTTGCGCGGGATCACGCGGTTGTAGTCGGGGAACTTGCCTTCGACCAGCTTGGTGACGAATTCCATGCCGTCGAAGGTGAAGCGGGCCTGGTTGGCGGCGAACTGCATCTCGATCGCGCCTTCCTTGTCGGACAGCAGGCGCTGCAGCTCCAGCACCGTCTTGCGCGGCAGGATCACTTCCTGCTTGGGCACGTCCATCTCCAGTTGGGCGCTGGCAAAGGCCAGGCGGTGGCCGTCGGTGGCCACCAGGCTGAGCTGCTTGCCCTCGGCCACGAACAGGATGCCGTTGAGGTAGTAGCGGATGTCGTGCACCGCCATGGCGAAGGACACCTGGCCGAGCAGGTTCTTGAGCGTTTTCTGCGGCACGCTGAACACCGGGCCGAAGCTGGCCGATTCCTGTACCAGCGGGAAATCTTCGGCGGGCAGGCTCTGCAGCGTGAAGCGGCTCTTGCCGCCCTTGAGGATGAGCTTGCCGGCGTTGTTTTCCAGGCTCACGGTCTGGTCGGCCGGCATGGTGCGCAGGATGTCGATCAGCTTGCGCGCCCCCAGCGTGGTGGCGAAATTGCCCTCGTCGCCGCCCAGTTCGGCCGTGGTGCGGATCTGGATCTCCAGGTCGCTGGTGGTCAGTTGCACCGAGGGGCCGGTCTTGTGCAGCAGCACATTGGCCAGGATCGGCAGCGTGTGGCGCCGCTCGACAATGCCGGCCACCGATTGCAGGGCTGCCAAAACCTTGTCCTGGGTCGACTTGAAAACGATCATGTTGCTCTTTCGCTCGGAGGAATCAGGGGGCCGAATACCCAATCGCGCTATTTTCACCTAGTTGCAAGACAGCCATGCCCGGGCATGCTCACCCTTTCAGGGTTTGCTCCAGCACGTGCAATTGCTGGTTCAGCTCGCTCACCGTCTGCCGCTCGGCCGCGATCTTGCGCACCGCGTGCAGCACCGTGGTGTGATCGCGCCCGCCGAACAGCTCGCCGATCTCGGGCAGACTTTTCTGGGTCAGCTCCTTGGCCAGGAACATGGCAATCTGGCGCGGCCGCGCGATGCTCGCAGGGCGCTTCTTGGAGTACATGTCCGCGACCTTGATCTTGTAGTAGTCGGCCACGGTTTTCTGGATGTTCTCGACGCTGATCTGCCGGTTCTGGATCGACAGCAGGTCCTTGAGCGCGTCGCGCGCCAGCTGGATGGAGATTTCCTTCTGGTTGAAGCGGCTGTAGGCCAGGATCTTGCGCAGCGCGCCCTCGAGCTCGCGCACGTTCGAGCGCACGTTCTTGGCCACGAAGAAGGCCACTTCCTCGGGCATGACGGCGTTCTCGGCCGTGGCCTTGTTGATCAGGATGGCCACGCGCATTTCCAGCTCGGGCGGCTCGATGGCCACCGTCAGGCCCGAGTCGAAGCGCGAAACCAGGCGCTCATGGATGTCGGCCAGTCCCTTGGGGTAGGTGTCGCTGGTCAGCACGATGTGGCTCTTGCGCGCCAGCAGCGCCTCGAAGGCGTTGAAGAACTCTTCCTGCGTGCGTTCCTTGTTGGCGAAGAACTGCACGTCGTCGATCAGCAGCAGGTCCAGCGAGTGGTAACGCTGCTTGAACTCGTCAAAAGTCTTGCGCTGGTAGGACTTGACCACATCCGAGACGAATTGCTCGGCATGGATGTAAAGAACCTTGGCGTTGGGGCGGTCGGCCAGCAACTGGTTGCCGATGGCGTGCACCAGGTGGGTTTTGCCCAGACCAACACCGCCGTAGATGAACAGCGGGTTGTACAACTGGCCCAGGCTGCCGGCCACGTGCATGGCGGCGGCACGCGCCATGCGGTTGGCCGAGCCCTCCACCAGGGTGGCGAAGGTCAGGGCCGGGTTGAGCCGGCTCCTGGGGATATTGGCCGCCGCCGGCTCGCTCGGCGCGGCCACGTCGGGCAGTTCCGACAGGACCTGGTCCTGCACGGTTCGGATCGGGGGGTGAGTTCTGACAGGCGTTTCACGCGGAGCAAGTACTAACTCCAGGGCAACCGGGCGCCCCATCAGGGACTCCAGCGTGGCGCTGATGCGGGCCGCATACTGGGCCCGGATCCAGTCCATCTTGAAGCGGTTGGCCATCTGCAGCGTGACCTTGCTGCCGTCTTCGGCCACGGTCGCGGCCAGCGGCCGGATCCAGGTGTTGAATTGCTGCTCGGGGATTTCCTGTGCCAGGCGATCGACGCAGGTGGACCACAGCAGGGCGCTGTCGTCGTCGGTGGAAATGGCGCGAGAAGCGCCCTCGGACATGCTGGCGGTCAATGGATTTGTTCTTGTGGACAAGTGGCTCTGGGCTGAGCGGGCATTGTAGTCGCGCCGGCCAGTTATCCACATGGTGCGAGCCCCCTTTACAAACCGGTGTAGGGCTGCTCCACCGCACCGTTGCTGGGTTTGCCGGCCGGTAAGGGTGCTATTTGTTACACCTTTTTGCCCTGTTTCGGGGAAGCCGGGCCCTCTTGTGGATCTTGAATACCAAGGTATTCGTCTATGCTGGCGCTGATTGGCACCGCAAGCCAGGCCGTTCAGGGAGGTCCGACCATGATAGCGAAGCAATCACTCACCCGCTGGCTGGTCATGCTCGGCCTGCTGCTGGCCCTGGCGGCCTGCGCCAGCACGCCCCGGCTGGTGTGGCATGCGTTCAACTTCAACGGGTGGAA
>NZ_JAQVEJ010000178.1 GCF_028698005.1 Hydrogenophaga sp.
GGGTATGAACTGCCATCTGCGTACACGGGCGGGGTATAGGTGATGTTGGGGTCATAGGCCACACCACTGCATTGGGCGGACCGGTAGCCATACCTGCTGGTGCTGCTCATGTCATCGGGCATGTACGCCCGGTCCATACTCCCCGAATCATCCAGAATCACCATCAGGTTGGGCTTGGGCATGACCGCGCTCATGGTGATGAGCGGCTCGTTGGCGAGTTGGGTGGTATCGGCGCCGGCCAGGCCGGCGGCCAGCAGCAGCGCGGTGGCCACGGCCGCCCGGCGCAGGCCGGGCCCGGTAGCCTGGCGGCGCGATGGCGGCTGCGGTTGACTGGCCGGATGGATAAGCATGTGCAGGTTCATGGTGTTCTGCCCTTCCTGTCGTGCTCAGAAATGCACAACCGTTTCGGTGTAGCTGACGGTGTTGCGTGCGCCCACGGTACGCACCAGGATGCGGTAGAGCGGCGTGGACGCGCCGCCGGTGGCGCAGTGACCCTCGTTTTCGTAGTTGATGGCGCCCTGGCACTCGTTGACGGCGGCCGTGGTCTGGGTCGCGCACTTCGCCACGCCACTGGCATGCGAGCCGGCGACGTCGCACATGCGAAACACGATGTACGAGGCCGCGTTGCCGTTGACGACCACAACGCCCTTGCCATCAGCGCCCGCGTTGGGGGTGTAGTCGCAGGTGGCGTAGCTGCTGTCGGGGAACGCTTTGCAGAAATCGTCGCCGCTGCCGGCCACATCGCCCCAGTCGATCAGCTTGCGGGTGTTCGCCGCCAGGCCATTGCCGGTCGGGTCCAGGTCATCGTCGACCGAGGCGTAGTAGCCGATCGACGGAATGTCGGCATCGAGCGACTCCGGCAGGGCCTCCAGCTTGTCGTACAGGAGGTCGATGGCCATTTGCGTGGCACGGTCGGCGGTGGCGACGGCGTCCTGGCGAAAGCCGACGTTGCCGGCGATCTGTGAGCCGGTGTTGACCGAACGCACCAGGGCCACGCCGGCGAGCATCATGGCCACCAGCACGATCAGGGCATAGATCAGCACCATGCCCTGCTGGCGCCGGCAGGGCTGGCGACCCGGGTGGCGGTGGCGCGGCCGCGTCAGGACGATGGGCTGGCGTTCCATATCAAGTTCCTCAGGGGGACCATGGTGTCGAAGAGGCGGTAGCGGTAGAACTGCCATTCGTCGCTGCCCGCGGGCACCGTGTGTTCCAGACTCAATTCCAGGCAGTTGCTGTCGGCATCGGCATCGCAGGCCTCGGCATCGGGCACGTCGGCGTCGCCCAGGTTCCATACCAGTGGCTCTGGCGTGACCGGGTCATCGCCCTTGACGCGCTCGGTGCTGCGCGCCACGATGGCCAGGCGCACACCCAGCACCTGGCCCCAGTCACCGACGGCCGGTGCCTCGGTGTCGTAGGTGTCGATGACACCGTCGGCATCGGTGTCCTTGCCATAGAAGGCGCGCATCAGCACGATGTCGGGGTAGGCGTCGGCGGCAGGCCGGGCGCCACCACCTACCGGCGCAGGCGTGGCCAGGTCGGTCACCTGCAGGCTGAACTGCTGGTCGTTGCCGGCCACGCTCCACTGGTGGAAAACGGGGTTTTCGCCCAGGTTGAGCAGGCGCGACTCGCTGGGCAGCGTCGGTTGCGGGTCACCATTGGGTGCCAGTGGCTTGTCATCGGGCAGGTGCCGGATGGTCCATTTTTCAATACCGGCGGCGGCAATCGGGTTGGCAACCGGGTTGTCCGGATCCATCGCCTGGAAGGTGTCGCATGCGCTGCCATCGGGCGTCGCAACAACGAACCAATCCTGCCGACGCACGCCCACGTTGGAGGTGACGGTGAAGTACGGCGGTGTGGCGCTGTCGTCATGGTCTTCGGCCAGCTGCATGGGCAGGGCCGGCCCCACCTTGCCGCTGTACAGGATGGTCAGGCGATCGGACGGATTGGCAGCGTCGCCGGCCTCGATCTGCACGGGCGCCAGTGTCAGGCCGGACAAGCCCTTGCTGCTGGCGTGAGCCGAGGTGCCCGTGGTGCAGCCCAGCCATTCGCCGCCACCCAGCCCGTAGCCGGCCTGCTGGATGTCGCGCTGGATGGCATCGAGGGCCAGGATGGCGTTGACCTGGGTCGTGGCCAGGCTCGAAGGCACGCGACGCTGCTCTTCGGAGGCCAGAAACACCTGGGTGATGGCCAGCACGGTCAACATGCTGACGGTGATGCCAACGAGCAACTCCACCAGCGAAATACCGCGGCTGGCGGCGCGACGGCGACGGATAGGCAGGGCGTATGCTGGCTTCATGGCGTGTGGCCCAACGCAATGGTGGTGTTGGTCTGGTACTGGTGCGATTCGCCATTGGGCATGATCCAGTTGACGGTGATCGCCACGTCGCTGCCCAGGTCGCCCGAGGCCAGATCGGTCACCGTCACCACGGCCTCGCCCTGTGGCAGGATTTCCTGGACCTTGCCCAGCCAGCGCAGGCAGGCTGCTGCCGTGCAGGCCTTGCCGTCGGCACTGTCGAGCGCGTAGTTGTCGCGGTTGGGGATATCGGCCCACATCAGGCCAACCAGTTCCTGCGCCAGGTAGGCGGCCTCGGAACGCAGGCGGGTTTCGGTCTGGATGGCAGTCATGCTGGTTTGCAGCCCCAGGATGCCCAGCACCCCCAGGACGAACAGAAAGATCGCCACCAGGGCCTCCAGCAGGACGAAGCCCCGGGTGGCGCGTGGCGCACCGGTCCGGCGCCGGAGACGTGGCAGGTGGATGATTCGGGGTGCTGGCATGCTTGACTCCCTGGGTGGCGGATGCCCGATCAGGGCTCGGGACAGCGCCGTGGATCGTCGCCATCCGGGTCGAGCGCCGGATCGCACAGATGCACCGACCCCATGCCCGATACGATCAACCGCAGGCTGCGGTAGACGTCGTCACCGTCGCTGTCCATGTCGGATGGATCCTTGATGTCGATCTGCGCCGCCATGGCGCCTCCGGCCACACGTCCATAGGCGTTGAAGGTGATCTGGTTGATGGCGTCGCCATCCGCATCGGTGGCATCGATCCGCACGCCATCGGTGGCCTCGTGGGAGGCCACCAGCATCGGTGCGTCCGTGAAGGACCGCGCCGCCGCACACTTGCCCGCGGGGTTGTTGACGCTGACCACCCAGGAGCCCCGGGCCTGGTTGCTGGTGGCCAGCGTGCAACTGTTGTTCAGCGTGGCTTCCTGGATCAGCCAGAAGCTGACCGGGCGGTTGCGGCGCACGGCCTCTTCGCGGGCGGTCTGCAGACCGGTCTGCAACGCCTCGGCGGTGCCGCGGATGCCCTGGTTGCGACGCCAGTCGGTCATGGTGGGTGCAGCCAGCACGGCCAATATGGCCAGCAGGGCCAAGGTCACCACCAGTTCGATCAGCGAGAAGCCGCGTGCCGGTGGCGCAGCGGGCGTGGTCGGGATACGCATCGGATGGATGGCTCGCGAGCGGCCGCTCAGCAGGTCGACGAGCGATACAGCCAGCACGTGGCCGCCGGCGATGGCGCGCTGCCTGCGTACTTGGTCGTGCGCCGGTCGCCGGCCTGGTTGATGGTGTAGACGTAGCCGTCGGCCAGCGTGCCACTCTTGCCGGTGGCGGTCAGCGTGTAGGTCTGCGCCGTCGGGGTGGCACAGGAAAAGGTGAAGTACGAGGTGGTCGGCACGGCGCGGGCGCACTCATCGGCATCGCCAGGATCCCGGTAATGGCGGTTGTCCTGATAGCTCTGCTCCATGCGCAACTGGTAGGCCGACATCTGCGAGAAGGCATCCTGCAGTTGCCCACGGCGCAGGTAGGACTGGTACGACGGCACGGCGATGGTCGCCAGGATACCGACAATGGCGACGACAATCATCACCTCGATCAGGGTGAAACCGTTTGCCCTGAAAGCCGGGGAGCCCGCGCGGGCCGCGCGCAATGGCTGGTGCATGATCATGGTGTAGTGAAGGTGGTCGGGCGTGGTGCGTGTCATCAATGACAATACCATCCGATGAACCCGGCAGAGCCGCCCGATAGCATGAAAACGTTCTAACCATGACCACTATATTTCTGCCCGGGCACCGGCGGCCGCCCCATCAGGACGAGTGGGAGCCAGCCGCAGATAGGCGGTGGGTGGCGATGTCCAGGGCGCAGCAACTGGCCCATCAGGGCCTGCTGCTGACCCACCCCAATCCCCGCGTCGGCTGCGTCATCACCGACACCGCCGGGCAGGCCGTGATGGCCGAGGGGCACACCCAGCAGGCCGGCGGGCCGCACGCCGAGGTCATGGCCTTGCGCGATGCGGCCGCCCGGGGTGTGGATGTGCGGGGCGCCACGGCCTGGGTAACGCTGGAGCCCTGCTCGCACCATGGGCGCACCCCGCCCTGCTGCGATGCGCTGGTGGCGGCCGGCATCGGCAAGGTGGTGGTGGCCACGCTGGACCCGAATCCGCTGGTGGCAGGCCGGGGTGTGCAGCGCCTGCGCGAGGCCGGCATCGCGGTGGAGGTGCTGCCACCCGGCGATGAGCTGGCGCGCTCGGTGCGCGAACTGAACATCGGCTTTTTCAGCCGCATGGTCCGCCGCGTGCCCTGGGTGCGGATGAAGATGGCCGCATCGCTGGACGGGATCACCGCCCTGCCCAATGGCGCGAGCCAGTGGATCACCGGCGAGGCGGCACGCGCCGACGGCCATGCCTGGCGGGCGCGCGCCTGCGCCGTGCTCACGGGCATTGGCACGGTGCGGGAAGACGACCCGATGCTCGATGTGCGCGCGCTGGCCGTGCCCCGGCAGCCACACCTGGTCATCGTGGACAGCCGGCTGCAGACGCTGCCCTCGGCACGCCTGTGGGACACACCGGCAGGCGGCCTGCCGCGCAAGATCATCATTTACCACGCGCTGCCGCCCGAACAGGCTGCCGGGCCGGGTGCTGCCCTGCTGGAGCGGGGTGCCACCCTCGTCGCACTGCCAGGCCCCCATGGCAAGGTGGACCTGGCCGCGATGCTGCGCGACCTGGCCGCCCGCGAGGTCAACGAACTGCACCTGGAGGCCGGCCACCAGCTCAATGGCTCTTTCCTGCGCGAGGGGCTGGTGGACGAAGTGCTGCTGTACCAGGCTCCCCTGCTGCTGGGCACAGGGGCGGGACTGTCCAGCCTGGGCCCGCTGCAGAGCCTGGCCCAGGGCACCCCCCTGCACTACCAGGCCGTCGACCGCGTGGGCGACGACCTGCGCATCGTGGCGCGGGTGGCGGGCCGTGACGGCTTTCTGGATGCCCCCACACCGGGCTGATTTCATTGGCCCCGCCAGCGCCTTCGGCGGACGCGATCAATGGGCGATGCAATCCTGCGACAATACGGGGATGTTCACCGGCATCATCACCGCGGTAGGGCGTATCGCCGCCCTCCAACCCCTGGGGTCCACACCGGACCATGGCAAGCGCCTGACCATCGAGGCCCCGCCCGGTTATCTGGACGACGTCGGCCTGGGGGACAGCATCGCCCTCAACGGCGCCTGCATGACGGTCACCTCACTGGACCTGCCCGCCTCCCGCTTCACCATCGACATCTCGGCCGAATCGCTGGCCCGCACCACGGGCCTGGCCGACAGCGG
>NZ_JAQVEJ010000032.1 GCF_028698005.1 Hydrogenophaga sp.
GGCCTGCGCCATGAATGAGTCCAATCAACGTGAATGCTTCTTCCAGTTCCAAGCCGTCTGCTGCCGTGCATCCGCTGGATGCCGAAACGGGTGGCGTTTTCTCTGCCGCGACCTCGGGTGAGCGGCTGACCCGCCTGCGCGAGTGGCTGGCAACCGGGCCATCCTGGGAGCTGATGAGCGAGGTGTTCAAGGATTTGTCCCATCGCGACCGGGGGGCGGCCAAGCCCCTGAAGGAAAAGATGGACGAGGTCAGGCGCCAGCGGCAGCAGGAGAGTGTGGCGGCCGAATGGGCGGCGCGCGCCGAGGCCCTGTTGGCCCAGACGCGCCTGAACCTGGCCGACGCGCTGGCCTGGCAGCGCGATGCCGCACGGGCGGGTGCGCCGCTGTCGCGCGAGCCGCTGGCGAGCCTGAAGCAGTCGCTGGCCGAACGCGTGCGGGTGATCGAGGATCTGCAGCACCAGGTGCAGGTGGAGCGCGAGGCCTCGGTGTTGCTGGCACAGCGCATCGAAATCCTCTCGACCAAACCCTGGCGTGAAGCGGCGGCGGCGGCCGATGGCCTGCGTGCCGACGTGCAGCAGTGGCAGGACCTGGCCAGTGCCATGGCGCAGCGGCCTGAGTGGGCGAGCATGGAGGCCAAGTTTGCCCCGATGCTCGAGGCGTCCAGGCAACAGTTGCGGCTGGTGTGGGAGGCGTTTGAGGCTGCGCTGGCCCAGGCCGTGGCAGCCGACCAGGACGCATCGGCACCGCTGCCGGCCGTGCCGGTGTGGGCCGATGAGCTGCGCGTGGCGCGCGGCGAGGCGCCACAGGCGGGCGTGGCGGTGGCCGATCCCGAGCGCGAGGCCCGCAAGGCCCAGGTGGGCGCCGAACTCGACGTTCTGCTCAAGGCACTGGAACAGGAGTTGGCCCAGGGGCATGGCAAGGCCACCCCCAAGGTCGCCGGCGATGTGCGGCAGTTCCTGAAGACACATGGTCGGCTGGTGCCATCGGAGCAGGAGGCAAAGGCGCATGCCCTGCTGGCGCAAGCCGGCGAGCTCGAAGGATGGCAGCGCTGGCGCGCCGACCAGTTGCGCGAGGAGCTGGTCAAGAAGGCCGAGGCGCTGACGCAAGGCCCCGAGGGCCAGCGGCCGGGCGGGCGCAAGATCCAGGAAACCCTGCGCCAGTTGCGTGCGCAGTGGAAGACCACCGACCAGGGTGGGGTGCCCAACCACGCGCTTTGGAAACGCTTCGACGAGGCCTGCAACGAGGCGCACAAGGTGGTGGAGGCCTGGCTGGCACAGGTGCGCCAGCAGAGCGAAGCGAACCGCGCGGCCCGCCTGGCGCTGATCGAAGAGGTCAAGGCATGGACGCAGGCACATGCCGCCGATGAGGACTGGAAGGGTCAGGTCCGGGCACTGCATGGCTTTTCCGAGCGTTGGCGCGAGGCCGGTCATCTGGGCGAAAAGCAGTTCGCCGAGCTGCAGCCGCTGTGGAAGGCGGCCATGCAGGCCGGCCATGCGCGGCTGGAGGCTGCACAGGCCGAGAGCGTGGCCCGGCGCAAGGCGCTGATTGAAGAAGCCCAGGCCTTGAGCGCGAGCGCACAGTGGCGGATTGACGAGGTCAAGGCCTTGCAGCAACGCTGGCAGGCCGAGGCCCACGCTGTGCCGCTGGATCGCAAACAGGAGCAACGGCTGTGGGACGCTTTCCGCAAACCGATCGACGAGGCCTTTGCCCGCAAGAGCAGCGAACGTGAAAAGGCGGCAGCGGCCGTCAGTGCGCATGACCAGCGCGTGCTGGATGCGGTACGTGTGCTGGAGCAGGCGGTGGCTGCCGGTGACGCTGGCGGCATTCGCAATGCCAGAAAGGCGCTGGAGGAGGCCATGCATGCGCCGGTGACGCCGGCATCCGCACCCGAAGCCGTGGCGGCGCCGGCTGCTGCCGATGCCACACCCGAGGCAGCGCCGGCCACGGCCGTGCGCAAGCTGGTGGCGATGCGCGGTGATGACCGTCCGGGCAACACCAAGGCGGTGCCGGCTGCCCGCGACGAGCGCCGCAGTCCGGCGGGCCGGGAGGGCCGCGGTGGGCGCGACGACTGGCGCGGCAGCGAGCGCCCGGGCCGCGATGGCCGGCGCGCCGCCGCTGCGCCCCGTCTGGGCGATGCGGCGTTCCGCGCCCAGCGGCAGGCGATTGAGAATGCCGAGGCGGCACTGCGCCGGCTGGCGGCGCAGGCCCATGGCGAGGTGCTGACCCAGCTGCTGGGGGCCTGGGAACAGCGGCAGGCCGATCAGTTGCCCACCGCGCAGGCCCTGGGCAGCAGGGTGTCGGCAGGACAGCGTTCGGCCTGGGCGAAAGCCCTGGAAGGTGCGCCGTCAGGTACCGCCTCGCAAGCCTTGCTGCGTCTGGAGGTGGCCGCCGACATTCCGACACCACCCGAGCACCACGACGCACGCCGGACCTTGCAGTTGCAACTGCTGACGCGGCGTCACGATCCATCGCCCGCGGAAACCTGGGCGCAGGACGTGGCACAGGTCCTGGCTGCGGCCCATGATCCTGCCTCCGCCCGCCGCCTGCAGGCGGCGCTGAAAGCGCTGTTGCGCCGCTGACAGCCCCGGGCCATGCCGCGGCACGTCTGTGTCGGCGCATTGTGCCGCCGGTCGCTGCAGACGCGCTGCGCGGGGGCTCGCGTCAGGCCTTCGGCGGTGTGGGCATGCAGCGAAAGAAGCCGTCGTACAAGGTCAGCAACTCGGGGAAGTGCTGGCCGAAGCGCTCGCGCTGCACGAAGTACGCTTCGCTGGTCACGGCGAAGAACTCGGCCGGATCGGTGGCGGCGTAGGCATCCAGCCAGGGCGGGGCGGCGCCGAAGCGCTCGGCCATCGAGACGGCTTCGCGAAAGCGCTCGAAGGCGGGCGCCATGGTCGTGCGCCAGTGCATCGCGGCGGCCTGCCTCGTGGTGGCACCCAGGAAGCCTGGAAACAGCGGCGGTGACCCGTCGGGGTGCTGACCCCTGGCCATGCCGCGCATATCCATCTTGTGGACGAATTCGTGGATGACCACATTGGCGCCGTGCTCGGCCATGCCGGCCGCGCCTGCCACATCCTGCCAACTGAGCATGACAGGGCCCCGGTCCATGGCTTCGCCGGCCAGGGCCTCGCGCCAGCGGTGGACGACGCCGGTGCCGTCCATGATCTCGCGTTGGGCCACCGCGGCACCGGGCTGGATCACGATGCCGACAAAATCGTCGTACCAGACCAGCAGCTCGGCGGCATGGGTCGGGGCACGACCCGAGGGCAGGGGCATGTGCAGCAGCGGCAGGCAGGCCTGGGCGGCAATGATCAAGGCCATGCGGTCATCGACCCGCAGGCCGTGTGCGCCGCTGAACTCTTTTTCTTGCAGGAAGTGACCCGACAGGCGGCGCAGACAGCGTTGTTCGGCAGGCGTCAGTGCGCGCAGGAACGGATGGCCATCGAGGATGTGCTGCCACAGGCGGTCGCTGAAATCGGGTGCGCTGCGCCAGCGGCGGGGCAGCCAGGGCTGGACGAGGCGGGCAAGCAGGCGGGACATCGACCGCACGTGGGGCCACTCAGGCCGGCTTCAATGGCAGGCGCTGAAGTCGGCCGTGCCGGTCGAGCCGCAGCACATTGCCCCGGGGTGGGGCGGCATCCAGATCCCAGTCGCTGAGGACCCAGCGTTCCCGGCCTTCGGCCAATGCATGGCAGGCCGGGCGGTGTGTGTGGCCGTGGATGAGGGTCGGCGCGTCGGCCTGGCGCAGCCAGCGCAGGGTCTCGCCGTCGTCGGCGTCGGCCCACAGGGAGGCATCATGACCATGCTCGCGTTTGCGTGCCTCGCTGCGTTCGCGCAGGGATCGTGCCGTGGCCTCGCGCACCGGCAGGGGGTGGGCCAGAAAGTCTGCCTGCCAGGCGTCGCTGCGCACCTCGCGGCGAAAGCGCTGGTAGTCGGTGTCGGCCAGACACAGGGCATCGCCATGACTGAGCAGACAGCGCCTGCCGCTCCAGTCCAGCACGGTGGGATCGTCCAGCAGCATCATGCCGCAGCGCCGGGCAGCCTCGGGCCCGAGCAGGAAGTCCCGGTTGCCGGCCATGAAGTAGATCGGGATGGATGCGGCCAGCCGGGACAGCGCATCGGCGCACCGGCGCAGGAACGGGGCCTCGGGGCAGGTCTCGGACGGGGCATCGAGTACGTCGTCACCGATCCAGACCTCGAACAGGTCGCCCAGGATGAACAGTGCGTCGGCCCGGCCGCCGGCGGGTTGCGCCAGCCAGTCGAAAAACGCCTGCGCCGTGGCCGGCTCGGCGGCCTGCAGGTGCAGGTCCGAGATGACATCGACCGCCTGCCAGTGCGTGGGTACGCTCAACTCGGCAAAGCGGCCGCTGCCATTCATTCCACCACCACGGCCTTTTCGATGACCACGTCGTCCTTGGGCACGTCGTCATGGAAGCCGCGACGGCCCGTGGGAACGCCCTCGATCTTCTTGACGATCTCGGTACCGCTCACCACCTTGCCGAACACGGCGTAACCCCAGCCCTGGCCGCTGGGGGCCGTGTGGTTGAGGAAGCTGTTGTTGGTGACGTTGATGAAGAACTGGGCCGTGGCCGAGTGCGGGTCGTTGGTGCGGGCCATGGCGATGGTGTACACCTCGTTCTTCAGCCCGTTGGCGGCCTCGTTGGTGATGGGGGCATCGGTGGGCTTTTGCTGCATGCCCGGCGCGAAGCCGCCGCCCTGGATCATGAAGCCGGGGATGACGCGGTGGAAGATGGTGTTGTCGTAGTGGCCCTTGCCCACGTAGGACAGGAAATTGGCCGTACTGACCGGTGCCTTCTCGGCATCGAGTTCCAGCGTGATGACGCCGTGGCCGGCAATGTGCAGTTCGACTTGGGGGTTGGCCATGTTCATTTCTCCAGGGTGGCTTTGAGGATGGTGACGGGCGTGACGGGGACGTTCTGGTGCATGCCCTTGTTGCCGACCGGGACGGCCTTGATCTTGTCGACCACGTCCATGCCCGAGACGACCTTGCCGAACACGGCGTAGCCATGGCCATCGGGCCGGGGAGCGTTGAGCCCGTCGTTGTTGACAACGTTGATGAAAAACTGGGCGGTGGCGGAATTCGGATTGGACGTGCGTGCCATGGCAATGGTGCCGCGGTCGTTCTTCAGGCCATTGGCAGCTTCGAGCGGAATCGGTGCGCGTGTGGCCTTTTGCGTCATGTCGGCGGTAAAGCCGCCACCTTGGATCATGAACCCGTCGATGACGCGATGGAAGACCGTGCCGTCGTAGTGGCCGCTTTTGACGTACTGCACGAAGTTGTCGACCGTTCGGGGTGCCTTGGCGGCATCGAGCTCCAGCACAATGTCGCCCTGGCTGGTGCTCAGTCGCACACGGCTGGTGTCGGCCGTTTGGGCCGGAGCCAGGCCGGGCAGGGCGGCCGTGGCCAGCACGGCGGCCAGGCTGAGCTGGATGGCCACGCGGCGACGGAAACCGCGGAACGTGGAGGGGATGGTGGGCTGCATGCTCAGGTATTTCCTTCGTAAATGATCTTCCATTGACCGTTTTCCAGTGCCCAGTACTGGCGTCGGTTGGTGCCGCGGCGTTGGCCCACGGGGACCTCGCCGAAGGTGACCACCATGGTTTCTTCGCTGTCCTGCCACTTGAGCAGGCTGGTGTCCTTGAGCTGGACCGGGCGGGGACGGCGCAACTCGGCCTCCATGCGGCGCCACCAGGCGCGGGTGTCGTTGCCACCGGGTTGGAAGCGCTTGGAGTAGAACGCCCGCAGGCCCTGGACGTCACCCGTGCTGCGCGCCTGGCGCCAGCGGTCCAGTGCCCGTGTGAAGTGCTGGCGCTCCTGCTCGAGACTGTCTGGGACGACCCACTCCAGGTGCTGTGCAATGACCACGGGGGTGGTGCGGATGCGGACGGTTTTCAGCAGGAACGCCAGGTCCTGGTTCGACAGCACGACGCAACCATCGGAGGCCTGGGGAGCACGCACGAACTGCTCGCGTGGCGTGCCGTGCAACCAGATACCGCTGCCGGTCTTGCCGCGCTGCTGGTCCAGTGCGTTGGGGTAGTTGATGGGCAGTGCACCGACGCCGTACAAATCGGGCAGCTTGCGGGGGTCCAGCGTGCTGGTGATGTAGTAGACACCCAGGGGTGTGCGCTGGTCGCCCTCGACCTCCTTGGCGATCCCTTGCAGGCCGACCGAGATGTAGTAGTCGCCGATCAGACGCAGCCGGGGCGCCGTGGCCGGTCGCGACTCGCTGCGATCGGACGGGGCCAGGTTTTCGAACAGGTACAGACGCGAGCGCGAGGTGTCGATGGCAATGGCGTGCCGGTTCTTCGGTGACAACGCCAGAAACTGGCGCGGCACATGGCCTTCCGGGGGGCGCTCGGTCAGCGCGCGGATGCGCTGGTTCGACTCTTCGCGCAACGCCGCCAGTTGGGCCGTCGCCGTTTCACCGTGGATGTCGGGCACATCGCCCAGCGTGCGCAGCGGTCGCGCGCGCAGCGCCAGCAGATCCCCCAGCACCAGTTGTGCGAGTTGAAAGTTGGGATGATCGCGGGCCAGGTGCTCGGCCAGCTTGAGGGCCTGGCGGTGATCGCCGGCGCGGATGTGCTGATACACGCGGATGAGCCGCGCCTCGGCACGCCCCAGCAGCGGTTCGACCTGCGCCATGGTCGTGTCGTCCAGGGGAACACGGCGCAGGCCCGAAGCGGCTGTCGGTGTGTGCCGGCCGGGGCCGGACAGAACCGCGTCGATCAGGCCGGGCGCAGGGGGTGGTTCATCCCTCGGGGTGGGGGCTGCCACCACCAGGCCAGCCTCCACGCTGGGCATGGAGGGCGGGGCCGGCCGAAAATGCAGATAGGCCGCGGTGCAGCCCGTGACGGCGAGGGCGGCCAGCAGGACGGCAGTGATGTGCCCGCCTCGCAGGCCACGATCCTGCGGCTGGAACGGACGGAAGGCAGGCGGCATCAGGATCCGGTGGATTCGCGCACGATCAGCCAGCGTTCGCCGTGGCGCACCATATCAAGCACCTTGCGGCTGGACACGTTGATCTGGTCGGAGCGGTAGGTCTGGTGGAACCGGGCCGAAGCCTGGTCGCCCTCCACCTTGACCGTCAGATTGTTGATGCTGACCTGGATGTTCTTGCGCGGCTCGATGCGGGCGCGGCGGCTGCTTTCCCAACTGCGGCGGGACTGCCCGCCCGTCGGGGTGAACTCGGGCGCGTAGGCGCCAAGGTAGGCCTGCATGTCCTTGCTGGACCAGGCGCGGGCCCAGGACGCCACCGCTGCCTTGACCGCTTCGCTGGCATTGTCGGCGACAGGGGGGGTGGCGGTGGCAGGGGTGCTGGGCGCGGGTGTCTTGGGCGCCTCGGCGGCGGCACTGGGTGCGGGCGCCTTGCTTGCCTCGGCGGCGGCTGGCGCCTCGTTGGCCGGCGGTGCGCTGGCGGGGGCCTTGGCCACGCTGACGGGCGCGGGAGCTGCGGCGGCTGGCTGGCCACCCGTGGCGAACAGGCTGCGGATCAGATTCAGCTTGGGGGCAGCGCCCGTTTGGGCGGCGTCCAGTTGCAGCGCCTTGCTGTAGGCCTGGCTGGCCAGCTTGGCATACACGTCACCCAGGTTCTCGTGGGCCGTGGCGTAGCTGGGATTGGTGCGGATGGCCATTTCCAGGGCAGCACGGGCCTTGTCGAACTGGCTCTGGCTGGCATAGAGCACGGCCAGGTTGTTGTAGGGTTCGGGCAGCTCGGGGTAATCCTCGGTCAGCTTGGTGAACGTGGCCACGGCGTCCGCCGTCTTGCCCGATTCGGTCTGGACCACGCCCTTGAGGAAGCGCATCTGCGGATCATTGGGCTTGGCCGCCAGGTGCTGATCAACCTTCCCCAGTGCCTCGCTGATCTGGCCGGCGCGCAGCAGCCGATTGATTTCCGCATAGGCGTCGGTCTGGGCGAATGCGGCGATGGGGGTCCAGAGTGCCGCCACCAGGGCAGCCGCCACGGGCAGGCGACGCAATGAATGCAGGGAACCGGTCGAGGAGTGAAGGGAAATCATGGAAGTGGACATGGTGCCTCTCGGTTGTCTGTGGCGGTACGAATCAGTCAAGGAAACGGGCATGCACGGGCGATTTCCGCCAGGCGGCGCGCTGGCGGCGCCGGCGGGCTGGCTATACTGCGGTCATTGTATCTGAGGGGTGCCGGTATGAATGGCCCGTGGGCCATCGGTGAGCGCATGTCTGCCCGCATGGCGCCAGACAGCCGCTGTTTCAGCTCCGGACACACCACCTTCCCATGACTTTACGCATCTACAACACGCTGACACGGCGTCTGGAGCCATTCGAGCCGCTCGAGCCGCCTCATGTGCGCATGTATGTCTGTGGCATGACGGTCTACGACCTGTGCCACCTGGGCCACGCACGTTCGATGCTGGCCTTCGACATCGTTCAGCGCTGGCTCAAGGCCAGTGGCTACCGGGTCACCTATGTGCGCAATGTGACCGACATCGATGACAAGATCATTGCACGCGCGCTCAAGAACGGCGAGACCATCACCTCGCTGACCAACCGCATGATCGACGCCCTGCACCAGGACGCCGACGCCCTGGGCATCGAGCGGCCCACGCATGAGCCGCGCGCGACCGAGTACGTGCCGCAGATGCTGGACATCGTGCGCCGTCTGGAAGACAAGGGCCTGGCTTACCGCAGCCCCAATGGCGACGTGAACTACGCGGTGCGCAAGTTCCCCGGCTACGGCAAGCTCTCGGGCAAGTCGCTGGACGACCTGCGCGCGGGCGAGCGCGTGGCGGTGGACGATGGCAAACAGGACCCGCTGGACTTCGTGCTGTGGAAGTCGGCCAAGCCCGAGGAACCGGCCGAGGCCAAGTGGGACAGCCCCTATGGCAGCGGCCGGCCGGGCTGGCACATCGAGTGCTCGGCCATGAGCTGCGAGATGCTGGGCGAGAGCTTCGACATCCACGGCGGCGGCGCGGACCTGCAGTTCCCCCACCACGAGAACGAGATCGCCCAGAGCGAGGGTGCCACCGGCAAACCGCTGGCGCGTTTCTGGATGCACAACGGTTTCGTGCGCGTGGACAACGAGAAGATGTCCAAAAGCCTGGGCAACTTCTTCACCATTCGCGAGGTGCTGGAGAAGTACGACGCCGAGACGGTGCGCTTCTTCGTGCTGCGTGCCCACTACCGCAGCGCGCTCAACTACAGCGACGTCCACCTGGATGACGCACGCGGCGCCCTCAAGCGCCTGTACACGGCATTGGCCGCCGTGCCGGCCGAAGAGGCCGCGTCCATCGACTGGCGCTCGCCCTTTGCCGCCCGCTTCCGGGAGGCCATGGATGAGGACTTCGGCACGCCCGAGGCGGTGGCGGTGCTGTTCGAACTGGCGGCCGAGGTCAACCGCAGCAAGGATGCCCGCCTGGCGGGGCTGCTCAAGCAGCTCGGTGGCGTGCTGGGCCTGCTGCAGCAGGACCCGGTGGCCTACCTGCAGGGCGGTGGCGCGGCCGGCGGACCGGACGTCGCCCAGATCGAGGCACAGATCGCGGCCCGCGCGGCGGCCAAGGCGGCGAAGGACTACGCCGAGGCCGATCGCATCCGCCAGGCGCTGCAGGCGCAAGGCATCGTTGTCAAGGACGGTCCTGCCGGCACGACGTGGGAGCGTGCCTGATGGCCACTGCCACACTGCCGCCGCTGGGCGAGGACGCGCCGCCCTACTGGCAGGACGCCTGCCGTCACCTGATGCGGCGCGACCGCGTCATGAAAAAGCTCATCCCGGCGCATGCGGGCGCATACCTGCAGTCGCGCGGCGATGCCTTTGTCACGCTGGCGCGATCGATCGTGGGGCAGCAGATTTCGGTCAAGGCGGCGCAATCCGTGTGGGACCGTTTCGAGAAGCTGCCGCGCAAGATGACGCCCGCGCAGGTGCTCAAGCTCAAGGTCGACGACATGCGCGCGGCGGGCCTGTCGGCGCGCAAGACCGAGTATCTGGTGGATCTGGCACTGCATTTCGCCAATGACCAGGTCCATGCGGACGAGTGGGCAGAGATGGATGACGAGGCCATCATCCGCGAGCTGGTGGCCATCCGGGGCATCGGCCGCTGGACGGCCGAGATGTTCCTGATCTTCCACCTGAAGCGGCCGAACGTGCTGCCGCTGGACGATGTCGGCTTGCAGCAGGGCATCAGCCAGTGCTATTTTTCGGGGGAGCCCGTCAGCCGCAGCGAGATGCGCGAAGTGGCGGCGTCCTGGGCACCCTATTGCAGCGTGGCGACTTGGTATATTTGGCGCTCGCTGGACCCGGTCCCAGTGGCCTACTGAAGAACAGACCCGGAGCAAAACATCTTGGGCAAAAGAAATTTCCTCGATTTCGAGCAGCCGATCGCCGAGCTCGAAAGCAAGATCGAAGAGTTGCGCTACGTGCAGAGCGAATCTGCCGTGGACATCTCCGAAGAGATCAATCAGCTGTCCAGCAAGAGCCTGCAGCTGACCAAGGACATCTACAGCCATCTCACGCCATGGCAGATCACCAAGATCGCGCGCCATGCCGATCGGCCCTACACGCTGGACTACGTGCGCGAGATCTTCACGCACTGGGTCGAACTGCACGGTGACCGTCACTTCGCCGACGACCAGTCGATCGTCGGTGGTCTGGCGCGCTTCAACGGCCAGCCCTGCATGGTCATCGGCCACCAGAAGGGCCGCGACACGAAGGAGCGCACGCTGCGCAACTTCGGCATGACCAAGCCCGAGGGCTACCGCAAGGCACTGCGCCTGATGAAGCTGGCGGAAAAGTTCAAGCTGCCGGTGTTCACGTTCGTGGACACACCGGGCGCCTTCCCCGGCATCGATGCCGAGGAGCGCAGCCAGTCCGAGGCCATCGGCCGCAACATCTACGAGATGGCACGGCTGGAGGTGCCGATCATCTCGACCATCATCGGCGAAGGCGGCTCCGGCGGCGCGTTGGCCATCTCGGTGGCCGACCAGGTGGTGATGCTGCAATATTCGGTGTATTCGGTGATCAGCCCCGAAGGCTGCGCATCCATCCTCTGGAAGACCAGCGACCGGGCGAGCGATGCGGCCGACGCGCTGGGCATCACCGCGCACCGCCTCAAGGCGCTGGGCCTGGTCGACAAGATCGTGAGCGAGCCGGTGGGCGGCGCGCACCGCGATCACAAGCAGATGGCGGCCTTCCTCAAGCGTGCGCTGGGCGATGCCTGGCGTCAGGTGTCGGACCTCAAGGTCAAGGAGTTGCTCGACCGTCGCTACGCGCGGCTCGACGGCTACGGCCGCTTCAACGACACCAAGGCCGACAACCGGTAGGCGCAGGCCGACGGCAGCGCGGGCACGGTGCCGGCCGCCTTGAGGCGGGCCTGCCGCCGGGCTGGGCTGGGCTGCTAGCATCCGCGCATGAGTGTGTCCGTGGCGGCCGCGTTGGCCGGATTTGAGCCCCGCCTGCCGTTGGTGGTGGCCTACAGCGGTGGTGCCGACTCGACGGCGCTGCTGCGCGCCTGCGTGGAGCGCTGGCCAGGGCAGATCCGTGCGGTGCACGTGCATCACGGCCTGCAGGCAGCGGCCGACCAGTTCGAGCGCCATTGCCGTGACCGCTGCGACCAGTGGGCCGTACCCCTGCGGGTCTGCCATGTGCAGGCCGGGGCGGCGCCACGGCAAAGCCCGGAAGCAGCGGCTCGCGATGCCCGCTACCGGGCGCTGGCCGACGCCGCCCGTACGGCGTGGCCGGCCGATGGCGTGCTCGACGTGGCGGTGGGCCAGCATGCCGACGACCAGATCGAGACCGTGCTGCTGGCGCTCTCGCGCGGTGCCGGCCTGCCGGGGCTGGCGGGCATGCCGGCCCGGTGGGAGCGCCATGGCGTGCGTTTTTGCCGCCCCTGGCTGGCGGTGTCGGGCGAGGATCTGCGCGCCTGGCTGCGGGCGCGGGACATTGACTGGATCGAGGACCCGACGAACGCCGACGCGCGCTTCACCCGCAACCGCATCCGGCGCGAGCTGCTGCCGACCCTGCAGGCATGTTTTCCTCACATCCGGGAGACCCTGGCACGCAGTGCCGGCCATGCGGCCGAAGCCCAGCGCCTGCTGGCAGAGCTGGCTGCGCAGGATCTGGCCGCGGCGGGTGATCCGCCTCGCATCGAAGCCCTGCGGCGGCTGTCGCCGGAGCGGCGGGTCAATGCGCTGCGCCACTGGTTGCAGCAGGTGGCCGGGTGGGCGCCCAGCAGCGCGCAAATGGGGGAGCTGGTGTCGCAGATCGGGGCGTGCCGCACGCGTGGCCACGACATCCGGGTACGGGTCGCCGCGGGGTTTGCCGTGCGCGACCGGGATGTGCTGCGTTATCTGCCCACCTTATAATCCAATGTTTTGTTTCGCGGGCCTGCTTGGTCCTTCGGGTGCGACGGGCACCCGGTCGCGACGGCCTTGAGCCGGCAGCACCCCTCTATTTTTGTCTCCAATGGCTTTGATCGTTCACAAGTACGGTGGTACCTCGATGGGGTCCACCGAGCGCATTCGCAACGTGGCCCGGCGCGTGGCCAAGTGGCACAAGGCAGGCCACCGCATGGTGGTGGTGCCCAGCGCCATGAGCGGTGAAACCAACCGCCTGCTGGGCTTGGCCAAGGAGCTTGCACCCGCCGCGTCGGGCCGGGCCTATGGCCGCGAGCTCGACATGCTGGCCGCCACCGGCGAGCAGGCGTCGTCGGCGCTGCTGGCCATGGCACTGCAGGCCGAGGGTGTCGACGCGGTGAGCTATACAGGCTGGCAGGTGCCGGTGCGCACCGACGACGCGTACACCAAGGCGCGCATCGAATCGATTGATGATGCGCGTGTGCGCGCCGACCTGGACGCCGGCAAGGTGGTGGTCATCACGGGCTTCCAGGGTATCGATGCCGGTGGCAATATCACCACGCTGGGGCGGGGCGGCAGCGACACCTCGGCCGTTGCCATTGCGGCCGCGCTCAAGGCCGATGAGTGCCTGATCTATACCGATGTCGATGGTGTCTACACCACCGACCCGCGCGTGGTGCCCGAGGCGCGCCGCATGGAGCGCGTGAGTTTCGAGGAAATGCTGGAGATGGCCAGCCTGGGCTCGAAGGTGCTGCAGATCCGCTCGGTGGAGTTCGCCGGCAAGTACAAGGTCCCGCTGCGCGTGCTTTCGAGCTTCACGCCCTGGGACATCGACCTGAACGAAGAAGCCACCTCCGGCACCCTGATCACTTTTGAGGAAGACGCAGACATGGAACGAGCCGTTGTTTCCGGCATTGCCTTCAACCGCGACGAAGCGAAGATTGCCGTGCTGGGTGTGCCGGACAAGCCCGGCATCGCCTACCAGATCCTGGGCGCCGTGGCCGATGCCAAAATCGAGGTGGATGTGATCATCCAGAACGTTTCCAAGGACGGCAAGACCGATTTCAGTTTCACCGTCCACCGCAACGACTTCGAGAAGACGCTGGATCTGCTCAAGACCCAGGTGGCGCCGGCGCTGCAGGCGGCCGATGTCGTGGGTGACACCCGCATCTGCAAGGTCTCCATCGTGGGCATCGGCATGCGCAGTCACGTGGGTGTGGCCAGCCGCATGTTCAAGGCGCTGAGCGACGAGGGCATCAACATCCAGATGATCTCAACCTCGGAGATCAAGACCTCGGTCGTGATCGACGAAAAATACATGGAGCTGGCCGTGCGCGCCCTGCACCGCGAGTTCGATCTGGACCAGGCCGCCGACACCCTCAAGCGTTGAAGCAACCTGCACGTTTGCTGCCGCGTTCGGAAAAAGAGACGAAAAACTGAGGCATAATAGACAGTTCTGGAGCGATGACCGAGTGGCCGAAGGTGCTCCCCTGCTAAGGGAGTATGGGGTGTAGAGCCTCATCGAGGGTTCGAATCCCTCTCGCTCCGCCAGACCGAAAAGCCCAAGTGCATGCGCTTGGGCTTTTTTTTGCCAGGCCCTCGGTTGCATGGGCCGTCAAGGAGCACGTGATGAACCGGACATGGGGAATAGGGGTGATGACGGCGGCGTGTCTGGCCGGGTGTGGCATGGAGGCGGCAGGCAGCGCGGCCACCGCGGCGGCCGTCAAGCAGCAGGAACTGCAGCAGGGGCAGGCCGCGCAGCAAGCCGTTGAGCAGCAGCTCCAGCAAGCCTTGCAGCAAGGTGCTGATCGCCTGCGGCGGCTGGAAGACGAGGCCGGCGACAATGGCTCCCGGTGAGGAAGGTCGCCGTTTCACCACCACCAACGGATTTTTGAACTGAGTCGTCGATGCCGTCTGCTGCCGCTGCTGCCCGTTCCCTGTCTGGTGTGGCCTTCGCCACGCTGGTGACCATCGCCTTCGTGATGGGTGCCAATCATGTGGCTGCCCGTCTGGCGTTCAACGACGGGGTGACGGTGACCACCGCGGTGCTGTTCCGCAGCGTGGTCACGGCCCTGGTGGTGCTGGCGATCCTGCGCGTGTACCGCGTGCCCCTGCGGGCTGATGCCCGCCAGCGGCGCGCTCTGCTGGGGGTCGGCCTGCTGGTGGGGGCACAGAGCCTCTGCCTGTATTCGGCCGTGGCCAGGCTGCCGGTGGCGCTGGCGCTGCTGGCGTTCAACTCCTACCCGTTGTGGGTCGCCTTGTGGGCACGTGTGTGCTATGGCGAGCGGGCCGACCGCCGGACGTTGCTGGCGATGCCGGTGATGTTGCTGGGCCTGGCGCTGGCGCTGGATGTGTCGGGCGCTGCCTCGGGCATGGGGGCGGTCGATCACTGGAGCCAGATCGGCGCCGGGGTGGCCTATGCCCTGGCGGCCGCGGCCGCCTTCGGCCTGGCCCTGGTGCTGACCCAGCATGGCACGGCCGGCGTGGACGGACGTGTGCGCACCGCCGCGACGATGTCGCTGGTCGGTGTGATGGCACTGGTGGGGGTGGTGGCTCAGGGGGGCCCCACGCTGCCGGTGACGCCGACCGGCTGGTGGGGCCTGATCGGCCTCACGGCCCTGTATGGCACGGGCATCACGATCATGTTCACGGTGTTGCCCCGGCTTGGCGTGGTGGGCAACTCGGCGATCATGAATGTGGAGCCGATCTTCGCGCTGGCGCTGGCCTGGGCGGTGCTCGGTCAGGCCATTGCGCCGGTGCAGGTCGCCGGTGGCCTGATCGTGGTGGCCACGGTGATGTGGCTGGGTTTGCGCAGGTCCTAGTCGTCTATCGAAGCGCTCCAGCGCGCGTCCCAGCCGGCGCGGCCGCGTGCGGCGTCGATGTCGCGCCGGTCTTTCTTGCTCGGGCGCCCCTGGCTGATGGTCTGGGCCGGCTCGGGCGCCAGCCGCCGCCGCTCGGCGGCGGCTTCCCGGGCCAGGCGGGATGCTTCGGTCTCCTCGTACAGCAGCGCCGCGGCCGTGGCCGGGCCGCGCACGGTGCTGAGTGCGCGCACGACCACCGTACGTGTTTCGTATCCGGTGCGCAGTTCCACCTCGTCACCTGGCCGAATCTCGCGCGAGGGCTTGGCGGTCTGCGCGTTCACGCGCACACGGCCCTTGTCGATCTCGTCGCAGGCCAGGCTGCGGGTCTTGTAAAAGCGCGCGGCCCAGAGCCACTTGTCGAGGCGGATCTTTTCGGCGGGCGGGAGCTTGGCGGGTGGAAGATGGCTCATTGAGCAGGTGGCTGGCGGTGGCAGGGTACCGGGGTGGCCGCCCGATGGCAGCCGGCAGCCCCAACGTTAAACTGAAGCGCGGCCTTGGACAAGGGTGCGGGGCCGCGTGCCCGAGTTCGATGCCACCCGATTCTGACCGCTTGCCATGCCTGCTGACAGCCCCCTTCCACGTGACGCCCAGAGCATCCTGGCGCTGGCCGCACGATCGAGCTTCGACTGGTTTTCCGGTGCCGGGCTGCTGCTGGTGGACCGGCAGGCACGCGTGGTCTGGATCAACGAGCGTTACCGGGATTTCCTGCCGGCGCTCGGTTTCGAGCGCGAGGAGGATTTCGTCGGTCACCCGGTATCGAGCGTGGTGCAGAACACACAGATGCACCGGGTCCTGGAGACCGGCAAGCCCATCCTGATCGACCTGCTGGTCAACAAGGCGGGGACGTTTGTGGTCAGTCGCATACCGCTGCGCGGCGATGACGGTCAGGTGATCGGGGTGCTGGGCATCGTGCTGTTCGACAACCCCGGAACGACCTTGCAGCCGTTGATCAGCAAGTTTGCGCGGCTCGAGCAGGACCTGGATGCGGCCCGGCGGGAGCTGGCCACCCAGCGGCGTGCCAAGTACACCTTTGCGAGCTTCGTCGGAACCAGTGCGGCGGCTCAGGAGGTCAAGCGACAGGCGCGACGCGCAGCGCAGACCCCCAGCCCGGTGCTGCTGCTGGGCGAGACCGGTACCGGCAAGGAACTGCTGGCCCACGCGATCCATGCCACCTCGCCACGGGCCGGCCGCCCGTTCGTGAGCGTGAACATGGCCGCGGTGCCCGAGGCGCTGCTCGAAGCCGAGTTTTTTGGCGTGGCGCCCGGTGCCTATACGGGGGCCGACCGCAAAGGGCGCGATGGCAAGTTCAAGCTCGCCGATGGCGGGACGCTGTTCCTGGACGAGCTGGGTGACATGCCGATGGCGGTGCAGGTCAAGCTGCTGCGGGCCCTGCAGGATGGCGAGATCGAGCCGCTCGGATCCAACCGCATCGTTCGCTGCGATGTGCGGGTGGTGGCGGCCACCTCGCGCGACCTGGCACGGCTGGTGCGTGAAGGCCAGTTCCGCGAAGATCTTTACTACCGGCTCAATGTGCTGCCCATCCATGTGCCGCCGCTGCGCGAGCGGCAGGCAGATATCCCGCTGCTGGTGGAGGCCTTGAACGAGGACATTGCGGCCCGTGGGGCACAACCCCAGCCGGAGATGGGGCGCGATGCGCTGGCCCTGCTGCAGGCGCAGCCCTGGCGCGGCAACATCCGCGAGTTGCGCAACGTGCTGGAGCAGCTGAGCCTGCGCAGCGAGTCGGGCGTGATCGACCGTGCTGCCGTTGAGCAGGTGCTGCGCCTGGCCGGGGTGGAGCGCATCGAGCCGCCAGTGGCCGACATGGCGCTGCCCGGTGCACCGCTGTCGGAACAGGGGCCGTCCGAACGCTGGCTGCGGCCGCTGGCCGAGCAGGTGCGCGAGGTCGA
Organism: Hydrogenophaga sp.; assembly: GCF_028698005.1. GTDB lineage: Bacteria > Pseudomonadota > Gammaproteobacteria > Burkholderiales > Burkholderiaceae_C > Hydrogenophaga. The sequence continues at coordinate 17,109 of NZ_JAQVEJ010000032.1, forward strand.
GCAACAGGCGGTGAGGGCGGCGCTGCGGCGCTGCGGCGGCAACCGTGCGGCGGTGGCACGCCTGCTGGGCATGTCGCGGGCCAGCCTGTACGACCGGCTCAGGGATTGGGGTTGGGTGTCTGAAATTCAGTCAAATGTCTAAAATCCATACATTTTGCGATCGATGAATGTGTATGAAATTCGGGCATTTGGTGGCTTGATATAAAAATCTCCTGAAAAATCAGGCATCTGGAAGCTGGCACGCGTTCTGCAAGAGGAGGTGGCACGGCACGCCTGCCGGCCATTTCAACTATCGGAGACATGTCATGATCCAGACCACCCGCCGCCTCGCGGTGATGGCGCTCGCCTGCGCCGCCGCCTCCCTGAGCTTTGCCCAGTCCGGGGAGATCCGCATCGCCCACGTTTACGGCAAAACCGGCCCGCTGGAAGCCTATGGCAAGCAGACCCATACCGGCCTGATGATGGGGCTCGAGTACGCCACGGGCGGCACCATGGCGGTGGCGGGCAAGAAGCTGGTGGTGATCGAGAAGGACGACCAGGGCAAGCCCGATCTGGGCAAGTCGCTGCTGGCGACGGCCTATGCCGATGACAAGGCCGATCTGGCCGTCGGTACGACGGGATCCGGCGTGGCGCTGGCCATGCTGCCGGTGGCCGAGGAATACCGCAAGATCCTGGTGGTCGAGCCGGCCGTGGCCGATTCGATCACCGGCGACAAGTGGAACAAGTACATCTTCCGCACCGGCCGCAACAGCAGCCAGGATGCCATCAGCAACGCGGTGGCGCTGGACAAGCCGGGCGTGACCATCGCAACGCTGGCGCAGGACTACGCCTTCGGCCGCGACGGTGTGAAAGCGTTCCGTGATGCGCTCAAGGTCAACAAGATCACGCACGAGGAGTACCTGCCGGCCAATACCACCGACTTCACCGCCGGCATCCAGCGCATCGTGGATGCCCTCAAGGACAAGCCGGGGCGCAAGATCGTCTGGATCGTCTGGGCGGGCGCGTCCAACCCGTTCTCCAAGTTTGCCGACATGCAGATCAAGGAGCGCTATGGCATCGAGATTGCCAGCGGCGGCAACATCCTGCCGGCATTGGCACTCTACAAGCCCTTCCCGGGCATGGAAGGGGCGGCCTACTACTACTACGACATCCCGAAGAACCCGGCCAACCAGTGGCTGGTGACGGAGCACCAGAAGCGCTTCAACGCACCGCCGGACTTCTTCACCGCCGGCGGCATGAGCGCGGCCATGGCCGTGGTCGAGGCGCTGAAGAAGACCAGCGGCGACACCAGCACCAACAAGCTCATCCAGACCATGGAAGGCATGAGCTTCGAGACGCCCAAGGGCACGATGACCTTCCGCAAGGAAGACCACCAGGCCATGCAGAGCATGTACCACTTCAAGATCAAGGTCGATCCGAACGTGGCATGGGCCATTCCCGAGCTGGTGCGCGAGATCAAGCCCGAGGAAATGAGCATCCCGATCATGAACAAGCGCTGATGCGCTGCGGCCCCCGCGCCCGGGCGGTGCGGGGTACCGGCGGGTCGGGGCGCCTTCGCTGCCCGGCCCGGCCTGCCATCGACTGCCGCACTGCGGCACAGGAAATCCGCATGCTCGAAACCCAAGACCTCACGGTCCGCTTCGGTGGGCACGTGGCGGTCAATGCGGTGTCGTGCGCGTTTGCGCCCGGCACGCTGACCGCCATCGTCGGCCCCAACGGCGCGGGCAAGACGACCTACTTCAATCTGATCTCGGGCCAGATCAGGGCGACGGCCGGCCGTGTCCGCCTGGATGGCCAGGACCTCACGCCGCTGGCGGCGCCGCAACGCACACGCGCCGGCCTGGGCCGCGCCTTCCAGTTGACCAACCTGTTTCCCCAACTGACGGTGCTGGAGAACGTGCGCCTGGCGGTGCAGGCCAAGGCGGGCGCGGGACTGGATTTCTTTCGTATCTGGAGCGATCGCCGCGACCTGCTGCAAAAGGCCGAGGTGGTGCTGGAGACGGTGGCGCTGGCCGACAAGCGCGACGCCACGGTGGCCAGCCTGCCGCACGGCGACCAGCGCAAGCTGGAGGTGGGCATCCTGATGGCGCTGGAGCCGCGGGTGTTCATGTTCGACGAGCCCACGGCCGGCATGAGCGTGGACGAGGTGCCGGTGATCCTGAACCTGATCCGCGCGCTCAAGGCCGACAAGAGCAAGACCATCCTGCTGGTGGAGCACAAGATGGACGTGGTGCGTGAACTGTCGGACCGCATCATCGTGCTGCACAACGGCGAACTCGTCGCCGACGGCGAACCCGAGGCGGTGATCGCCTCGCCCGTGGTGCAGCAGGCCTACCTGGGCGTGAACCCCGAAGAAACGGAGGCCGCATGAGTGATGCCTTGCTGAGGCTGGAGGGGGTTCACACCCACATCGGCGCCTATCACATCCTGCACGGGGTGGACCTGCAGGTGCCGGCCAACCAGCTGACCATGCTGCTGGGTCGCAACGGCGCCGGCAAGACCACGACGCTGCGCACGATCATGGGCCTGTGGAAGGCCAGTCAGGGCCGGGTGCTGCTGGCCGGCCGCGACATCACGGGCAGGCCCACCCCCGAGATCGCGCAGGCCGGTGTGGCGTACGTGCCGGAGAACATGGGCATCTTCGCCGACCTGAGCGTCAAGGAGAACATGGTGCTGGCCGCGCGCGGCGCGCGCAACGTTGACGATATCGACACGAGTCGGCTGGAGTGGATCTTTGGCCTGTTCCCGGCCATGAAGAAGTTCTGGAACCACCCGGCCGGCAAGCTCTCGGGCGGGCAGAAGCAGATGCTGGCGGTCTCGCGCGCCATCGTCGAGCCGCGCCAGCTGCTGCTCATCGACGAACCCAGCAAAGGCCTGGCGCCGGCCATCATCCAGAACATGATCGCGGCCTTCCGGGAGCTCAAGGCGGCGCAGACCACCATCCTGCTGGTCGAGCAGAACTTCAATTTCGCCCGGCAGCTGGGCGACACCGTGGCCGTGATGGACGACGGTCGCGTGGTGCACAGCGGCCCGATGGCCGCGCTGGCCGAGGACGAGGCGTTGCAGGCGCGTCTGTTGGGCCTGTCTCTGGGGGCGCATCAATGACATCCGACTTCGACTGGAAGCCGCTGGCCCTGGTGCCGGTGCTCGCGGCGCTGGCGCTGCCCCTGGTGGGCAGCCCATCGACCTGGCTGACGCTGACCGTGGCCGGCCTGGCCATGGGCCTGATCGTGTTCATCATCGCCTCCGGCCTGACGCTGGTGTTCGGGCTGATGGACGTGCTCAACTTCGGCCATGGCGTGTTCATTGCCCTGGGTGCGTTCGTGGCCGTGACCGTCATGGGCAGCATGGGCAACTACGTGGCAGCCAGCAGCTTCTGGCTCAACCTCGTGGCGCTGCTGCCGGCGATGCTGGTGGCGATGGCGGTGGCCGGCGCGCTGGGCTACGTGTTCGAGCGCCTGATCGTGCGGCCGGTCTATGGCCAGCACCTGAAGCAGATTCTCATCACCATGGGCGGCATGATCATCGGCGAGGAGATGATCAAGGTGGTCTGGGGCCCCGAGCAGCGCCCGCTGCCGCTGCCCGAGGCCTTGCGCGGAGCCTTCATCTTCGGCGACGCCGCCGTGGAGAAATACCGCGTGCTCGCGGTGCTGGTGGGCTTGCTGGTGTTCGCGGCCATGGTCTGGACGCTCAACCGCACCAAGGTCGGCCTGCTGATCCGCGCCGGTGTGCAGGACCGCGAGATGGTTGAGTCGCTGGGCTACCGCATCCGGCGCCTGTTCGTGGGTGTGTTCGTCGTCGGCAGCGCACTGGCCGGTCTGGGCGGTGTGATGTGGGGCCTGTACCAGCAGACGGTCATTCCGCAGATGGGCGCCCAGGTCAACATCCTGATTTTCATCGTCATCATCATCGGCGGCCTGGGCTCGACGCTGGGCGCGCTCATCGGGGCGCTGCTGGTGGGCCTGATGGCCAACTACACCGGCTTTCTGGTGCCGAAGGTGGCGCTGTTCTCCAACATCGCACTCATGGTCGCCATCCTGCTGTGGCGGCCGCAGGGCGTGTACCCGGTCACGAACCGCTGAGGAGTGCACACCATGTTTCACCGCCTGCTTTCCAATGACCTGCCGCGCAGCCGCGTGCTGGCCATCACCTTGCTGGTGCTGGTGCTGGGCCTGGCTTTCGCGCCCTTTCTGTTCCCGGGTGTCAAGGCGCTCAACGTCGCGGCCAAGGTCCTCATCTTCATCGCCCTGGTCGTCAGCTTCGATCTGCTGCTGGGCTACACCGGCATCGTGAGCTTCGCGCACACCATGTTCTTCGGCATCGGGGCCTACGGCATCGCCATTGCCCTGAATGGCATGGGCCCGAGCTGGACGGCGGTTGCCGTCGGTGTCGTCTGTGCGCTGGCGATCTCGCTGGTGCTGTCGCTGGTCATCGGCCTGTTTTCGCTGCGCGTGAAGGCGATCTTCTTCGCCATGATCACGCTGGCGGTGGCCTCGGCCTTTCTCACGCTGGCCTCTCAGCTGTCGGCCATCACCGGTGGCGAGGACGGGCTGACGTTCCGGGTGCCCGAGGTGCTCACGCCCGGCTTCGCGCTGAGCGAAGACGACTTCGCCGGCCCGTTCGGCGACGTCGTGCTCAATGGTCGCTTCATCACCTACTACCTGATCTTTGCCGTTGTCGCGGTGATGTTCCTGGTCATGCTGCGCATCGTGAACTCACCCTTCGGCCGCGTGCTGCAGGCCATCCGCGAGAACGACTTTCGCGCCGAGGCACTGGGCTACCGCACGGTGGTCTACCGCACGCTCTCGAATGTGCTGTCGGCCCTGTTCGCCACGCTGGCCGGCTGCCTGTTGGCGCTGTGGCTGCGCTACAACGGGCCGGATACCTCGCTGTCGTTCGAGATCATGCTCGACGTCTTGCTGATCGTCGTCATCGGCGGCATGGGCACGATGTACGGGGCCATCATCGGCAGCGTGCTGTTCCTCGTGGCACAGAGCTACCTGCAGGACCTGTTGCGCCTGATCGGTGAAGCGGCCTCCGGCATTCCGCTGCTGCCCGCGCTGTTCACGCCGGATCGCTGGCTGCTGTGGCTGGGTCTGCTGTTCGTGCTGTCGGTTTACTACTTCCCCACCGGCATCGTCGGAAAACTCCGCGAGCGTGCCGCGCTCGCCCGGCTCAAGGAGACCCCATGACTTCCGCTGCGATCCAACCTTCGTCCCGCTACCTGACCTGCGAGGGGCGCGAACTGCACTTCATGGACTGGGCGCCGGCTGTTGGCGCGCCTGCCCAGGGCGTGGTCGTGGCCTGGCATGGACTGGCCCGCACCGGGCGCGACATGGACCCGCTGGCGCGCCACCTGGCGGCGCTGGGTTGGCGTGTGATCTGCCCCGACACCATCGGCCGGGGGCTTTCGCAGTGGAGCCCGTCTCCGCGTGACGAGTACTGCCTGGCGTTCTACCAGCGGCTGGCGCGCTCGCTGCTCGACCAGTTGCAGATCGAGCGTTGCCACTGGGTCGGTACCTCGATGGGCGGTGCCATCGGCATGGTCTGCGCCGACGGTGCCTTGCGCGGGCGCATCCAGCGTCTGGTGCTCAACGACATCGGCCCCCAGTTGGCCGGGCCGGCGATCGATCGCATCCGCGCCTACGCCGGCAACCCGTCGGCCTTTGCCACCATCGGCGAACTGGAGCAGTACTTCCGCACGGTCTACCGGCCCTACGGCTATTTGCCCGACGAGCAGTGGCGGCTGCTGACCGAGAGCTCCATGCGCCGCCTGCCCGATGGCCGGGTGACCCCCCACTACGACCCGGCCATGGCGCAGCAATTCACGCACCACCCGAACGACTACGACCTGTGGGAGGTGTACGACCGCATCGACGTGCCGGTGCTGTGCCTGCGTGGTATCGATTCCGACCTGCTGCTGGCCGATACGGCCGAAGCCATGCGCGACCGCGGTCCGCGTGCGCTGGTGGTCACCATCGACGGCTGTGGTCACGCGCCGGCCCTGAATGTGCCCGACCAGCTGGAGCTGGTGCAACGTTTCCTGGCGGGCGGCTGACCGGGTTCAGGGCCGGGTTGGCCAGCCCTGCAGATGGCGTTCGGCCAGATCGGCCAGTGCGCGGATCCAGTCGGGCGAGTCGTTGAGACAGTCGATGTACCGGAAGTGCTGGCCGCCAGCGGCCTTGAAGGCGTCCCGGACCTCCATGCGGATTTCTTCCAGGGTCTCCAGGCAGTCGCTGGTGAAACCGGGGCAGACGACGTCCACGCTCTTGAGCCCCTCGCGGGCCATGCGCTCCAGCGTGGGCTGGGTGTAGGGCTCCAGCCATTTGGCCTTGCCAAAGCGCGACTGGAAGGTCATGGTCCAGTCCGCTGCCGACAGACCCAGGCGGTCGGCCAGCCGTTCGGCCGTGATGCGGCACTCGTCGCGGTAGGGGTCGCCCAGGTCCACACAGCGCGCGGGGATGCCATGAAAGCTCATCACCAGGTGGTTGCCGCGGCCCTGGCTCGTCCAGTGCTGGCGGATCCGCCGGGCCAGGGCCTCGATATATCCCGGATCGTCGTGGTAGCGGTGGACGAAGCGCAGTTCGGGCAGGTGGCGGATCTCCAGACCCCAGCGTGCCACCGCGTCGAACAGGCTGGCGGTGGTGGTGCCACTGTATTGAGGGTAGGCCGGCAGCACCAGCACGCGTGTCACACCCTCGGCCTTGAGGGCATCCAGCACGGCGGGGATGGACGGATGGCCGTAGCGCATGGCATGGCGCACCACCACCCGATGGCCGCGCTCTCCCAGGTAGCCGCGCAGCAGGGTGGCCTGCTTTTCCGTCCACACCTTCAGCGGTGAGCCCTCCGTTTGCCAGATGCTGGCGTACTTGGCGGCCGAGCGGGCCGGACGCGTGCGCAGGATGACGCCGTGCAGGATCGGTTTCCAGATCAGGCCGGGAATTTCCACCACGCGCGGATCGCCCAGGAACTCGGCCAGGTAGCGTCGCAGCGCAGGCGCCGTGGCGGCATCGGGCGTGCCCAGATTGCACAGGACGATGGCCGTGCGTGTGGCGGGGTCTTGGGGCAGGGGAGGTTCGGGTCGGAAAGCCATGTGCGCTATTCTCGTGCACCGATGGATACACCCGAGCACCACCCGTCTTCACCCGTGTTGTTGGACACCGGCCGCGTGCGCGCCATCACGCTGGACCTGGACGATACCCTGTGGCCGATCTGGCCGACGATCGCACGTGCCGAGCAGGTCTTGCTGGACTGGCTGGCGGCGCATGCACCGGCCACCGCCGACTGGTGTGCCGACACGGACCGCTGGA
>NZ_JAQVEJ010000179.1 GCF_028698005.1 Hydrogenophaga sp.
TGCCCGAGGTGGTGACCACGCAGGGGGTGCTGGTGGACACCTGGCGGGACGCCCGCCTGTTCGCCGCTGCCGCCGGTGCGGCCTGGTTTTTCTGGCAGCGGGGCGTGCTCGGCACCATCGTGGTCGGTATGGCGGTCTACCTGCCCCTGCGGCTGGGCCTGGGCTGGTGAGCGGCGCGTCAGCACCGCCCAGACGGGCAGTGCCGCGCTCAGGCAGACCACGAGGGTCCACAGCGTGTGGCTGGGGTAGTGGGCACCGCGCAGCGTCTGGGTGAGGCCGGCGACACCACCGAAGAACAACACGGTGCCCAGCCAGACCCAGCCCCTGCGTTGCCGCCCGGCCAGGCCGGGCAAGGCCAGGCCGATGTAGGCGAACGCGCTGGAGGCGTGGCCGCCCGGGAAACAGCGTCCGCTGCCGCCATCGGCCTGGCCCCAGCGCCAGTGCGAGACGTAGCGCGCTTCACCGCCGAAGGCCGCCAGCTCCCAGGGGCAACTGGTGAGGCTGAGCCATTTGAGCAGGTTGACCGCGCACACGGCAGCCAGCACCGCCAGCAGGACCGCCCAACGTTCCCGGCGAGACTGACGTCTGCCCGGCCACAGGGTACTCAGCAGCAGGACCGCCAGCAGCGCGAGCGCGGCCTGGCGCAGGCCATCGTGCAGCCACCGGCTGAGCCAGGGGTGATGCTGCAAAGGAAAACCGTTGGCATCGCCGATCAGGCGCATGACGGGCAGGTCCAGCCTGCTGGCGTCCCAGGCCAGGGCCGCCAGCAGGCAGGTCAGCCAGAGGGCGGCGGGACGGGAAAGGCGGGCGTGCTGCATGGACGCATGCTGGGGTAACCGCTTTAAGTGAGCCTTAAGCTTCGGGTGCATCATGCGAAAATTTCGCGTCTTTACATTCCATTCAGTGCCGGTCGGGCCCACCCGAAGGCCGGCGCGCGCCAGCCATGCGTGATTTCTCTCCCTTTCCCGACAGCCTCGATGCCTGGTCCGTGGTCCAGGTCTCCGTCCTCATTCCTGCCAGGGACGAGGCGGGCAACATCGGCGCGCTGGTCACCGAGATCGCGGCGGCGCTGGGGCCGGTGTGTTCCTACGAGGTCGTGCTGGTGGACGATGGCAGTGGCGACAGCACGGGCCAGGTGTTCCTGCAGCGCTGCCGTGAGCTGGGCGCACCCGCGCAACTGCTGCGCCATGCGCGCAGCTGTGGCCAGAGCACGGCGCTGATGACGGCCGCCCGCCACGCGCGCGGCCGCTACCTGGTGACGATCGACGGTGACGGCCAGAACGACCCGGCCGACATCCCGGCGCTGCTGGCCGAGGCCGGACAGATGGCAGCGCAAGGTAAGGACTTCTGCATCGCCGGCTACCGCAAGAACCGGCGCGACACCGAGTGGAAAAAGATCCAGTCGAAGATCGCCAACGCGGTGCGTCGCCGCATCCTGGACGATGGCGTGCCGGACACCGGCTGCGGATTGAAGCTGATCCCGCGCCGCACCTGGCTGGTGCTGCCGTACTTCGATCACATGCACCGCTACATTCCGGCGCTGGTGCTGCGGCTGGGAGGCAAGATCTCCGTGGTGCCGGTGAACCACCGCCACCGGCAGGCCGGCGTGTCCAAGTACACGGCCTGGAACCGCTTGTGGGTCGGCATCGTCGACATGTTCGGCGTTCGCTGGCTCATCCGCCGCAGCAAGCAGCCGCTGCTGGAGCAGGTGGAAAGCACGTCGGCATGAAATCCGACGCCAAGCTGCTGGTCAAACCGCTGGTCTTGACCGGTGTGCTGACGCTGGCCTTCGTGGCCCTGCATGCCGGGTGGCTGGGTGATGTGACCGAGGAGGATCTGCTGCGCCAGTTGTTCAGCCAGCACCGGGCCATTGCCTGGCCGGTGTTCACGCTGGGATCCATCGTCTACACCGCGCTGGGCGCGCCGCGCCAGGTGCTGGCCTTCTGCTGCGGTTATCTGCTCGGGGGCTGGTGGGGCGGCCTGTTGGCGACGTTGCTGACGGCGCTGGGCGCGCTGCTGACCATGGTGGCGGTGCGCCTGACCGGTCTGGACTGGCTGCGCCAGCGGCACGGTCGACGCATCGAGCGGGTGCGCGAGATCCTGGCCGACGACACCTGGCTGTGGATCTGCGTCATCCGGCTGATGCCCGTGGGCTCGAACCTGCTGACCAACATCGCCGCGGCACTGGCCGGGCTGAACCTGCGGCAAGTGCTGGCGGGGAGCCTGCTGGGCTACCTGCCGCAGTCGCTGCTGTTCGCCTATGCGGGGCGGGGCATGGCCCTGCAGGACAACACCAAGCTGTGGGTCAGCCTGGGTCTGCTGGCGATGTCCAGCGTGCTGGCCTGGTATCTGTACCACCATGGCTTCAAGCAGCGGTTGGTACGGTTCAATGGATCGTTGGATGATGATGCATAGAAAACCTCTGCCTGCCTGGGCACTGTTGGTGCTGGCGGCCGTGGTGCTGCTGGCGGGCATCGGGCTGCGTGGCCCCTGGCCGGCGGATGAGCCGCGATTTGCGCAGATCGCGCGCGAGATGGTCGAGTCGGGCCAATGGTTGTTCCCGATGCGTGGCGGCGAGCCCTATCCGGACAAGCCGCCGGTGTTCGTCTGGCTGGTGGCGCTGTGCTATCTGGTCACGGGCCAGCTCAAGCTGGCCTTTCTGCTGCCGAGCGCGATCGCGGGGCTGGGCACGCTCTGGCTGGTGCACGACATCGGGCGCCGGCTCTGGGGCGGCGACGTCGCGCGCACGGCCCTGCTGGTGCTGCTGATCACCCCCCAGTTCCTGCTGCAGGCCAAGACGGCGCAGATCGATGCGCTGGTGTGCTTCTGGATCACCCTGGGCTGCTATGGCTTGCTGCGGCACTTCCTGCTCGGGCCGGCCTGGGGCTGGTACCTGACGGCCTTCGTGGCCATGGCCCTGGGCATCATGACCAAGGGTGTGGGTTTTCTGCCGGTGCTGCTGCTGCTGCCGCTGGCGCTGTGGGGCGCTGCAGCGCGCCCACCCGCGTTGCCCGGCCATATCCCGGGCAGGGTCTGGGGCTGGCGCAACTGGCTGGGTCTGGTGGCGCTGCTGGCCACGCTGGCGCTGTGGCTGGGGCCGATGCTGTGGCAGGTGGCCGCCTCGGGCAGCGAGGAGCTGCGCGCCTACCGCGACAACATCCTGCTGCGCCAGACGGCGGGCCGTTATGCCAATCCCTGGGGTCACCTCAAGCCCTGGCATTACTTCCTCACCGCGGCCATCCCCACGGTGTGGCTGCCGCTGGCCTTGCTGTTGCTGACCCAGTGGCGGCGCTTGGGTCGCGTGCTGCGCGAGGACCCGAAGGCGCGCATCCTGCTGGCCTGGGTGGTGCTCGTCATTGTCTTTTTCTCGCTGAGCCGGGGCAAGCGCGAGGTCTACATCCTGCCGGCGCTGCCGATGCTGGCGCTGGTGATGGCGGTGCTCTGGCAGCGGGCGGTGGCCGAACAGGGCACGCGTGTGACGGTGGCCGTTCTGCGGCTGGCGGCCCTGGTGCTGGGGGGCACGGTGCTGACGCTGGGCGCGCTGGCCTTGTGGCAGCCCGGTGTCCTGGGTGAGAAGGCGGTCGCCTATGCCGAGGAACTGGCCGATCTCGCGTGGCCGTTGCTGGTCCTGGGGGGGGTGTCGCTGGTGGTGCTGGCGCTTGCCTGGCGGCGCCCGCTGCTGGAGCAGCTGGCCGCGGTGTCCCTGGCCAGCTGGCTCATCGTCGCGCTGTGGGCCTGGCCAGCGACGGACCCGCACCGCTCGCCCAGGGCCGCCATGGCCACCCTGGAGCAACGCCTGCCGGCGTCGGTCGAACTGGGTCTGCTGGATTTCAAGGAGCAGTTCCTGCTGTACGCCCGCCGCCCGCTCACGCACTTCAGCTACCTGGCCCCGCTGGCGGAACAGGAGCGCAATGCCTGGCAATGGATGCGTGAGCGGCCGGGCCGCTGGCTGCTGTTGCCGGGCAGCGACCGGTTAACCTGTTTCGATCTGTCGCGTGCACAACCGCTGGTGGCGGCGCACCGGCGCGAATGGGTGCTGCTCGATGCGTCGGCGATGCGGTCCGATTGTCCACCGCCGCAGCAGGTACGCCGCTACACCTGGCAACCCCGGCGCCTGGATATTCTCGAACCATGACGACTCCCGAAACCCTGCTACCGAGCCGCGTGCTGGTTACCGGCGCCGCCGGCTTCATCGGCTTCCATGCGTGCCAGCGGCTGCTGGCCGATGGTGCCGAGGTGCTCGGCGTGGACAGCCTGACGCCGTACTACGACCTCCGCCTCAAGCAGGACCGCCTGGCCGTGCTGCAGGCGCAGGCCGGGTTCCGCTTCGAGCGGCTCGACCTGGCCGACCGTGCGGCGACCGCGGCGCTGTTCCAGCGTGAGCGCTTCGACGCGGTGCTGCACCTGGCAGCGCAGGCCGGCGTGCGCTACTCGGTCGAGAACCCGCTGGCCTATCTGGACAGCAATCTCGCCGGCATGATGAACGTGCTGGAGGGTTGCCGCCATGCGGGCGTGGCCCACCTGGTCTATGCCTCGTCCAGTTCGGTGTATGGCGCGGGCAATACCATGCCGCTGTCCGAGGACAAGGTGACCGACCGGCCGGTGTCGTTGTACGCGGCCAGCAAGAAGGCCAACGAGGTGATGGTCCACAGCTACAGCCACCTGTACGGCCTGCCGGCCAGCGGCCTGCGGCTGTTCACCGTCTACGGCCCCTGGGGCCGACCCGACATGGCGATCTTCCGTTTCGTGCGCGCCATCGAGGCGGGCGAGACCATCGACGTCTACAACCACGGCCAGATGCGGCGCGACTTCACCTATGTGGGCGACGTGGTCGAGGCCATCGTGCGCGTGCTGCGCCGTCCGCCGCTGCGCCAGGGCGAGGCACCGCCTCAGCGTGTGCTCAACGTGGGCAACAGTGCGCCCGTGATGCTGATGGATTTCATCGCCAGCCTGGAGCGGGCGTTGGGCAAGACCGCGCACAAGCGCCTGCTGCCGATGCAGCCGGGTGACGTGCCTGACACCTGGGCCGACGTGTCGCGCCTGCAGGCGCTCACCGGCTTCGCGCCTGCCACGTCGCTGGACGTGGGGGTGCGGCATTTCGTCGACTGGTACCGCCCCTATGTGGCCCGGCGCGGCGAGGTACCGCAGGCGGCCTGATCGCCTGGCGGGCGCACAATGGCGGCCGGGCGGCGGAGAAAGGACGATCGGCATGCGGGTACTGGTGGTGGAGGATGATCCGGGGATCGGCCGGGGCATCGTGGCGGCACTGCGCGCGGCCGGGCACGCCGTGGACCTGTGCGGAACGCTGGCCTCGGCCTGGACATCGCTGACAGTCGAGCCGTTCGACGTGATGCTGCTGGACCTGGGTCTGCCCGATGGCGATGGCCTGGACCTGCTGACCCGCTGGCGTGGCCGCAAGCC
>NZ_JAQVEJ010000180.1 GCF_028698005.1 Hydrogenophaga sp.
CACGGCGCAAGAGAAAGTCGCCCTGCGCGATTCCCTGAAAGCGGCGCTGCGCGAGGAAGCCGGCGCGGCCCTGGCCGATGTGGCGCGCGATCTGTCCAGCTCGGCGCGGCTCCATGAGGAAGCCGCCAAGGCAGAACGTCGGCAACGGTGGCAATGGCTCGCCGTCGCCTTGGCGGTCGGCCTGCTTGGCGGGGCGCTCGGCTTCTACGGCTCGCATCTGCTCTACGGCCAGCAGCAGGCCGAACAAGCGGCCTTCGGTCGCGCCGTCATGGCAACCTGGGGCGATCTGGACGCCAAGGCCAAAGAACGCATCCAAGAGGCCAGAAGGAACACGCCATGAAGCCCGCCCTTGTCCTGACGCTCGTTATCCTGGCCGCCTCGGCCTTCTTCCTGGCCCGCAACGTGCGCGACACGCTCAAGGGCAAGAACCGGGGTGCGGTTGCCTGGGTGGTGTGGTGCTGGCTCGGCCTGTGGGCTGCGGCCCTGGTCTATGGCATCGCCTCGGCCGTGCCGCGCTGGCTCGCCTCGGGCGAATCCTCGGCGCTCCTGGCGCTCGGCGTGGCCGTCGTCTCGGTGTTCTGCCAAACGCGCCTATGGGGTCACTACGTCGCCCGCTCGAACTATGCGCCGCACGGTCAGGAAACCGTCGTGCGCGGCACGGAAGTTGTCGGCGGCGGCGATCTGCAAGCCCGCATGTACGGCGACAAGGCCAAGCCGGCCGACGTGGATATTGAAATCGGCGGCGTCGTCCTCCCTCGGATGCTGGAAGCCCAGCACATGCTTTTCAGCGGCACCACGGGCGCGGGCAAGACGCAGGCCATCAATCGGGTGCTGCGGGCCGTTCGCCAGCGCAGGCAGCGGGCTTTGATCGCTGACCCTGCCGGCGGCTTCTTCTCCCGCTTCGGCCGCCCTGGTGACGTGCTTTTCAACCCGTTTGATCGGCGCTCGGTCGATTGGTCGCCCTTCGCGGAAATCCGCCATGACTACGATTGCCAGCGCATCGCCAAGGCGGCCGTGCCGGACGGCACCGGCGAGGGGGCAGAGTGGCACCACTACGCGCAAACGCTCCTGGGTGAAACGCTGCTCGCCCTGCATCAGCGCGGGGAACATTCGGTAAAGCGGCTGCTGCACTACGTCAGCGCCGCCGACACGAAGGAACTAGGCGAGCTGCTGGCCGGCACGCCTGCGGCCATCCTGACGGCCAAGGGCAACGACAAGATGCTGAACAATACGCGCGGCATCATCGCTACCTATCTCGGCGTGTGGCGCTACCTGCCCGACGCCGGCACGTTCTCCGTGCGTGAGTGGGTGCAGGACGAAACCCGCGACGGGTGGCTGTTTGTCACCTACCGCGACGATCAAATGGGCCTGCTGCGCGGGCTGGTCGCCTCGATCTTGGAACTTGGCATTGTCGAAGGCTTGAGCCTGTCGGAGAACCAAGAGCGCGGGCTGTGGTTCGTGTTCGATGAGGTCGATTCCCTGGGCAAAGTGTCGAGCCTACGCGGCGGCCTGACGAAGCTCCGCAAGTACGGCGGCCGGTGCGTCCTGGGCCTGCAAACGGTGTCGCAGCTCCGCGAAACCTACGGCCGCGACGAAGCGCAAACGCTCCTGGCGAACCTCTCCACCAAGCTGATACTGCGGGCCGGCGACAACGAAACGGCCGAGTATTTCAGCAAGGAACTTGGCGAACAGGACATTGACCGGCTGCAAATGACGACGGGCCAGGGCACCAGCTCGGGCGGCGTGCTCAACCCTGGGCACTCGTCGGAATCCAGCAATACCAGCTACAACATGCAGCGCGTCCGGCAAGCGGCCATCCTATCGTCGGAAATCCTGAACCTGCCCGATCTGCACGGCTTCCTGAAAATCCCCGGCCAGCCGGTCGGCGCGGTGCAGGTCGAGTATCAGGCCATGCCCGAAGTGCAGCCGGGTTTTCAGGGGTGACGGCAGACATGCACGCCGCCCCCTCTTGGCCCTGCGGGCCAGGGTGGGGAAAGGTGCCTGCGGCACATTGAAAAGGATATGCAATTCATAGTAAAATAATCGCATGAATCAGATTGGTGACACGGCGGCGAACCTGGTGCGGGCACCGTGTCACCATTGGCTAATCCGCGCCAAAGTACGAAAATTGGGATGCCATTCCGCTAGGTTTTGGCATATCTGAATCAACGGTTTTGGGTGTCGCCCATCTACTAGACCGGCTCCGCGCTGCGCCCGGTCTGCCTTGAAACAGACGGCCTATCCGCCGCTGTGAAGCCCTGCGGGGCGCGCTCCTGGGTGGGGAGCAAGACCGCTGCCGATGGTGGCGGAACGGCCGAAAGGCCCGACGCCCTCCTTTCAACAGGAGTGGCGATCATGACTTACCTTCACTTTTTTCTCATGGCTGTTGCGGCGGTCTGCCTGCATATGCTCTGGCGATCTTGGGCCGGCCTCGACCGGCTCGGACTGGCGCAAGAGCTGGCACGCAAAGCGCCTGGGCTGCGCAACAAACAGAACATCGCGGCCGCTTTTCTAACGGCTCCCTTCATCATGGCGGCGGCTGATTGGTTCGACCTGATGATGGTCGGCCAGG
The DNA here is from genome assembly GCF_028698005.1 of Hydrogenophaga sp. Lineage (GTDB taxonomy): Bacteria > Pseudomonadota > Gammaproteobacteria > Burkholderiales > Burkholderiaceae_C > Hydrogenophaga. Next base: position 2,573 of record NZ_JAQVEJ010000180.1, read on the forward strand.
ATGCCCCGATCACTTCGGGGGTTGCCGTTCTCGGCTCGGTGGCTTCCCTCGGTGTGGCCCTTTTCCTGCTCCGCGACTCGGCCGAAATCCTCGGGGGTTCCTGGGTCACAACGCGGGAAAGCGCCCTACGTGCGCTCGCAGCGCATCAACATGCACCCGATCATTTCACCGGCTGCACCATCGACGCCGAAGCGCAGGAGGTGCGGAAATGATTCTGCTTGATTACATCCGCGCCCTTGCGACGGGCAATTACATCGACATGGCCCATTTGATCGTTTTACTTCTCGGTGCGTGGAGCATCGTAGAAGGCGCTCTGAATGTGGCCGCTGACACTATCGAGCATGTGCAAGGGGGGGCGAAATGAAAAAGCTCTCTATCGCCCTGGTCGTCGCGGCCGTCCTGGCCGGCTGCGGCGAGAACACGCCCGTTCAAACGGCCGATTGGTACAAGGCCCACGACAAAGAGCGCCTGGAAATGCTCGCCAAGTGCAAGGCCAGCCCTGGCGAGCTGGCCGCCTCTCCAAACTGCGTCAATGCGCGGGCAGCACAAAACCAGATCGACCTTGGCAGCAAAAACTACGGCGTCGATGTGAAGCCGCCGACCTTCAAGAAATAAGGGGCAATCATGGCTGACATAACGCTATTCCAGTACCTCGGTGAAACCATCACCAATGCCACGACGGCCTTTGTCGAACCGTCCGCATCCAGCCTCATGTATGGCCTGCAAATGCTCGCCGTTACCGGGGTGACGCTCTACATGGTCTTAATGGGCTACGCGATTAGCACCGGCTCGGTAGAAGCGCCCTTCGCATCGTTCATGAAACAGTGCGTGAAAATCATCATCGTGGCGGCTTTCGCCCTCTCGGCCGATGGCTACAACAATCACGTTGTAGCCGCGCTCAACGGCCTGGAAACCGGGCTTTCCGATCTGCTCAACGCGAACTCGGCTTCGCCTTCCGCCTCGATCTATCAGACCTTGGACACGATGCTGAACAAGGGCTTTGAGCTATCCGCGCTGTGCTTGCAGCGCGCCAGTGATGCGGGGTGGGATTTCGGCGCGACGCTGAGTTGGTGGGGGGCTGCGCTGCTCATCTGCCTGGGCACGCTGGTTTTCGCCCTGATTGGTGGTGTGAACATCATCATTGCCAAGTTCTCGCTTGCGATCATGTTTGCCCTGGGGCCGCTGTTCATCTTGTGCCTGATGTTCCCGATCACAGCCAAGTTCTTTGATGGCTGGTTCGGCCAAGTCCTGAACTACATCTTTTCGGTCGTCATCCTGGCACTAATCATGTCCTTCGGCGTTGTGGCCTTCGATCACTTCGTGAGCGGGGTCAATCTGAACGTGGATGCCAGCGGCGGGCAAAACCCGTTCATGGTCGCGGCGCAAGTGCTCGGCCTGACGGTGGCCCTGGGCTGGATTGCCATGCAGGCTAAGGGCATGGCCTCGGGGCTGGCCGGCGGCGTTGCGCTGCAAGCCATGTCCCTGCGTCAGATCGTGGCCCCGGCCGCGTCGGTCATGCGCCCGATTGCACGCCCATTGAACCCGCTCGCGCAATCGACACGGCTTGACCCACGGACAGGCCATCAGACCAGTGGAGCACGCGCAGAGCACTTCCTGATGGGGCGCACGCCTTGGAATCCGGCTTACCGGAATGCGGTCAAAGAGCGCATCGCGGAAGGCTGGAAAAAGCCGGAAGGCGGCGAAATGAAAAAGGGGTGATGCGCTATGTTCCGACAAGCTGAACATGAAGCCCTGATGCGCCTCATGACGCACGCAACGGGCTTTGTCCCTGACAGCCGGCGCATTGCTCATTGGCTGCAAGAGTGGGAACGGTCGGGTAACTCTCGGGCCATCAAGGCGCAAGTGCCGGGCCTTGCTTCCGATCACGCCAGGGACGTGCAGACGGTCGCCCAGGCGGCAAAGCGGACAGGGGCGAAGCCCTCCACGCTCGGCCGCCTGGAATACCGCTACAACATGGAGAACATCGCGCGGGCCTATCCTCTGCCGGTGATGGAGTACGAACGATGAAGGACAAGCCGCACGACGAAGCAATGGCCGAGGCGTACCGCAAGCGGCCGGGCGAAGCGTTCGCCATGTTTTGGGCACTGCTGACAAAGAACGGCCAGCCTGGGGAATGGCGCATCTTCTGGCGGCAGCTCCGCAAGGCGCTGGCTTCTCGTGCGGGGGAAAGTCGCCTGTCGTAGCGGCAGGCGTGGATTGAAACGCCATATTCCGGGCGCTGCTGTTCGATGGCGGCGGTAGTCCCTCGATCTGCACCACGGCCCCGCCTCGGCGGGGCTTTCTTTGGTGACAACGGATCTTCCTCGATCGCGCGGGCCTGTCACCATTGCCGGGCATTGGTGACGCCGGCAGTTCGGCCAGGTCGTCGCCGTGTCACCATCGGGAACGGTAGGAATAGTAATAGTCTTACTACTATTATTCTTATCCACCGCCCTACTCCGCGCTTCGCTTGGGCAACCCCTTCGGTTGCATCCCGCGTCCGATCTTGCCGGACTGGCTGCGGGGGCAGGCCCGGCGGCTTCGCCTTGTTCCTCCCCCTGGCCGATAGGCTGCATGGCTTCCAGTGGCATCAAGGGTGAAGGCTTCGCCCGGCATCCTCGCTCGGTCGCCTACGGCGCTGCGGCCTGCGGTGCCGCCCTTGACACCACTTCCAGCCAAACGGCCCCAGGTGCCCCGGTTTTCAAGTGGAAAGGGGGTCAAGGGTGAAACCGGAAGCCGCACGCGGAGCGCAGCCCGCAGGGCGAGCACCGAACGGGTGAGGATTTCAGGGCCGCAGGCCCGGCCCTTGATGCCCTTG
>NZ_JAQVEJ010000181.1 GCF_028698005.1 Hydrogenophaga sp.
GGCCGAGAAGGCCATCAGCGCGGCCTCCTGCCGCTTGCTCACGCGCTGCACCAAAAACACGGGCAAGGCCCCCACCGCGGTGGCCAGGGCGGCCAGCAGCGAGGCCTGCACGCCTGCCGTCATGGCGCTGTCGGCGCCGGTGGCGTCCCACCAGTGGCGCGTGGGCGCCCAGAAGGTGCTGGCGGCGGCCAGCCCGGCCATCACCAGCAGGCCGGCGCCGAGCGCCAGCAGCGCGGTGCGCAGCGCATGCGGCGGCACGGGCAGTTCCAGGCGCTGCACCTGGTGCCACACGGGTTGCATCTGGCGGATGAGGGCGGTCATGCGGCGAGCTCCTGTGTCTGCATCTCCCGGTTGATTGTGTCGATTCCTATGGGTTTTGTGAAATTGATTGCATCAAGCAGGGCGATAGCCTGGCGATAGCTGCAGTACGGGCAAGCGCTTTTTTGAAAGATGTTTATGTAATTTGTTTAGGAAAACATATTCGTTTCAATTATGAGGAGTCGGCAGGATGATGCGGACCACTCTCCATTTCATCGAAAGGAATCCACCATGTCCCGCCGCCTCGTTCTCCGCGCCGCTGCCGCCCTGACCCTGCTGTCCTCCGCGACGGCGGTCCTGGCCCAGGGCCAGCCCCTGACCCTGCTCAACGTGTCCTACGATCCGACGCGCGAGCTTTACGTCGAGGTCAACCAGGCCTTCGTCAAGTACCACAAGGCCAAGACCGGCCAGGATGTGACCGTCAAGCAGTCGCACGGCGGTTCGGGCAAGCAGACCCGCGCCATCATCGACGGCCTGGAGGCCGACGTGGCCACGCTGGCGCTGGCCGGCGATACCGATGCATTGCACACCAACGGCAACTGGATTCCCAAGGACTGGCAGAAACGCCTGCCCCTGAACAGCTCGCCCTACACGTCCACCATCGTGCTGGTGACCCGCGCGGGCAACCCCAAGAACATCAAGGACTGGGACGACCTGATCCGCCCCGACGTGAAGGTCATCACGCCCAACCCCAAGACCTCCGGTGGTGCGCAGTGGAACTACCTGGCGGCCTGGGAATTCGCCAAGCGCAAGTACGGCAGCGATGCCAAGGCGCAGGAGTTCGTGGGCAAGCTGTACGCCAACGTGCCGGTGCTGGACACGGGTGCGCGCGGCTCCTCGATCACCTTCGCGCAGCGCAACCAGGGTGACGTGTTCATCTCGTGGGAGAACGAGGCCTACCTGCTGGAAAAGGAGTTCGGCAACAAGGTGGACTTCATCTATCCCTCGCTGTCCATCCTGGCCGAGCCGGCCGTGACCGTGGTGGACAAGAACGTGGACAAGAAGGGCACGCGCGCGCTGGCCGAGGAGTACCTGAAGTTCCTCTACACCGAGGAGGCGCAGGACATCATCGGCAAGAACTTCTACCGTCCGCGCTCGGAGAAGGCGCAGGCCAAGTACGCCAAGCAGTTGCCCAAGCTCAATCTGTTCACGATCGACGAGGCCTTCGGCGGCTGGACGCAGGCCAAGAAGGTGCATTTCGCCGATGGCGGCACCTTCGACCAGATCTATACCAAGAAGTAATTCGCACCGTCTGTTTGCTGTCACACGCCTTTCTTTTTGTCGGGAGCCCTGGAACATGTCTGTTTTGCTGATTGGCGGCAGCCCCACCGAGCATTCGCGCTCATCCACCCTGCTCGATGCCGTGGCACAGCGCCTGCGTGAGCAGGTGGATGGCCGGCGCCTGCCGATCGACCGCCTGCGGGTGCGCGACCTTTCCCCGCAGGCGCTGCTGCTGGCCGACTGGGGGCATGCCAGCGTCAGGCACGCCATCGAGCAGGTGGCCAATGCGCGTGCGCTGGTGATCGCCACGCCGGTCTACAAGGCCGCCTACAGCGGCGTGCTCAAGGTGTTCCTGGATCTGCTGCCGCAAACGGCGCTCAAGGGCAAGGCGGTGCTGCCGCTGGCCACGGGTGGCAGCCCGCACCACATGCTGGCGCTGGACTATGCCCTGCGGCCGGTACTGCAGTCGCTGGGCGCCAGGCACATCCTGCCCGGGGTCTACGCGACCGACGCGCAGGTGCCCAAGGATGCCCATGACCAGTACCACGTCGAACCGGAAATCGGGCAGCGCCTGGACGACGCGGTACACCTGCTGCTGCAGGAGGGGTTGCGGATACCGGTCACGGCCGGGTTTGCACCGGTGCCGTTTTCGCAGGCGCTCTACAGCGTCTGATTGTCGTGTTCAAGGGAGCTTTTTCATGTCCGTTCAAGCCATCAACGTCCGCAACCAGTTCCGCGGCAGGGTCAAGGCCATCATCCAGGGCGACGTCGTGTCCGAGGTCGATGTCGAGACGCCCTGGGGTATCGTGACCTCGGTCATCACCACCCGCTCGGTGATCGATCTCGGCTTGACCGTGGGGTCCGACGTGGTCGCCCTGGTCAAGTCCACCGAGGTGTCGATCGCCAAGATCTGAAGGACCCACGCTCCAGCCACGAAGCCCCGGCCCTGTGCCGGGGCTTTGACGTGGGCGGGGCCGACACGATGCGCGGCTGCCTGCGAGGTGGTGAGCGGGTGCAGGAACGCGGCTGACAAAAAAGAAGCGGAGCCTGCCCTCCGGCAGGACTCCGCCCAACCCCCCGCCGTGTTTCAGGCAGCCCGGGCCTGCGGTTCGGCCCAGCGGCTCTGCGGTCGCTCCAGCCCCAGGTTCTCGCGCAGCGTCGTCCCTTCGTAGGCGGTGCGGAACAGGCCCCGCTTCTGCAGTTCGGGCACCACCAGGTCGACGAACTCGTTCAGGCTTTGCGGCAGCACCGGCGGCATCACGTTGAAGCCGTCGGCCGCACCCTGCTCGAACCATTCCTGCATGCGATCGGCAATCTGCGACGGCGTGCCGACCACCACCCAGTGGCCGCGCGCGCCGGCCAGGTATTCGTAGAGCTGGCGCACGGTGTACTGCTCGCGGCGGGCCAGCTCCAGCACCACGTGGGCGCGGCTGTGGATGCCTTTGGGCGGCTGCGGGATATAGGGCGGACGCGCGTCCAGGTCCCATGTCGACAGGTCTTCGCCGGGCCAGAACGGTGCCAGTGTGGCCAGACCGACCGAGGGATGGATCAGCGCCTGCAGCTCGGCCCACTTGGCCTGTGCTTCTTCCTCCGTGCGGCCGATGACCGGGGAGATGCCGGGCAGCACCAGCAACTGTTCGGGCCGACGACCGTACTTGGCCAGGCGCCCCTTCACGTCGGCGTAGAAGGCCTGCGCTTCCTCAAGGCTGGTCCAGGCGGTGAAGATGGCTTCGGCGGTGGCAGCGGCGAGCTCCTTGCCGTCCTCGGACGAGCCGGCCTGCACGATCACCGGGTGGCCCTGCGGCGGGCGTTCGATGTTCAGCGGCCCCTTGACCTTGAGGTGTTTGCCGATGTGGTTGAGCGTGTGCAGCTTGTCGGGGTTGAAGTAGACACCCGAGGCCTTGTCGCGTGTGAAGGCGTCGTCCTCGAAGCTGTCCCACAGCCCCTTGACCACGTCCACGAATTCGTGGGCCCGTTCGTAGCGCTGGGCCGGGTCGGGGTGCGCGTCCAGACCGAAATTGCCATGCACGTTTTCGGCACTGGTGGTCACCACGTTCCAGGCGGCGCGGCCTTTGCTGATGTGGTCCAGCGAGGCGAACTTGCGCGCCAGCAGGTAGGGGTCTTCATAGGTGGTGGAGGCGGTGGCCACGAAGCCGATGTGCCGGGTCACCGCCGACAGCGCGGCCCACAGCGTGACCGGCTCGAAGTGCGAGAGCCGGCCCTGGCGGCTGAACGACTCGCGGTCGCCCTGGTGCCAGATGCCGGGGCTGTCGGCCACGAAGACCTGGTCGAACAGTCCGCGCTCGGCCGTCTGCGCGAGCTCGATGTAGTGGTCGATGTTGACGCCCGCGTCGGCCTGCGCGCCGGGGTGGCGCCAGGCGGCGACGTGGTGGCCTGTGGCCATGATGAAAGCTCCCAGGCGGAGCTTTCGCTGATTCGGCCGTTGTGCTTGGGTCATATGGGTTCCTCCTTGGTGTGTGTGATCAGAATGTCTGCTCGGCCGTGATCGTGATGCGGTGCAGCTTGCGGTGCTGCGGGAAGAAATCGCCCACCGCATAGTGCTGGGTGGACCGGTTGTCCCACACCGCCAGCGTGCCGGGTGCCCAGCGCAGGCGGGCCTGGAATTCGGGCACCCGCACCAGTTCGAACAGCTGGGTCAGCAGGGCGTCGCTGGCCGAGCGCGTCAGGCCCTTGATGTGGCTGGTGAAGGTGCTGTTGACGTAGAGGATCTTCTTGCCGGTGACCGGATGCACGCGCACCACCGGATGCTCCACCGGCGGGTACTTGGCGCGCGCGGCTTTCAGTTCGTCGCCGCTGGCGTCCTTGCGCAGCAGGTACTCGGTCCAGCCGCTGATCTCCCAGGTGTGCACCGCGGTGAGCGTTTCCAGGTAGGCCTGGAAGGCCGGCGGCAGGCTTTCCCAGGCCTTGGTGAGGCTGGCCCACACGGTGTCGCCGCCGGTGGCGGGGATCACCTGTGCGTACAGACTGGTGCCCAGCGGTGGCTGCTCGCGCCAGGTGATATCCGCGTGCCAGTTGCTCGCGGCCCTGGGCCTGTCGGCCGTGCTCTCGACGATCTCGATCTCGGGGTGACTCTGCAGACGCGGGAAAAATGCCTTGACCTCGGCCACGTCCCCGAAGGTTCGGGTGAACCGCACGTGCTGTTCGGGTGTCAGGTCCTGATCGCGGAAGAAGATCACCTCGTGGCGGGCCAGCGCGTCCCGCAGTTCGGCCTGGGTGGTGTCGTCCAGCGGCTGGCGCAGGTCCAGGCCATGGATGACGGCGCCGATGTTGTGGGTGTAGGGCTCGGTCCTGAAGCGGGTGTACCGGCCGGGCAGGTCGTTGAGCTGGGACATGGGGACTCCTTGATGTGGATGTGTGATCGGCCGACACAGGGGTGCCGTCCTCCATTCACTATGTGCATGCCGGTGCCGGCCGTGAACGAAGCGTTCCGCATATGCAAACACGGCAATCGAGGATGTTGATGCCCTGTGCGGCATGAACTTATGACCAGAACAGCGGGGAGCCTGGAGAGGTGATCCGCCACGACGGCACTACCGCTGCGTTGGCCCGGCCGTCAACGAAGCGCTGGTGAACCAGCCACTGGATGTCGCCCGGCAGGGCGGCCTGCCAGGCATCGTGGTGCGCGCCGGCCAGTGCCTGGCGGCGCAGCCGGATCCGCTGCTAATTCGGTTTTGTCATAACCAAGTACGAAGTGATTCGTTCCGGTTTGTAGGGGGACCCTCCATGATCGGGCCTGACATTTTTCAGAGCCCGTTTGCTGAAGGAAGAGGCCCTTTGTCCGTTTTGAAGATCGCCACCGGCCCGGTCGGGTG
>NZ_JAQVEJ010000182.1 GCF_028698005.1 Hydrogenophaga sp.
TCGACCGCCTGAATGCAGCGGCGCACCAGGTGCTGCGCTTCCGAACCCGATACGCGCGTGTCGAAACGCACATACGAGACGTCATCGCTGGGACCGTTCAGAGCCGCGATGTCGCAGGCCAGGAACGAATCGCCTTTCTTGGGCTTCACTTCGCGGATGCGATTGAGATACCCGAGTCCGGTGATGTGCAGGTCGAAGTAGGACTTGTCGGTGGAAGTGGTCATGGTGAATCTCCTGAGAACAAAGAGGCGGAGACACACCCGACCCAAGGCGGGGAAGGTGTGGAACCCCCGCGTGGGTTGAAGGAACAGCTTGGGTGGCATCACCATCGGGAGAACCGATGGCCGTTCGCGCTGGGATGCCGGGGCGAACTGGTGTGATCAACGCGGTCGGAACCGCGTCGCAGTCTTGAAGATCGAGACTGCCTGGGCATGCTGCTGACGGGTGTCAGCGGAACATTGCCGGAAGCGTGGCGCCGGGACGGCGCGCATGCGAGCGGCAATCGGCACTCGCCGACGCCCACATTGAATAGGTGCCCTTCAGCAACAGTGCAAGGCTGCGATCAACGGGCAGGAAACATTGCCCTGGTGCGCGTTGCACTCGCTCACCAGCGTCGACAGCACCTCTTCCATCCGCGTGAGGTCCGCCATGCGTGCGCGCACATCGGCCAGCCGGTGGGCAGCAAGTTCGGCCGCCTCGCTGCAATGGGTGCCGTCCTCCAGTTTCAGGAGCTGGCCGATTTCATCCAGGCTGAACCCCAGGCGCTGGGCTGATTTCACGAACTTCACCCGCGCCACATCAGCCTGCCCATAGCGGCGGATGCTCCCATACGGCCGCTCCGGCTGGGGCAACAGGCCCTTGAGCTGATAGAAGCGGATCGTCTCCACATTGACCCCGGCCGCCTTGGCGAAGGCGCCGATGGTCAGATTCTCCGAAGCGTTTTCCACGGCGCTTGACTCCGTAGTTGACTACGGAAGTAACGTTACAGCATCGAGCGAAGTCCCGGAAGGAGAACCTCATGTCGGAATCCAAGAACGGCCGCGGCGCACTGGCGACCGGCGGCGTCGCAGCCGTCCTCGCCTCGGCCTGTTGTCTCGGCCCCCTCGTCCTGGTCGCGCTCGGCTTTTCGGGCGCGTGGATCGGCAATCTGACCGTGCTGGAACCGTACCGGCCGATCTTCATCGGCGCGGCGCTCATCGCGCTGTTCTTCGCCTGGCGCAGCATCTTCCGTCCGGCTCAAGCCTGCAAGCCGGGGGACGTGTGCGCCGTGCCGCAGGTGCGGACGGCCTACAAGGTGATTTTCTGGGTCGTGGCCGCCCTGGTTCTGGTTGCCCTCGCTTTTCCCTACGTCCTGCCGCTGTTCTACTGAAAGGAGATCGCCATGAAGAAACTCACCACCCTCATCGCCCTGGCCGCCGCCCTGAGCGCGCCCGCCTGGGCCGCCACCAAGACCGTCACGCTTTCGGTGCCCGGCATGACCTGCGCTGCGTGCCCGATCACAGTGAAGAAGGCACTCACCAAGGTGGACGGCGTGCAAAAGGCCGAGGTCAGTTACGAGAAACGCGAAGCCATCGTCACCTTCGACGACGCCAAGACCAATGCCGACGCCTTGACCAAGGCCACCGAGAACGCTGGCTACCCCGCCACCGTGAAGCAGTGAGGGCGTGACCATGGCCGAAGCGATCACCCTCCACATCGAAGGCATGACCTGCACGTCGTGCGCCGAGCACGTCCAGCAGTCTTTGAAAAACGTGCCCGGCGTGCGCGCGGCCTCGGTGTCCTATCCGCGCAAACGGGCCGAGATCGAGGCGGATGCCGGCGTGAGCCTGCACCCGCTGGTTTCGGCCGTGGCTGCGCTCGGCTACCGCGCTCGGGTTGCCGACTCGCAGGGTTTGCCCGCCACCGGCCTGTTGGACAAGGCGCTCGGCTGGCTGGGTAGCGAAGCAAAGCGCGGTAGCGGCGAGCCAGCGCTGCACGTGGCCGTGATTGGCAGTGGCGGTGCGGCGATGGCGGCGGCATTGAAGGCCGTAGAGCTTGGCGCACATGTGACGCTGATCGAGCGCGGCACCCTCGGCGGCACCTGCGTCAATGTCGGCTGCGTGCCCTCCAAGATCATGATCCGCGCCGCGCACATCGCCCATTTGCGCCGGGAAAGCCCGTTCGACGACGGTCTGCCTGCCGTTGCGCCTGCCGTGCTGCGCGACCGGTTGCTGGCCCAGCAACAAGGCCGCGTCGATGAGCTGCGCCACGCCAAGTACGAAGGCATCCTGGCAAGCACCCCGGCCATCACCGTGCTGCGCGGCGAGGCCCGGTTCAAGGACGCGCGCACGCTGACCGTGACGACCGCTGACGGTGGCACGCGCGAGGTGCGCTTCGACCGCTGCCTGATCGCCACCGGCGCGAGCCCGGCGATTCCGCCCATCCCGGGCCTTGCGGACACGCTCTACTGGACCTCCACCGAGGCGCTGGCGAGCGACACGATTCCTGAGCGGCTGGCCGTGATCGGCTCGTCGGTGGTGGCGGTCGAGCTGGCGCAAGCCTTCGCCCGGCTGGGCGGCCAGGTCACGATCCTGGCGCGCAGCACACTGTTCTTCCGCGAAGACCCGGCCATTGGCGAGGCCGTCACGGCCGCCTTCCGCGCCGAGGGCATCGAGGTGCTGGACCACACCCAGGCGAGCCAAGTCACCCATGTCGACCGGGAATTCGTGCTCACCACCGGACGCGGCGAACTGCGCGCCGACCGGTTGCTGGTCGCCACCGGCCGCGCACCGAACACGCGCAGCCTGAACCTCGAAGCGGCGGGCGTCGAGGTCAATGCCCAGGGAGCCATCGTCATCGACCGCGCCATGCGAACGAGCGCGCCGCACATCTTCGCTGCCGGCGATTGCACCGACCAGCCGCAATTTGTCTATGTGGCGGCAGCGGCCGGCACCCGCGCCGCGATCAACATGACCGGCGGCATTACTGAGCTGGACCTGACGGCGATGCCGGCGGTGGTGTTCACCGACCCGCAGGTAGCGACGGTCGGCTACAGCGAGGCCGAAGCGCACCACGACGGCATCGAGACCGACAGCCGCACCCTGACGCTCGACAACGTGCCGCGGGCACTCGCCAACTTCGACACCCGCGGCTTCATCAAGCTGGTTGCCGAGGCCGGCACCGGACGGCTGATCGGCGTGCAGGTGGTCACGCCGGAAGCGGGCGAACTGATCCAGACGGCCGCGCTGGCGATCCGCCACCGCATGACCGTGCAGGAGCTGGCCGACCAGTTGTTCCCGTATCTCACGATGGTCGAGGGACTCAAGCTCGCGGCGCAGACCTTCAGCAAGGACGTGAAGCAACTGTCCTGCTGCGCCGGCTGAGGAAAATGAGGTGTTCGATGAACGCTACACGGTGTCGCGTCTGGCCCAGGATGCCGGCGTGAGCGTGCACATCGTGCGCGACTACCTGCTGCGCGGGTTGCTGCGTCCGGCCGCGCGTTCGAAGGGCCGGATGAAGTCGGTTGCGCGCGTGGGGTGAGCATCCATTGCCGAAGGAGTGGCCGCTTCAACGCGACATCAGCGATTTTTTTTGCACTCCTGGCAGAAGACGACAGCCGGATCGGCATTCAACCGTTCCGGTTCCACGTCTCCTTGGCAGGCGCAGCACATCCCGTAGGTGCCAGCGTCGAGGCGGGCCAGGGCTGCCTCGACCTTGCGCTTGCGAACAGTCAGCCGCTCAAGCAACCCTAGGGCGAGTGCCTGCTGCTGGAGGGCGTCGATACGCGACACCCTGCCGACACTGGATTGATCCAGCTCGACCGGCGCGGCGGACTGTTGCGCCTGCTCGATTGCCTCGACGGTTTCCCTTTGCTCGATCTGCAGCCGAGCGCGGAACTGTTCGATGTTCATTGAGGCAACTCCTTCGTTATCGCAGCAGAAGGGTGGGGATGGTCGATGAGCGCAGCAGATCGGTGGTCTTGCTGCCGAACAGCAGGCTGCGCAGCGGTGAGTGGCCGAATGCGCCCATGATGAGCATGTCGATGGATTGCGCTTTCACCGTCTTGGCGATGATGCTTTCCGCATCGCCGGGAATCAGCGAGGCAGTTACATTGAAGCCAGCCTCTTCCAGGGTGGTCTTGGCCCAATCGAGCTGCTTGGGGGCATCCGGGCTTTCCTTGCCCGACATCAGCAGAGTGATCGGCAGGCCACGGAACAGCGGGCTGCCGGCGACCATCTCGACACCTCGGCGGGTCACAGTGCCACCATCGAAGGCGATCATCACGCGCTGCGGCGCCTTGAAGCCTTCCGTTACGGTCAGGATGGGCTTGTGCAGGGCGCGCACCACGCGCTCGACGTTGCGGCCCAGGTCGCGTTGGGTGGTTTCGGCTGCTTCGCCACGGCGACCCAAGACCACCAGGCGCACGCCCGTTTCCTGTTCCGCGAGCGTCTCTTCCAGATCGCCATGTCGCTGGCGAACATCGACTTGGGCGACATCGGCCGCCACTGCGCGCTCGCGCAGCCGATTGAGGAAGATGCGGCCTTGCTCGCGGGCATGCTTGGTGCGGGCCTCGTCTTCGGCGGAGAGTTTGGTCAGCAGATTTTCCTGTGCGTCGATGCCAATGGCCCCGCTGTGATCATCGCCCGATCCCAACTCGGGATGACGGTCGATGACATGCAGGAACTCCAGCGGCGCATCCATTCGGCGGGCGGCCCAGGCGGCGTAGTCGGCCACGTAATCGGCGAAGTGGGATTGATCCACGCAGGCCAGCACTTTGTTTTCGTTGTTCATGAACTTGTCTCCTCTTTAGTGGCCCATCAGCATGTCGTCGGCACCGTCCTTGTCATGCACGGCGAACTTGTCCACCATCGTGGCGCTGGCTTCGTTCAGGCCGATGACTTCGACCTCGGTGGCTTCGCGCCGAAACTTGATCACTACCTTGTCCAAGGCGCTGACGGCGGTGATGTCCCAGAAATGGGCGCGGCTGACGTCGATGCGCACCTTCTCGATGACTTCCTTGTAGTCGAAGGTGTTGATGAAGCGCTCGGCGGAAGCGAAGAAGACCTGGCCGGTGATGGTGTAGGTGCGCACGCGGCCTTCGTCCTCGGTGCGTGAGGCGACACGCAGGATCTGGCCCACCTTGTGGGCGAAGAAGAAGCCTGACAGCAGCACGCCGACCAGCACGCCCTTGGCCAGGTCATGCGTACCAACCGTCACCACCACGGTGGCCAGCATCACCACGCTGGAGCTTTTGGGGTGCTCGCGCAGGTTGCGGATCGAGGCCCAGTTGAAGGTGCCGATGGACACCATGATCATCACGGCGACAAGCGCCGCCATCGGG
>NZ_JAQVEJ010000183.1 GCF_028698005.1 Hydrogenophaga sp.
TCGCCCCATCGCACCAAGGCCATCACCGGTGGACGTCACCCCGCCGGGAAAGGCCAGGAAAATGCTTTGAAATCAAACACTTTTCGGTATGTCCGGGGAAAATGGGTGTGGACAGGGCTGCACCGCTGGCCGAGCGCCCTGGACGGTGTGGTGGATGCTGCGGCGCGCATGGTGCGTCAGCGTTACGGGATGGCATCCCATTTTGTTACGTAGCCAAGTCTGTCGCACGGATTCCCTGTGGCAGACCCGGTTGCGCAGGCGGCAGGAGCGCGCGCCCCTGCGGCGTGGCTGGCACGGCCAACCTGCCGGGCATGGGCTGGTTGCGGTGCCTTGTTGCGAAAAGACGTCAGTCATCTTTGACCTCCTGTGACACATCCCATCGCACATAGGTGTGTAAGGACCTCCCCTAAACGCATTCGGTTACATCTTTTTGTGAACCGAATGCCAGCAAAAAGTAATGCCATTTATTTATTGATGAGTTTAGCATGTTCTTGCAACTGGGTGTAATGACAGGCGGTGGCCGCCGGGGATGGGCGGTCGCCTCCCGCTCAATGTCGAATAAAACGTGATGCATTACACGAACGGCGGCGTGCGGTAGCGGGTTGCCGGCAGGAGGGCCGCCCACACCCTGTGGGGTGTCTGTGCGGCCGTCGGAATCTGCCGGACATTGGCCAGGTCCGGGTGGACGCATGTTCCGCCGCACTTGTTACAGGGGACAGCGTAACGCGGTCCCGTGAAGCTCAAAAAATCAGGTTGAAAGTGCTAAAGAAATCACTTTCTCCAGGCTTTTGGGACCGTTTGTGACCCGCAAGGGCGAGCCGCGCTATCGGCACGGAAGTTGCCCTATATCCGTGAAGCACCCGCTCGGGGGTGGAATCCGTGCAAGCAGGATGGGGCCGGGGCCATGGCGCAACGTGGGAAATCGACACAATTGGGCAGTGACGTGCCTCTGGTGGGAGGAGGCTTGGTGGCGCCCCCGGGTGGCATCGGGGAGGAGGGGGCGTGGGCGCCTGAAGAGCAGGTGCAGGCCCTGCGCGCCGAACTGGAGCAGGTGAGCTTCGAGCTGCGGTGGATCCACTGCGAGCACCGTGCGCTGGAGGAACATCAGGCGCAAGCGAGGCTCATGCACCAGACGGTGCTGGGCCAGCGTACCCAACTGGCGCAGCAGGTGGCCAGTTTGCAGGCCGAGGTGGAACGCCTGCAGGAGGCATGCGCGCTGCAGGAGCAGCGTTGCCTGCAGGCCGAGGCCGAAATCCGTGAGTTGAGCCGGGCGTTGCTGAGCGCCGCGGGGGTGCCCCAGAGGGCCATGGCCCAGGCCGCCGCGCTGGAAGCGCAAATTGAACAATGGAAGCAGGCCTACACGGCGCTTGATGCCGAGTGCGAGCGGCTGCGCGCGGCGTTGGCGGGCGGGCGCGGCCTCGCAGGCTGAGGGCCGGTCACGAGGCGGGGCCTGTTATAGACTGCTTGCAGCCGGCCGATGGCAACGTGCCGGCGTCTTTTCATCAGAACCCAACATAAGTCAGGAGTTGCATGCCATGAGGGATTGGCTGTTTTTCAACAAGATGGTGACACCCCAGATCATCACGGCGGTGTACTGGTTGTTGCTGGCCATCGCGGTGCTGAGCGGGCTGGGAGCCATGTTTGGCGGCTTCGGGGGCTTTACCTTGGGCAAGTTTCTGACGGGTCTGTTCATCGCGGTCGGTGGCTCGCTGGGCGCGCGCATCTGGTGCGAGCTGCTGATCGTGCTGTTCAAGATGAACGAGGCGCTGCAGGATTTGCGTCAGCGCAATCCGGAACAGTGAGAGGGGTGGGCCGGTTTGCCGGTCTGGCCACGGAAATGAAAACAGGGCCCGCCGGCCCTGTTGCTGTTTGGATCACGGGAGTGCCGTGCGCGGTGCCGCAGGCTCAGACCGACATGCCGCCCGAGACCTCGATCACCGCGCCGTTGATGTAGCTGGCCTCGTCGCTGGCCAGGAAGGCGTAGACGTTGGCGATTTCTTCGGGCTGGCCCAGGCGGCGCAGCGGCACGCGGTGCTCCATCTCCTGGATGACCTTCTCGGGAATGGTGCTCAGGATGGGGGTCTGGATGAAGCCGGGCGCGACGGCGTTGACGCGCACGCCCTTGGGGCCCAGCTCGCGGCTCC
Organism: Hydrogenophaga sp.; assembly: GCF_028698005.1. Lineage (GTDB taxonomy): Bacteria > Pseudomonadota > Gammaproteobacteria > Burkholderiales > Burkholderiaceae_C > Hydrogenophaga. The sequence goes on from NZ_JAQVEJ010000183.1 coordinate 2,145, forward strand.
AGGTCTTGGTGAAGCCGATGACGCCGAACTTGGTGGCGGCGTAGTTGGTCTGGCCGAAGTTGCCGTAGATACCCACCACGCTGGAGGCGTTGAGGATGACACCACTGCCCTGCGCCACCAGGGTGTCGGCCACGGCCTGGGCGCAGTGGAAGACACCGCGCAGGTTGACGTCGATCACCTTGTCGAACTGCTCCAGCGTCATCTTCTGCAGGCGCGCGTCCTGGGTGATGCCGGCGTTGTTGACCAGCACGTCGATGCGTCCGAAGCGTTCCTTGACCTGGGCGACGACCGCATCGACCATTTCGCGCTGGGTCACGTCCATGACGAAGCCGGCGGCTGTGGCGCCCGTGGCCTGGCACTGACTGACCGCCTCGTCGACGGCCGCCTGCTTCACGTCGCAGACGATGACGGTGGCGCCCTCACGCGCGAACTTGAGCGCGGTGGCCAGGCCGATGCCCTGTGCGGCACCGGTGATGATGCTGATTTTTCCGTCGAGTCGTTTCATGGGTTCAGTAGCGGGGTTGGTGTTGTCGAAGCGATGACTTTACCGCCTCGCTCAGTTCGAAGCCGCTGCCGTAGCGTGCCGCCAGCTCGGTGCAACGCTGCTCGAAGGTCTCGATGCCCTGGCCGTAAATGAACTGCAGGGCGCCGCCGGTCCAGGCCGGGAAGCCGATGCCGAAGATGGAGCCGATGTTGCCGTCCAGCACGCTGGTGAGCACACCTTCGGCCAGGCAGCGCGCGGTCTCCACCGCCTGGCGGAAGAGCAGGCGGTCTTTCACGTCCTGCAGGTCCCACGCGACACCGGGTTTCTCGAACAAGGTCTTCAGTTCGGGCCACAGGTGCTTCCTGCCGCCTTCGGGGTAGTCGTAGAAGCCTCCGCCGCCGGCACGACCCGGGCGATGGTGCCGCTTGACCATGCGCTCGACCAGGGTCTCTCCGGCCGTGGCCACGTAGGGCTTGCCTTCCTGCCGGCAGTCGATGCGGGTCTGCTCCAGCACATGGACCGACAGTGACAGCGATGTCTCGTCGAGCACCGCCAGCGGGCCCACCGGCATGCCGGCCTGGACGGCGGCGTTCTCGATCACCGGGGCCGGGATGCCTTCGCCGAGCATTGCGGCACCCTCCATCACATAGGTACCGAAGGTGCGGCTGGTGTAGAAGCCCCGCGAGTCGTTCACCACGATGGGCAGCTTGCCCAGGGCCTGCACGTAGTCGTAGGCGCGCGCAATGGTCTCGTCGTCCGTGTCCTGGCCGCGGATGATCTCGACCAGCTTCATCTTGTCCACCGGGCTGAAGAAGTGGATGCCGACGAACTTCTGCGGCGCCGTGCTGGCCCGGGCCAGACTGCTGATGGGCAGGGTGGAGGTGTTGCTGGCGAAGAAACCGCCTTCGGCCAGCATGGGCTCGGCTTCCTGCGTCACCATGGCCTTGAGCTCACGCTGCTCGAACACGGCCTCGATGATCAGGTCGCAACCCCGGAGGTCGGTGGCCTGGGCAGTGGGCGTGATGAGGTTCAGGATGCCTTGCTGCCTCTCGGCGCTCATTTGCCCCTTGTCCACCCGCTGCTGGGTGAGCCGGGTGGTGTAGGCCTTGCCCTTCTCGGCCGCCTCGATGCTCACGTCCTTGAGCACGGTGGCAATGCCTTGGGTGGCCTGCACGTAGGCGATGCCCGAGCCCATCATGCCGGCGCCCAGGATGCCGACCTTCTTCGGCTGGTACTTCGGCACCCCCTTCGGCCTCGACTGCCCGCCTTTGACGGCGTTCATGTGGAAGAAGAAGGTGTTGATCATGTTGCGCGCCACCTGCCCGACCATCAGGCCGGCCAGGTAACGTGTCTCGATGCGCATGGCGGTGTCGAAATCGACCAGGGCGCCCTCGGCCATGGCGGCCAGGGCTGCTTCGGGCGCGGGGTACAGGCCCTGGGTCTTGCGCTTGAGCATGGCAGGCGCGACGCTGAGCATGGCGGCCACCTTGGGGCTGGCCGGCGTGCCGCCGGGCATCTTGTCATCCTTGCGGTCCCACACGTGGGTGCAGGCCTCGGGCTTGCCCTGGGCAGCCTCGATGAAAGCCCGTGCGCGCGGCATGAGCTCATCGGCCGTGGCGACCAGCTCGTGCACCACGCCGATCTTCATGGCCTCATCGGGGCCAAAGAGCTTGCTCTCCAGGATGTAGGGTTGCGCGGCCGCCAGGCCCAGGATGCGGGTCATCTTGGTGATGCCACCGCCACCGGGAATCAGGCCGAGCGTGATTTCTGGCAGGCCGAACCGGATCTTCGGGTCGTTCACGGCGATGCGGTGGTGGCCCACCAGCGCCACTTCCCAGCCGCCACCCAGCGCCGCGCCGTTGAGGCAGGTCACCACGGGCACGCCCAGGGTTTCCAGGGTGCGGAAGTGCCGCTTGATGCGTTCGATCTCGGCAAAGACGCGCGGGCCATCGGCCTCGCTCGAGCGCATCACGGCCTTGAGGTCGGCACCGGCAAAGAAGGTGCTCTTGGCCGAGGCCAGGATGATGCCGCGGATCTGCTCCCGGTCCTTCTCCACCTGGCGGGTCACGGTCTCGAAGTCGTCCTGCCATTGCAGGCACATGGTGTTGACGGGCGAACCCTGTTCGTCGAAGGTGATGGTGGCGATGCCCTGGGCGAGGTCGTAACGGATGGTCTTCGTGATCATGGGGGTACCTGCGCCCTTCATCAAACGCGTTCAACAATCGTGGCGATGCCCATGCCACCGCCGACACACAAGGTGGCCAGGCCGTAGCGCAGTTGTCGGCGGTGCAGTTCGTCAACCAGGGTGTTCAGGATCATGGCCCCGGTCGCGCCCAGCGGATGCCCCATGGCGATGGCGCCGCCGTTGACGTTGAGCTTCTCGTGCGGCACGCCCATTTCCTGCATGAAGCGCAGGGGCACGGCGGCAAAGGCTTCGTTGACCTCGAACAGGTCGATCTGGTCGATCGTCATGCCGGCCTTGGCCAGCGCCTTGCGTGTGGCGGGCATGGGGCCGGTGAGCATGATGGTGGGGTCGGCGCCCGAGAGGGCCGCCGCGACGATGCGCGCGCGCGGCGTGAAACCGTGCGTCCTGCCCGCTGCCTCGGAGCCGATCAGCACCGCGGCGGCGCCGTCGACGATGCCCGACGAGTTGCCGGCATGGTGGACGTGGTC
>NZ_JAQVEJ010000184.1 GCF_028698005.1 Hydrogenophaga sp.
GCATCATCGGCGTGATGATCGAGAGCCACCTGAACGAAGGCCGGCAGGACATCGTGGCCGGCCAGCCCCTGAAACCCGGTGTGAGCGTGACCGACGCCTGCATCAGTTTCGAGCAGACCGTGCCGGTGCTGCACGGTCTGGCCGAAGCGGTGCGCGCCCGGCGCCAGCGCTGACGAAACCGGCGAAAACCGTGCTCAGCGGCGACGCGGCGCGGGCCTGGGGGCGCCACCGCTGCGCGGCTCCAGGTGGCGGAAGTTGATGCGACCCTTGGTCAGGTCGTAGGGCGAGAGTTCGAGCGAGACACGGTCACCCGCGAGAATGCGGATGTGGTGCTTCTTCATCTTGCCCGCCGAGTAGGCAATCAACTGGTGACCGTTGTCCAGCGTCACGCGGTAGCGCGAGTCGGGCAGCACCTCGTTGACGATGCCCGTCATGTCGATGAGTTCTTCTTTGGCCATGGGGATACTCCTTCAATACCAACATACCCCGCGCGGCCGCACGCTGGCTGGCACCACAGGCCAGCAACGTCACCGGCCGGTTGCACGGTGCAACCGGTGTGCGGAACGGGGTGAAATACAAAGACAGGACAGGGCCTGCCGACAACAGGGGATCGGGCGGCTTCGACGGCAAGAGGGGAAGCGGCCGGTCCGGGGGCCGAGGCCCCGGGATGACAGGGGGACGGCTCGACGCGTTCAGCGCTTCCATAATGTAGCACGGCAGCGCGTTTTCTGCAGGAAAACGTTCACGAATCCGTGGCCTGATTCGGGAATGAACGGGCGCCGGGCCCGCGTCAACGGGCCGCGCCGGGCAGTGGCCGCTCCAGCGCGATGCCGTAGCGGCGGATCTTGGCGTAGATGGTGGGCTTGGAAATGCCCAGCAGCCGGCTGGCCTGCGTCAGGTTGTAGCCGGCATGCCGGATCGCCGCCTCGATCGCGGCATGCTCGGCCTCGGCCAGTGTCAGCGGCTGCGCGCCGGTGCCGCCATCCGCGCCCGCACCTGGCGGCGTGGGGTGGCGCCGCGGCAGGTCCAGCACCGGCACGTCGATCTCCGCCTGTTCGCTGAGGTTCACGGCCCGCTCGATGGCGTTCTCGAGCTCGCGCACATTGCCCGGCCAGTCGTGGGCCTGCAGCGCCTGCAGCGCCGCCTCCGTGAAGCCGAAGACCGGCTTGTCGAGCAGGCCCGCGTACTTGGCCAGGAAATGGTGCGCCAGCAGGGGAATGTCCTGCGCGCGCTGGCGCAGTGGGGGCAGCGCCACCTCGATCACCCGGCAGCGGTAGTACAGGTCCTCGCGGAACAGGCGCTCGTCCACCATGCGCCGCAGGTCGCGGTTGCTGGCCGTGATCACGCGCACGTCGACCGGCACACCGCGCGTGTCGCCCACCCGCACCACCTCGCGCTCCTGCAGCACGCGCAGCAGTTTGGCCTGCACGTCCAGCGGCAGCTCGGCAATCTCGTCCAGGAAGATCGTGCCGCCCGAAGCCGCCTCGAACTTGCCGGGCTGCCCCTCGCGCCGCGCCCCGGTGAAGCTGCCCGCCACGTAGCCGAACAGCTCGCTTTCGATCAGGTCGCGCGGCAGGGCGGCGCAGTTGATGGCGATGAACGCACCCTCGCGCCGCGGACTGGCGTTGTGGATGGCCTGCGCGAAGACCTCCTTGCCCACGCCGCTTTCCCCCGAGAGCAGCACGTTGGCGCTGCTGCGCGCGGCCTTGCGCGCATCGGACACCGCCTGCTGCAATGCCGGGCTGCGGCCGATGATGTCCTCGAAGCGGTAGCGTGCGTGCGAGCCCGAGATGCGCTGCGCCAGATGGCGAACGCGCTGGATTTCGCGCACGGTGTTGACCACCGAGACCACATGCCCCTGCGCGTCGCGGATCGGCACCGCCGTGTCCACCACGTGCAGGTTCAGCGACGGCGAATCGATGATGAGTTCGCGGTCCACATAGCCCTGGCCGGTGGTGAAAACCGATTCCACCACCGTGCGGAAATCGACCAGCGCCCCCAGCGGCTTGCCGATGGCCTTGGCGGGGTTCAGGTGCAGCAGCCGGGCCGCGGTGCGGTTGATGTGACGGATGACGGCGCCCGGCCCCAGCACGAGCAGGCCGTCGGCGATGTGGTCCACGATGGCGCGCTGCTCCTCGATCAGCCGCGCCTGCTCGCCCGCCGAGCGCAACAGCCCGCCCACCGCCGACAGCGTGGCCGCCGCGTGCTGCGCATGGGCATTCTGAGACACCGACAGCGCGGCGCGCGCGCCACGCGCCGTGAGCCAGCCCACCACCACACCGTCCGCCTGCAGGTCCAGCACCAGGGTGCCGGGCGAGGGTCGGCGTGGCGCCTGACGTACCACTCGGAGTTCGAGCGCGGCCGACTCACGCGCATGACTCTGGATGTGATGCCAGACCGGATGCGCCTTCAGCGCATCCAGCAGGCGGTCCTGCGGGTCGGGTGACGTGGTCGTTTTCATGGATCGTCAGAAAATTTAACGTTCATGAATTTTACGGTTGTCCGATTTTTTATCTTCTGAACGATGCCAGGGCGATTCTCCGCCCCGGATCCCGGCTTGCGCCGGCTGGCACGCCGGTTGCTGTTGGTATCGGCCACAGCGACCCACAGTCCGCCGGACCCACCGCCACGACACGATGCCAGACACCGCTTTCCCACTCCCCGCGCCCGCCCGCGCATCGATGGGCGACGAGTTGCGCGCCGCTGTCCTCGATGCACCGGAGCGCACGTTCCTGCGCATGCAGGGCGTCGAACTGAGCTTCCGCGACGTCGACGGGCAGTCGGACCGACTCGCCGCCGCGCTCGCACAGCGCGGCATCCGGCAGGGCGACCGCGTGAGCCTGATGCTGTCCAACTGCCCCGAGTTCGTCATCATCTGGTTCGCCCTGGCCAAGCTCGGCGCCGTCATGGCACCGGTCAACACGGCGTTCCGGGGCCACGTGCTGCAACAGGCCATCGACCTGGTGGAAAGCCGCTGGCTGTTCGCCCATGCGTCGCTGGCGCCGCAGTGGCAGCCCCTGTGGCCGGATCTGGCCACGGTCGACCAGCTCGTGCTGGTGGGGCAGGCACCTTCTCTGCCGGCGCTGCCCGGCGGCACGCTCGCTTTTGGCGATCTGCTCGACGAGGGCCTGGACCTGGCCGTGCCGCGCCCCGTCGTGTCACCGGACGATCTGTGCCTGCTGCTGTACACCTCGGGCACGACCGGGCGCTCCAAGGCCGCCATGATGGCGCACCGCTTCGTGCTGTCGCAGGCCGACGGCTTCATCGGCGGGCTGGGCCTGCGCGACGACGACGTGCTCTACTGCCCCTATCCACTGTTCCACCTCGATGCCTCGGTGATGACCATCACACCCGCGCTGCGCCTGCGCTGCGTGGCCGCGATCGGCGAGCGCTTCAGCGTCTCGCGCTACTGGGACGAGATGCGCGCGTTCAGGGCCACGGTGTTCGACTTCATGGGCGCGACCTTGACCATGCTGTGGAAACAGCCCCCCGGACCGCGCGACCGCGATCACCACGCCCGCCTGGGCTGGGGCGTGCCGCTGCCGGCCTGGGCACCGGACTTCGAGGCGCGCTTCGGCTGCCGCCTCGTCGAGCTGTACGGCTCCACCGAGGTCGGCGGCATCCTCTACCATCCGCCGGGCCAGCCGGTGCGGCCCGGCTCCTGCGGGCGCGTGGGGTCGTTGTGGGAGGTCGATCTGCACGACGCCGACGACATGCCCGTGCCCGTGGGCGCGGTCGGTGAGCTGGTGGTGCGCCCGCGCGCGCCAGACGCCATCACGCGCGGCTACTGGGGCATGCCCGAGGCCACGCTGCAGGCCTTCCGCAATCTGTGGTTCCACACCGGCGACCTGCTGCGCCGGGACGAGGACGGCTACTTCTACTTCGTCGGCCGCACCAAGGACATGGTGCGCCGCCGCGGCGAGAACATCTCCGCCGCCGAGGTGGAGATGGGCCTGGAGACCCACCCCGACGTGCTCGAATGCGCCGTCTATGGCGTGCCCAGCGAATGGACCGAGGAAGAGGTCATGGCCAGCGTCGTGGTGCGGCCTGGCTCCTCGCTCACGCCGCGCGCGCTCGCCGAACACGCCTCGCGTACCATGACCCGCTTCATGGTGCCGCGCCACATCCGCTTCGTCGACGCGCTGCCCAAGACACCCACCGACAAGGTGGAGAAATTCCGCCTGATCGAGCAGGGCGTGACCGCCGACACCTGGGACCGCGAACGCGACCAGCCCCTGACCCCATGAAAGGAGACAACACCCCATGACCGACGTCCTTCTCGACAAACACGGCCACGTGAGCGTGGTCACCCTCAACCGCCCGGCACGGCTCAACGCCATCGGCGGCAGCCTGTTGCACGACTTGCACACCGCGCTGCTGGCCGCCCAGCAGGACCCCGACACCCGGGTCATCGTCTTCACGGGCGCGGGGCGCGCCTTCTGCGCCGGCGACGACCTCAGGGAATTCGACGAGCAAACTGCCTCGCCCGAGCGGGTGCAGCAGATCTGCGACGACATCCAGCGCATCACGCGCGACCTCATGCACGGCCCCAAGCTCGTCATCGGCGCGATCCAGGGCTATGCCGTCGGTGGCGGCTTCGAATGGCTGCTCAACTGCGACATGGTGGTCGCCGCCGACGACCTGGTGTGCTTCTTCCCCGAGATGCAGTGGGGCCACTTCGTCACGGGCGGTGTGACCCACCTACTACCCCAGACCGTGGGCTATCAGCGCGCCATGGAACTGATCGTGCTGGGCGAGCGCATCGACGCGCAGCGGCTGCTGTCGCTGGGTCTGGTCAACCGCGTCGTGACCCGGGAGATGCTGCTGGACGAGGCGATGGCGCTCGCGACGCAGGTCGCCGAGCGTGCCCCTCACGCGCTGGCCCTGCTGAAGAAAGCCCTCAACGGTCTGCCCGGACCGCTGTCCAGCGCGCTCGAAACGGAACGCGATGCCGCCGCGCAGTGCTTCGCGCACCCGGAGACGGCACGCCGCGTCCGCACGTTCGGCGCCGGGTCCTGATCCGCCCGGTCCTCAGTCATCGAGCAGGTCGCGCCCGCGGCTGCTGCGCCAGATCGAGCGCACCAGCCAGAGGCCGCCGACGAAGGCGCTGGCAAATCCGAGGAAGCCGAACGCGGGCAGACCGAACAGCGTGGGGCCGCCCTCCACGGTCATGACGATCGACGAGCCGATGATCAGCGCCGCGATGATCAGCGACATGGCCAGGCGGTTGGCCGCGCGGTCGATCTGATTGCCGACCCGCCGCAGGT
>NZ_JAQVEJ010000033.1 GCF_028698005.1 Hydrogenophaga sp.
GTGCCAGGCGACTGTTCATACGCCTGCACCATTTGTTTGAGCACCGATGCGCCGCCAGGCGGCCCCACCATCAGGTCATCGGCCAGCAGGACGGCAAACGGCTCGTTGCCCACCACCTTTTCGGCGCACAGCACCGCATGACCCAGCCCAAGCGGCCGAGGCTGGCGGATATAGATGCAATCCATGTCGTCGGGCTTGATGTCATGGACCAGCTTCAGCAGATCGTTCTTGTGGCCACGCTCGAGCTCGTACTCCAGCTCGAAGGCCGCGTCGAAGTGGTCACCAATGGCGCGCTTGTGACGCCCCGTGATGAAGATCATCTGACGGATGCCGGCCTCGTAGGCCTCCTCGACCGCGTACTGGATCAAGGGTTTGTCCACCACGGGCAGCATTTCCTTGGGAATGGCCTTGGTTGCGGGCAAGAAGCGAGTACCCAGCCCGCCAACGGGGAAAACAGCTTTCGTTATCAAGAGAGACTCCCTACAGATGGTGTTCCAACACGATCAACACAATGCCCGGCACGATGGTCGGGGTGTCAGCGCAGCGGCATGCCGGCGGCCGACGCCGCCTGCCAGATGCCGCGGCCGATGCTCACGCCGAACTGCCGCGCCAGGCGCAGGCCCACGGGCTCGCGCTGGGTGTAGTCGACGATGTCCTCCGCCCTGACCACCTCGCGCGCGACGTAGTCGAGATTGCCCAGCCCGTCGGCCAAGCCCAGGGCCACGGCCTGCTGGCCGCTCCAGACCAGACCCGAAAAAATGTCCGGCGTTTCCTCCAGCCGTTCGCCACGACCCTTGCGCACCACGGCGATGAACTGCTGGTGGATTTCCGCCAACATTGAACGGATGTACGCTTTCTGGCCTTCATCCTGCGGGCTGAACGGATCAAGCAGGGCCTTGTTCTCGCCGGCCGTCATCAGGCGGCGTTCGATGCCCAGTTTGTCCATCAGCCCCGTGAAGCCAAAACCATCCATCAGGACCCCGATACTGCCCACGAGGCTGGCCTTGTCGACGTAGATGCTGTCCGCCGCCGATGCGATGTAATAGGCGGCCGACGCGCAGGTTTCCTCGACCACGGCATAGATCTTCTTGCCGTGCAGCGCCTTGAGCCGGTGAATCTCGTCGTTGATGATGCCCGCCTGCACCGGGCTGCCGCCCGGCGAGTTGATCAGCAGCACCAGCGCCTGCGCGCCTGAATCCTCCAGGGCCTGACGGATGGCTGGCACCACCTTGTCGGCACCGGCCTCGGAGCCCGATGCGATCTCGCCCTTGATCTCGACCACGGCCGTGTGCGGCGACGACGACTGCGTGCCGACCGGACCCGAGCGCATCAGCAGCCATGCACCCGCGCCCAGCAGGAGCAGCCAGAGCAGGCGCCCGAACCAGCGCCAGCGCCGGGCGGCACGCTGCTCGTTCAGGTTGGCCAGCAGGAGTTTTTCGATCGTGACACGCTCCCAGGTGGTATCGCGCGCGGCCGTCGCAGATGGAGCATCGGGGCGCGGCTCGGCGCCGGGGGTATCGTCGGTCATGGCGGGGTATTGTCGGCTCAGAAAAGCGCGGGTTTGATCAGATATTGTGACCGCCAGTGAACGACACCGTCGAATTCGGCGGTGCCGATCTTCACCAGCGGGCCCTTGCAGGGGCCGCCACGGCAGGCACCGGTGGCCGGGTCGTAGTGGGCACCGTGGGTGGCGCACAGCAGCCAGCGGCCCGATTCGTCGAAGAAACGGTCGGGTTGCCAGTCCATCTCCATGGCCACATGGGTACAGCGGTTGAGGTAGGCGTGCACCTGTCCATCGTGGCGGACCGCGAAGGCCCGGCACGTCTGACCACCGTAGACAACATCAAAGGAGGCCGCCAAGCCACCATCGACCAGATCGCGGCTGTTGCACAGGGGGAGCCACTGGCCCTCCCCCTCATCGCCCCCTGCCTGTGCCGGCACCAACCGATCAGGCATATGCCTCCAGCCAGGCGTGCAAATCGGCCACGGAGTGCGCCACATGGCGCGGCGACAGGGCGGCGAACCCATCGGGCTGATGGGCGCCGTAACTCACGCCCACGCTGGCGCAGCCCGCATTGACGGCCATTTGCAGGTCGTGCGTGGTGTCGCCGATCATGAGCACGCGCTCCGGCTCGACCCCGAATTCACGCATCAGTTCGTTGAGCATCAGGGGGCTGGGCTTGCCGGCGGTTTCATCGGCCGTGCGGGAGGCATCGAACACGCCCTGCAGCTCCGTGCTGCGCAGGGCCTCGTCCAAGCCCCGGCGGCTCTTGCCGGTGGCCACCGTCAGCCAGTGGTGGCGCTCGCGCAGCATGTGCAACATGGGCAGCACACCCGGGAACAGACTGATGTCGTGCTGGCGTGCCAGGTAATGATGCCGGTAGCGCTCGCCCAGCAAGGCGTAGCGCTCCGGCGGCACATCGGGTGCCGCATGCGCCAGCGCCTGCATCAGCCCCATGCCGATCACGTAGCTGGCCACACCGTCATCCGGCACCGTCCCCCCCACATCGGCCACCGCCGCCTGGATGGATCGGACGATGATGGCGGTGGAATCGAACAGGGTGCCATCCCAGTCAAAGGCAATGAGATCGAAAGCGCGGGGTCGCATAGCGGGGAAAAACATCCAGCGGTCATTATCTCTGCTGCCGGCGTCGGGGGCCCGACAGCAGAAAAGGCGCCACAGGGCGCCTTTTCAAAAGGACGGCGGCCACCGGGGCCGCCTGCATCAGATGCGGTAGTCCTCGATGCTCTTGCCGGCCGCGAGCACGGCACGCACCCACTCGGGCTTGCGGCCCGGACCGCCGGCCCACAGCTCACCCTGGGGGCCACGGTACTTGGCCGGCGCTGCCGACTTGCTGCTCTTGCCCGCCTTGCGGCTGACCGCTCCGGCGCTGCCCAGATCGGCCACGGTAATGCCGTATTCCTTCATCTTGGCCTTGATATCGGCAATCACGGCAGCCAATTCGGCCTTCCGGGCCTGTTCGGCCTGTGCCATCAACGCCTGCGCCTGCGCCATCAGTTCGGAATAAGTTGCCATTGTGTTTCCTTTTAACTTAATCTTGGAGATACGATTGATTGCCAATGTTGATTGACATCATGGGCTGACACCCCTGATAGGTCGTTATTTTAATCTGAAACATCTCCTGCGCAATGGCTGGCCAGCTCCGGAGGCAATTCAGAATGTAACTCCATGGAATCACCCGTGATCGGGTGCGCAATCCGCAAACGCCAGGCGTGCAGAAACATGCGCTTGAGCCCCAGTCGCGCCATCTGGCGATTGAGTTCGAAATCACCGTATTTGTCATCACCCACAATGGGGTGGCCGGCATTCGCGAGGTGGACCCGGATCTGGTGGGTCCGCCCGGTCTTGATGGTGACGGCCAGCAGCGTGAAGGTGTCGGCCAGGCCGGCAGGCAGACCCGCAGGTGCCGGCACCGTCCGCACCACACGCACCAGGGAAACCGCGCGCATGCCATCCGGATGGTCCGCGGCGACCACCTTGACGCGGCGCTCACCATCGGGCAGCAGGTATTTGTGCAGGGGTTGGTCCAGCACCTTCAACCGCGCAGGCCAGGTCCCCTTGACCAGGGTCAGATAGGTTTTCCCGGTTTCCCGCTCCCGGAATTGTTCCTGCAAGGCCTTCAACGCGCTGCGCTTTTTGGCAATCAGCAGCAGGCCACTGGTTTCCCGATCCAGTCGGTGCACCAATTCGAGGAATTTGGCCTGGGGGCGGGCCTGGCGCAATTGCTCGATGACGCCCGAGCTGACACCACTGCCGCCATGCACCGCCACCCCCGCTGGTTTGTCGATGGCCAAAAAAGCATCGTCTTCATGGACAACAGGAAACTGGCGGGCTGGTGCCACGGACAGGTTCTGTGCGGGCCGCTCGGCAACCCGGACGGGGGGAATCCGCAGGACATCGCCCGCCTGGACACGGTCATCGGCCGCCACACGTCCTTTGTTGCGCCGCACTTCCCCCGAGCGGATGATGCGATAGAGATGGGTCTTGGGCACGCCTTTGAGCACCCGGATCAGGTAATTGTCCAGGCGCTGGCCTGCCGATGCCTCATCGACAATCAGGTGCTGTACGGCCGGTCGCCCGGTCGATGGAGTGGGTCTGGCGTTCAAGGGTAAACCTGTGGCTGATGCCGATTCCACGGCACGGGCCTCGCACTATAATGCCCTTTGCCCGCCCGAAGTCGTAAGTGGTTGATCTGCTTGAATTTGCATCGACCCTCCGTGGAAACCCCGGTGATCCGATCCACCGCTCGCAACGGACAGGGCATCTGGCCACCCATTTCGCCTGTCGCCTGGTGCCGCCGGCCCGCCCCCTCGTTGTTCACGGGCGCGTCGCTGCGATGACCAGGCCACCCCGAAACGGGGAGCCCGTGAGATGACAGCAGACCCGATACGGAATACCCTGATCGGTCAGCCTGCCGGCGCGCTCTTGGATGTGCATGTGCGCCGGTGGCTGGTCGAGGATGAAGCGACTTCAATGAAGCCAGCAGCGCGCTCATGTCCGAGACAGATCGCCCGGTTTCCTTGAGCCACCGACTCCATGCGCCTACGCCCTGAAGCGGCGTTGGCAGGCTCCTCGCGTGCCAGCGAAGCCTGCCGACAGCCTCAGAAGCTCTCCGGCAATTCCTTCCTCGTTTGCGTCGCCCTGCGGACTCTGGCCTCGCGCCCGGACGTGTCCGGGCATACACGCAACGCCAATACGAAGGAAATGCCGCCATGAAGCGCATGCTCATCAACGCCACGCAGGCCGAAGAACGCCGCCTGGCCATCGTGGACGGGCAGAAACTGCTCGACTACGAGATCGAAATCGAAGGACGCGAACAGCGCAAGGGCAACATCTACAAGGCCGTCGTCACGCGCGTCGAGCCCAGCCTGGAAGCCTGTTTCGTCGACTACGGCGAGGACCGCCACGGTTTCCTGCCGTTCAAGGAAATCTCCAAGCAGTATTTCCAGGGCAATGTCTCGCCCTCGCAGGCCCGCATCAACGATGTGATCAAAGAGGGCCAGGAACTGCTGGTCCAGGTCGAAAAGGAAGAACGCGGCAACAAGGGGGCCGCCCTGACCACCTTCATCAGCCTCGCCGGCCGCTACGTCGTCCTGATGCCCAACAACCCGCGCGGCGGTGGTGTCAGCCGCCGCATCGAGGGCGAGGACCGTGCCGAACTCAAGGCAGCCCTGGATCAGCTCGAGTACCCCAATGGCATGAGCATCATCGCCCGCACGGCCGGCATCGGCCGTGATGCCGCCGAGCTGCAGTGGGACCTGAACTACCTGCTCAAGCTGTGGACGGCCATTGACGGCGCGGCGCAGTCGGGCAAGGGTGCCTTCCTGATCTACCAGGAATCGAGCCTGGTGATCCGCGCCATCCGCGACTACTTCAACAGCGACATCGGCGAGATCCTGATCGATACCGATGACATCTACGAGCAGGCTCACCAGTTCATGAGCCATGTGATGCCGGAGCAGAAGCACCGCGTCAAGCGCTACCGCGATGACGCTCCGCTGTTCAGCCGTTTCCAGATCGAGCACCAGATCGAGACCGCCTACAGCCGCATCGTCAATCTGCCCAGCGGTGGCGCCATCGTGATCGACCAGACCGAGGCGCTGGTGGCGGTGGACGTGAACTCGGCGCGTGCCATCAAGGGCGGCGACATCGAGGAAACCGCACTGCGCACCAACCTGGAGGCCGCCGACGAGGTCGCCCGCCAGGCCCGCCTGCGCGACCTGGGCGGCCTGGTGGTGATCGACTTCATCGACATGGACGAGTCGAAGAACCGCCGCGAGGTCGAAAACCGGCTGCGCGATGCGCTGCGCCAGGATCGCGCCCGCGTGCAATTCGGCTCGATCAGCAAGTTCGGCCTGCTGGAAATGAGCCGCCAGCGCCTCAAACCCATGCTCAGCGAGGGCGCCTCCATTCCCTGCCCGCGCTGCGGTGGCTCCGGCCATATCCGCGACACGGAAAGCTCGGCGCTGCAGATCCTGCGCGTCATCCAGGAGGAGTCGCTCAAGGACAGCACGGCCGCCGTGCTGGTGCAGGTACCGGTGGAGGTCGCCAGTTTCCTGCTCAACGAAAAGCGGACCGAAATCACCAAGATCGAGCTCAAGCAGCGCATCAATGTGCTGCTGGTGCCGAACAAGTCGCTGGATACGCCCAACTACAAGCTCGAACGCCTCAAGCACGACGATCCACGCCTGGACAGCCTGGACTCGAGCTACAAGCTCGCCGAAGAAGTGGACGATGTCGCCAGCTTCACGCGCCGCAGCCAGGAGCGCACCAACAAGCAGGAGCCCGTGATCAAGGGCGTGGTGTTCGACGGCCCGGCGCCCGTGGCCGCGCCGAAGCCGGAAGACAAGGCGCCGACAGCAGCACCCGTGGCCCCTCCGGCACCCTTGGCAACCCCCGCCGAAACCGGCTTCTTCGGCTGGCTCAAGGGACTGTTCGGCCTGAACACGCCCGCACCGGCCCCGGCACCAGCGCCTGCCGCCACCGAGGCAGCCAAGGCCGACAGCCGCGATGGCAAGGGCGGCGACAGGCGCCGCGACGGTGGCCGTGGCCGCGGCGGCCAGAACGGCAACAACGAAGCGCGCCGTCAGCGTGATGGTGGCGGCCAAGGCCGTGATGGCCAGGCGCGCGGCGAGCGCCGCCAGGACGTGCGCGGCGAGGCCCGGGGTGATCAGCGCGGCGGCGAAGGACGAGGCAACCGTGGTGGGCGCCGTGACGCGGGTGCGCAGCCCGTGGCCACCCTTCAGGGCGAGGAAGCGCTGGGCACTGGCAGCACCAGCGCAGCCGTCCCCGCACCAGACAGCGCCGAACAGGCACCGCGTCGCGAGCGCGGGGAACGGGGCGAACGTCGCCAGCGCGGTGAGCGCCCCCGGCGCCAGTCGGGCGATGCCGCTCCCCCGCAGCAGGCCGAGCGCCCCGCTGCACCGGCCGTCGAGGTGGAAGGCAACGCGGCGGCAACCGTCGGCAACGACGACGTGACCGCGCCGAACGGCAACCAGGGCGAGGGTGGCGACACCCAGCGCCCGCCGCGCGAACGGCGCAGCCGCGACCGCTATGGCCGCGACCGCCGCGAACGCAACCGCGAAGCGGCGGCAGGTAGCGAGACCGAAGCAGCCACCGAAGTACCCACCGAAACAGCCATCGAGGGTGCCGGCGGTACCGTGGCCGAAGCGCCGGCTGCCACGCCGCAGCGCAGCAGCTACTTCACCATGCCCGCGCCGGCCGACACCGCAGCGGCACCCGTGGCCGAAGCGCCGGCAACGCCGGCCGCCGCGGTCGTCACCACGGTCATCGAAGCAGCAGCCCCTGCAGCGACCGCCACCGTGGTGGCGGCCGTGCCGGCCGCGCCACAGCCGCAGGGTCTGCCACGCGTTCAACCCTTCGAGCTGCCCCTGGACGATCTGAACCAGGTCGCACAGGCCAGCGGGCTCGAGTGGGTGAATTCCGACCCGGTCAAGGTGGCACAGGTACAAGCCGCCATCGCCGCCGAACCCCGGCCCGTTCACGTGCCACGTGAGCCCCGGACGGTGGTCCTGCCGGACGAAGGTCCGCTGGTGCTGGTGGAGACCAGGCGGGATTTGCGCGACACCGCCTTGCCCTTCGAGTAATGGCACCGCCCCTCTCCTTCCCCTGCCGGGGCGGGAGGGGGCCCCGGTCACGCAGCCCGGACATGCCGGGCCGATGCCCGGCCGGAAGCACCACCGTGTTATCGCCACGCCCTCACGGCCCTGCCTGTCTCGATGGCCGGGGTGGTAGCCGCGGCCCCCATTTCTCATTGAACCGGTGACGTGGGACTGACCTGGCGCCGTTGCCCACATGGCCAGGGGCGCCAGGCAGAGAAGAAGAGAGAACGAACCCTACTCGACCTGTGCCGCCGTCTGCCAGGCGGCCAGGGCCGCCTCGGCATCACCCCGCTGCTCGGCCAAACGTGCCAGTGCACACCAGGTCCGCCGTCGCAGGATCGGGTCCTTCAGGCCGTGTCTGGCCTGACCGAGCTGCATGGCCGCCTTGCCCCACAGGCGGCGGTGCATGCAGGCCTGGCCGACCAGGTACTGCCAGCAGGGATTGCCCGGCTGCTCCTGCTGCAGGCGCTCGATCCGGGACAGCCAGGTGCTGTCCAGATCGGCCAGCGCCGGCTCGATCACCAGCACCAGGCGCCTTTGTTCCGCGGCGTCGAGTGAGCCGACCTGCGGCCAGATGGGCTCCAGCCAGGCCAGCACCTGCCGCCCGCTCGCCAGGCGGTCTTCTTCCGTGACATCCGGTGGCCGGGCCATCAGTGCGTTGGCCTGTTCTGCGGCAGCCAGCGCCAGTTCTGGCATGGTTTTCTCGGATGGGGCCAGTTTTCCCCACACCGCCTGCAACTGGGCCAGGTCGTGTGCCTGGCGCAGCGCGTCCAGAGCCAGCCCCCGCAACAGGCTGCGCCCGGCTTCGGGAGAAAACGCCCGGTGCTTGTTCAGCAGCCGCGCCACCTCCAGGGCTTCCGTCACGGCGCTGTCCAGCTGTGCCACTCGCAGGCGCAGGCGCAGGGCCTGGATGCGTCGGCCCGCCCCATGCGGGAGCTCTGCCAGGCGCGCTCGCGCGACGGCGATGTTGCGGTCTTCCACGGCCCAGCGCACCGCCCGCAACAACGCACCCTCATGCGCATCGGCGGCGGACTTCGCCAGCGCCGGCTGCAGGGCGGCGCCCAGATAGTCATCGCGGGATGTCCGGTTCTGCAAGGCCTGCGCGCTCTCGGCGGCCAGCAGATTCGCCAGCAGGCGCATCTGTTCGATCCGGATACCCGCCGAGGGCTCCTGCAGGTCGTCCATGTGCTGCAGGGCCTGCTTGGCCGACGCATGCGCCCGCACGAAGCGCCCCGCCAACTGGAACGACAGCGCATCCATCAACGCGGAGATCGCCGAGCGGGTCAGTTGCCGGCTGCGCCACTCGCGGGCGCGCCCAGGCAGTTCGCGCAGTCTGGCGATACCACGCAACCCGACATAGAACACCACAAAAGACAGCAGAAGAACCGCCAGAACCAGGTTGAACGAAGCGTCCAGGCGATACGGCGGCCAGAACAGGCTCACGATCGCATGGTTGTCGCCCATCAACAGCGCCAGGGCCATGGCCATCGCGGCCATGGCCAGCAACCAGATGACACCACGCATGGCTCCTTGCTGCTGCGGGCGTCTCATGATCAGCGCCCCTCCGCTGCCACGGCGAGCGCGGCCAGACTTTCATCCGGGCGCGGCACGTCGAGCGTGTTGATCTGCTGGCGCAGATCGCGCACCGTTTGCAGAGCGGCCTTGACATCGGGCATGGACGCATCGAAATAGCGCTGCAGTGCACCATCGATCGTTCTGAGATCGGAAATGACCACGGCCGACTGCCGTGCCAGCAGACCCAGACGGGCGTTCAGCAGCTTGAGCTTGATGTTCTCCCGCAGGAAATAGGCCTGCTCGGGCGCCAGCAGCATGGCGTCAGGCTGCTCAATGTGGCTGATGCGCACAAGCTCCTGCCCCTGCCGGGTGACATCCGACCACAGACGCTGCCAGAATCGGCCCCAACCCTGCCGCACGCGCATCCAGGCATCGCTGACGGCATCGGTGGTCGGGGTGACCGAACTTTCCGCCACCGCCTCGACGGTGGCGCCGGCGGCCCCGGTCGCGCCGGCGTCGGGCGGTGCCGGCGGCACCTCAGGTGCCTCCGCGGGCACAGGTTTCGGCCCGAGCTGGTTGCGCAACGGCCAGTCGTCGACCTGCCGCAACATCTCGTCCAGACGCGCGGCCATCGATGGCAGATCGACCACCGCGGCCCCTTGCAGGCGTTCAACATCGCGGGCAATCGCCCGCTGCACCGGGTTGAGGCGAGGCTGTGCTGCGCGCGCAATGCGCTGATCGGCCGCCTGCAGCGCCGAGAGCAAAGGCTGCAGGCTGCCGGTCAGTTGGGTCTGCTGTTGCGCCAGCCGGATGGACGACTCCAGATCCTGCACCAGGTTGTCGTCACGCGAGCGGGAAACCGACAGCATCAGTTCTTCGAGCTGGCTGCGCTGCAGGCTGACCTCGGACAACCTGACCTCGGCCACCGACAAGCGTGCCTGCAACGACTCGACCAGTGCGCCGGATCGTTCGGCCAGTGCCCGGGTTTCGATGCTCCTGGCCAGGGTATCCTGGCTGCGTCGGGCCAATTCCTGCTGGGTGGCACCGAACTTCTGCCAGAGCATGGCACAGGCGGCCAGCGAGGCCCCCGCGACCAGCAAGGCCACGCCGGCCACCCACCCCCACAGGGGCGAACCCACCCGGGCCGGCACGGGAGATGCCGTCTCCGATGGCGCGACAGGCGAGGCAGGGAGAGA
Source organism: Hydrogenophaga sp. (assembly GCF_028698005.1). Lineage (GTDB taxonomy): Bacteria > Pseudomonadota > Gammaproteobacteria > Burkholderiales > Burkholderiaceae_C > Hydrogenophaga. The sequence continues at coordinate 10,356 of NZ_JAQVEJ010000033.1, forward strand.
AACGGGTGGCTCGTTCATGGATGGCTCCAGGACGATTCTAGAGCGGCCAGCACCTCAGGCAAGGTCGGCCGAACATGGCTCACATGGCCGAAGCCCATTGCACGGGCGCGCTCGGCAATACGGGGGTGGGTGGCGATCGCAGATGCCTGCTGCCAGTGCGGCTCGGCCAGTAGCTGCGCCAGGTTGTTCAGGGCCTCCGTGCTGCTGAACAGCCACAGTGCCCCGGGCGCCATGCCCTGGCGGGCGAGGTCGATCTGCTCCGCGGTCCACGCGGGTGCACGCCGCTCGTAGGCCATGCAGATCGATACCTGGGCGCCGGCGTCGCGGCATTGACGCAGCAGCCATTCGCGCCCGGATCCGATGGCCGTGTCGGCCTGACCGCCACCGCGCACCAGCAGCACGCGGCTGCCGGGCCTGATCTGCATCCGCACCACCGACCATAGCGCCTCGGAATCGAACTGGTCGGCATCGCCGCGCGGAGCGTCGACACGTGCAGCGTCGATCCGGTGCTCGGCCAGCGCCTGGGCCAGCCGCCGGGCCGTGGCCGGCCCGGGCGCCCAGAACCGCGTCGCGGACGACCATGCCGTCGGTGCCATGCCCTCAAAGAAACCGGTGACCGCCGCGCCGCTGACGAACATCACGGCATCGAAGGTCGGCGCCTGCTCACGCATGCGCACCAGTTCGCTCCGCACGGCGGGGTCGGTCGGCTGGCCAATCTCGATCAGTGGCAGGGGCCGCGCCGGCCAGCCGGCCGCTTGCAGTTGCTGCGCCCAGACCGTGGCCTCTCCCGCTGGCCGGGTGACCAGCAGGTGACGCAGCACAGGACGCGCCATGGCCACGCTCCGCCCAGGCCTCAGACCGCCGGCGGCGCCACGCGCGCACCGGCCGCGATCAGGCGACCGGCCACGTCGCGGCCCAGCGCCTCGGCCTCGGAGAGGGTGGCGACGGCGCGTTCGTCCCGGGCGTGCAACAGCGCCGAGGCCGCCTCGGGCTCACCCCAGGCCGCCTCCAGGCGCAGCACCTGCCCCGGTTGCCAGCGGCCATGGGCGGCCAGCGGCACCGAGCAACTCCCTCCCAGGGTGCGCGAGACCTCGCGTTCGGCGGCCACGCACAACCAGGTCGGCATGTGCACCAGGGGTGCCAGCGCAGCCGCCAGCTCCGGCCGTCCGGCGCGGATCTCGATACCCAGTGCACCCTGCCCGGCGGCCGGCAGCGAATCCTCCGGCTCGAAGATGGCACGAATGCGCGAAGCCAGACCCAGGCGTTTGAGGCCCGCCGCCGCCAGGATGATGGCCTGGTACTGGCCTTCATCGAGCTTGCGCAGGCGCGTATCGAGGTTGCCGCGCAGGGGTTCGATCCGCACATCATGGCGCCCGAGACGACGCAACGCCTCTTGCAGCAGCACCACCCGGCGCAGACTCGAGGTGCCCACCACCGCATTGGGCGGCAAATCGGCCACGCCGGCGCACTGGGGTGATACCCAGGCGTCGCGCGGGTCTTCCCGCTCCATCACGCAGGCCAGCGCGAACCCGGCCGGCAGTTCCATGGGCACATCCTTGAGGGAGTGCACCGCGATGTCGGCCCGCCCTTCTTCCAGGGCGACCTCCAGTTCCTTGACGAACAGGCCCTTGCCGCCGACCTTGGACAGCGCCCGGTCGAGGATCTGGTCGCCGCGCGTGGTCATCCCCAGCAGGCGCACCTGGTGCCCCAGCCGCTCCAGCCGCGCCTTGACGTGTTCGGCCTGCCACAACGCCAGGCGGCTCTCGCGCGTGGCGATGGTGATGGACAAAGGGGAAAGCAAGGAGGAACTCACGACGGGATGTTGGATGGAATACACGCCGTCCGGACGCTGTTCTGACTGCCTGCCAACGCGGACGACCCAATGCACTGAGATTCGGCCGATGCTAGCATGCGCCCTGCCCAACTTCAGCCCCCTGCCCCCACCAGCCCCATGAGCCAGCCCGCCACCCGCACCGCCAAGTCGCCCCGCACCGCCCACACCAACAACGACAAGGAACGCCCCCTGATGGAGGACATCCGCTTGCTGGGCCGGGTCCTGGGCGATGTCATCCGGGAGCAGGAGGGGGCGCCCATGTTCGAGCTGATCGAGCTGATCCGCCAGTTGTCCGTCGCCTTTCGGCGCGATGCCGACGAATCGGCCGACAAGACGCTCAAACGTCTGCTCAAGAGCCTGACCGAGCAGCAGACGGTCAGCGTGATCCGGGCGTTCACCTACTTCAGCCACCTGGCCAATCTGGCCGAAGATCGGCACTACATCCGCCGCCGTGCCGTGCACGAGCGTGCAGGTGAGCTGCAACCCGGCAGCCTGCCCATGACGCTGCAGCGCCTGCGTCAGGCCGGCATCGCGCCGGACGACATCGTGCGCACGCTGGCCAGCGCCCACATCTCGCCGGTGCTGACGGCCCATCCCACCGAAGTGCAGCGCAAGAGCATTCTGGATGCCGAGCGCGACATTGCGCGCCTGCTGACCGAGCGCGAGCATCTGCTGCCCCGCGAGCTGGCCGAGAATGAGCGGCAGATCCGCGCCCGCGTCACGCAGTTGTGGCAGACACGGTTGCTGCGCTACACGAAGCTCACGGTGGCCGACGAGATCGAGAACGCGCTGGGTTACTACAAGTCCACGTTCCTGACCGAGATCCCGCGCCTGTACCGCGACCTCGAAGAAGGCCTGGGCGAGGCCGCTGCCGCCGGCGTGCCTCCGTTCCTGCGCATGGGCCAGTGGATCGGCGGCGACCGCGATGGCAACCCCAACGTGACGGCGGAGACCCTGGAGCTGGCGCTGCACCGTCAGGCCGACCTGGTGCTGCGCCACCACCTGACGCAGTTGCACCGGCTCGGGGCCGAGCTGTCGGTCTCGGCCATCCTCACCCGGTTCACACCCGCCATGCTGGCCCTGGCCGAGCGCTCGCCCGACCGCAACATCCACCGCCAGGACGAACCCTACCGGCGCGCCCTGACCGGCATGTACGCGCGCCTGGCGGCCACGCTGCAGCAACTGACCGGCGGTGAAGCCAGCCGCCATGCCGTGGCGCCGCAGGACCCCTATCTCTCGCCGGAGGAGTTGCTGGCCGACCTGCGCACCATCGAGGCGTCCTTGCTCGCCCACCATGGCGAGGCCCTGACCCGGGGCCGTCTGCGTCCGCTGATCCGCGCGGTCGAGGTGTTCGGCTTTCACCTGGCGACGGTGGACCTGCGCCAAAGCTCGGACAAGCACGAGGCCGTGGTGGCCGAGTTGCTGGCCGTGGCCCGTATCGAGTCCGACTACAGCGCGCTGGACGAAACGGCCCGACGCGAGGTGTTGTTGCGCCAACTCGACGACGCGCGGCCGCTGCGCGTGCCGGGAGCCCCCTACTCGGACCACACGGTCGGGGAACTGGCCATTTTCGAGGCCGCGCGCCGGGCGCGCGAGCGCTTCGGTCCGGCCGCCATCCGCCACGCCATCATCAGCCACACCGAAACGGTCAGCGACCTGCTGGAGGTGCTGTTGCTGCAAAAGGAGGTGGGATTGATGCGCGGCCGGCTCGAGGGCGACAGCGACAACCCGGCGACGGCCGACCTGATCGTCGTACCGCTGTTCGAGACCATCGAGGACCTGCGCAATGCCGCGCCCATCATGCGCGACTACTACGCCCTGCCCGGCGTGAAGGCCATGGTGCTGCGCGGCGCGCACGACGGCTATGGCGAGCAGGACATCATGCTCGGCTACTCCGACTCCAACAAGGACGGTGGCATCTTCACCAGCAACTGGGAGCTGTACCGCGCCGAGACCGAACTGGTGAGCCTGTTCGACGAACTGAACGCCGGATCTTCGGGCGACCGGCACATCCAGCTCAGAATGTTCCACGGCCGCGGCGGCACTGTGGGCCGTGGCGGCGGCCCGAGCTACCAGGCGATCCTGGCGCAGCCGCCGGGCACCGTGCGCGGCCAGATTCGCCTGACGGAACAGGGCGAGGTGATCGGCGCCAAGTACGCCAACCCGGAGATCGGCCGGCGCAACCTCGAAACCCTGGTCGCTGCCACGCTCGAGGCCACGCTGCTGCAGCCCACACGCAACGCGCCGCAGGCCTTCCTGGATGCGGCCATCGAGTTGTCCGCCGCCAGCATGGCCGCGTACCGGTCACTGGTCTATGAGACGCCCCGCTTCGCCGACTATTTTTTTGCCGCCACGCCCATCCGCGAGATTGCCGAACTCAACATCGGCTCACGCCCGGCCAGCCGCAAGGCCAGCCAGAAGATCGAGGACCTGCGCGCCATACCCTGGGGCTTCAGCTGGGGGCAATGCCGCCTGACGCTGCCGGGCTGGTATGGCTTCGGCTCGGCGGTACAGGCCTTCCTGGAGGCTGGCGGTCCGCGGCAGGCCCGGCGCAAGGCGCTGCTGCGCAGGATGTTCCGCGAATGGCCGTTTTTCAGAACCCTGCTGTCCAACATGGACATGGTGATGGCCAAGGGCGACCTGGCCCTGGCCTCGCGCTACGCCGAACTGGTCGAAGACCGCAAACTGCGCCGGACGGTGTTCAGCGCCATCGAAGCCGAATGGCACCGCACGGCCGATGCGCTGGCCATGATCACCGGCCAGCAGCAGCGCCTGGCCGACAACGCATCGCTGCAACGCTCGGTGCGCCACCGGTTTCCCTACATCGATCCGCTGCACCACCTGCAGGTCGAGCTGGTGCGGCGCCACCGCGCGGGCAAGCTCGACACCGACAGCGAGAAAATCCACCGCGGCATCCACCTGTCGATCAACGGCATCGCCGCCGGCCTGCGCAACACGGGGTGAGCGAGGCCAGGCCACCCTCCCTACAATGGCAGGGTGGACCACCTGCTCAACGCCGACCTGCACTGCCATTCCGTGTTCTCCGACGGTACGCTGGCACCCGAGGTGCTGGCGCGCCGCGCGCAGGCCAATGGTGTCGGTCTGTGGGCCCTGACCGACCACGATGAAATCAGCGGCCTCGACCAGGCCCTGTCGTCGGCGCGGGCCATCGGTCTGCCCTGCCTCACCGGCGTCGAGATCTCGGTCACCTTCGCCGGCGTCACCGTGCACATCGTCGGCCTCGGCTTCGACCACCGCCACCCGCCGCTGATCGAAGGCCTGCGCCGGACCCGGGCCGGGCGCGAGCAACGCGCGCGCGACATGGGTGCCGATCTGGAGCGTGCAGGCATCCGGGGCGCCTTCGACGGGGCCATGAAGTACGTGGACAACCCGGATCTGATCTCCCGCACCCACTTTGCGCGCTATATCGTGGAGGCCGGCTACTGCAGTGACACGCACGAGGTGTTCCGCAAGTACCTGGCCGAGGGCAAACCCGGCTATGTGCCCCACCGGTGGGCCTCCCTGGGCGATGCCGTGGGCTGGATCAACGGTGCCGGCGGCGTGGCGGTGATCGCCCACCCGGCCCGCTATGCCCTGGGCATCAATGGCGAATACGCGCTGTTCTCCGAGTTCAAGGCCCACGGCGGTCTGGGCGTGGAGGTGGTCACCAGCGCACACAGTGTGCCGGAAGTGGCCAGGTACGCCGACATGTGCCGGGAGTTCGGGCTGCTGGCCTCGCGCGGCAGCGATTTCCACTGCCCGCAGGAAAGCCGCTGCGACCTGGGCAGCCTGCCGGATCTGCCCGGCAGCGTCACGCCCATCTGGGCCGAACTGCGCGCCCGGGCGGATTGACCTGGCTACCGGCCAGGGCGCGGCCTGCGCTACCATCGTGCATGGCCCTGCATTTCGAAGTTCATCCCGACGACCCACAGATACGGCTGCTCAAGCAGGCGACGCAGTTGCTGGTCAAGGGCGGCGTGCTCGCCGTGCCCACCGATTCCAGCTATGCGCTGGTGTGCCAGCTCGACGACAAATCCGCCGTCGACCGGATGCGCCGCATCCGCCAGGTCGACGACCGGCACCACCTGACGCTGCTGTGCCGCGACCTGAGTGAGCTGTCCAGCTACGCCAAGGTCGACAACCGCCAATACCGGCTCGTCAAGCTCGGCACCCCCGGTCCCTACACCTTCATACTGGAAGCCAGCAAGGAAGTGCCGCGCCGCGTCAGCCACCCGTCGCGCAAGACCATCGGGCTGCGCGTGCCAGACCACCGCGTGCTGCGACTGCTGTTGCAGGAGCACAGCACCCCGCTGCTGGCCACCACCCTGATCCCGCCCGGCGAAGACACGCCGCTGAACGACGCCGACGAGATCCGCGAGCGCTTCGACAAGCTGCTCGACGGCATCATCGACGCGGGAGCCTGCCCCATGGAACCCACCACGGTGATCGACCTGACCCCGATGGGCACGGGTGGCGATCCGGTCGTGCTGCGCGAGGGCCTTGGCCCACTCGAGACACTGGGGCTCTGACCGCATCGGCCGGCGCCGGCCGCGCGCATCTGGGACAATGGGCGTTTGCCCGCTGCTTATTCCATGGATTTCGCCCAGATCATCCAGACCGTCGCCGTCTACGCCATACCGGTGCTGTTCGCCATCACCGTGCACGAGGCTGCCCACGGTTACGCCGCCCGCCATTTCGGCGACAACACGGCGACCCTGATGGGCCGGGTCACGCTCAACCCGGTCAAGCACATCGACCCGGTCGGCACCATCCTGATGCCGCTGCTGCTGTATTTCGCCACCTCGGGGGCCTTCCTGTTCGGCTATGCCAAACCGGTACCGGTCAATTTCAGCCACCTGCGCCACCCCAAACGCGACATGGTCTGGGTGGCGCTGGCCGGCCCGGCCTCGAACTTCGTTCAGGCCCTCGCCTGGGCTGTGCTGTTTTTTGTGCTGGTGGCGTCCGGCATCAACGAGCGCTTCTTCCTGGAGATGGCCAAGGCCGGCGTGCTGGTCAACCTCGTGATGTGGGCCTTCAACCTGTTTCCGCTGCCCCCGCTGGACGGTGGACGCATCCTCGTCGGCCTGTTGCCCTGGAAACAGGCACATGCCGTCTCGCGCATCGAACCCTACGGTTTTTTCATCGTGATGGCCCTGGTCATTGCCGGCATCGTCGGCTCGCTCTGGCTGCGCCCGCTGATGGCCCTGGGTTACGCCGCCATCAACCTGCTGCTGTCGCCGCTGACCCTTCTGCTGGGGTGACCCGCCGGCCTTCTGACACACTGACATGAGCATCACCCGCTATCTCACCGGTATCACCACCTCGGGTACCCCTCACCTGGGCAACTACGTGGGCTCGGTCCGACCCACGGTACGCGCCAGCCGCCTGCCAGACACCGAGAATTTCTATTTCCTGGCCGATTACCACGCCCTCATCAAGACCAGTGGCGATCCGGTGCGCGTGCAGCGCTCGACGCTGGAGATCGCGGCCACCTGGCTGGCCTGCGGGCTGGACCCGGACAAGGTCACCCTGTACCGCCAGTCCGACATTCCCGAAATCCCCGAGCTGACCTGGTTCCTCACCTGCGTGACCGGCAAGGGCCTGCTCAACCGCGCCCACGCCTACAAGGCCGCGGTGGACAAGAACACCGATGCCGGCGCCGATCCCGACGATGGCGTGAGCATGGGCCTGTTCATGTATCCCGTCCTGATGGCGGCCGACATCCTGATGTTCAACGCGCACAAGGTGCCGGTCGGCCGTGACCAGATCCAGCACATCGAGATGGCGCGTGACATGGCGTCCAGCTTCAACCACCTCTACGGCGAGCACTTCACGCTCCCCGAGGCCGCCATCGAGGACCATGTGGCGACCCTGCCCGGCCTGGACGGGCGCAAGATGAGCAAGAGCTACGACAACACCATCCCCCTGTTCGCACCCCGTGAGCAGTTGCGCAAGCTCATCATGGGCATCGTGACCGATTCGCGTGCGCCGGGCGAGCCCAAGGACACCGAAGGTTCGGCACTGTTCCAGCTCTATCAGGCATTTGCCACAGCCGAAGAGACCGCCGCCCTGGCCCGCGCCTACGCCGACGGCATTGCCTGGGCCGACGCCAAAGCCTTGCTGTTCGAGCGGCTGGACCATGAGATCGCGCCCATGCGCGCGGTGTACGACGAGCTGATACAGGAGCCGGAACGCATCGAGCGCATACTCCTGGCCGGCGCCGAGAAAGCCCGGGCGATTGCCACCCCCTTCACCCGGCGTTTGCGCCACGCCGTCGGCCTGCGTCCGCTGCAGTTGCCTGGCGACGCCGCGCCGGCGGCGGGCAAGGCCAGCAAGGCCGCACGGCCTGCCTTCAAGCAATACCGCGAAAAAGACGGCCAGTTCTACTTCAAGCTCACCGACGCGCGGGGCACCGTGCTGCTGCAAAGCGGCGGTTTCGCCAACCCGCGTGACGCGGCCCGGCACATTGCCCTGTTGCAAAGCCAGGGCCTTGAAGCACTGGCCGAACTGGGCGATACCGTGAGCCTTCAGGTCAGCGAAGCCGATCTCCGCGAGGCGCTGGCCTTGCTGATGGCTGACACATAAAATATTCTTACAAAGTTTCCTTTCTGAAATAATGTGGGTGCGCATGCAGTGTCGTCGGTGATTTGACAATCACCGGACAAACCAGACCTGCTGCGCTGCATCTGCAGGTATCGCCGGGCATGCGCCGGTGACAGCCGTCCATGCGATCCGATCTTTCCGACCACACACCATGAGTATTTTTGTCATCGATGATCACCCCCTGATGCGGGATGCTGTCGTCATGCTGCTGCGGCGCCTGCGCGCATCGGCCCAGGTCGTGGAACTGGAAAAACTCGCCTCGGTGAGCAAGGCCATCGCCGAGCACGGAGAGCCCGAACTGGTGTGCCTGGACCTGAAGTTGCCCGACACCAACGGCGTCTCCGGCGTGCGCGAAATCCGCCAGATGCTGCCCTACACCTCGCTGATCGTGCTGTCCGCCTCCCCGGCGTCCGACTACGAGGACCTGGCACGCGAAGCCGGCGCCGACGCCTACGTCGAGAAGTCGGCCGGTGCCGCCCAGATTGGCAAGGTGCTGCGCGAGTTTCTCGCCGATGAGCCGGAAGACGAGAACGCGCCGACCGTACCGGAGAAGCTGTCCAAGCGGCAGAAGCAGTTGCTGGTCATGCTCGACCGCGGTCTGTCCAACCGCGACATCGCCGAGCAGTTGCAAATCAGCGAGCACACCGTCAAGGTCCACCTGTGGCGCCTGTTCCGCCGCCTCAACGTCAAGAGCCGCTCGCAGGCCAGCCATCTGGCCCGCACAGCCGGGTTGCTGGACTACTGAACACCCCCGGCTCCGCCGCCGGCCAATGGGGCCGCCTGCGGCTCGGGCGGCATCGGCGGGGTCGGCTGTGGTGGCCTGCCAGGGCTGCTGTCACCCTCGCCTGCTGATTCGCCATCGGCCTTCTGGGTGAAAACCGGCAGCATGACCCGGAACACGCTGCCTCGACCGGGTTGTGAAGAGACCGAAAGCCGGTAGCCCATCAGCGTGGCCAGCTTGGACACGATCGTCAGCCCCAGGCCAAGGCTGTCTTCGGTGCCCTGGTGCTGCAACACCCGGAAGAACTCCTGGAAGATGGCCTTCTGGTGCTCGTGCGCGATACCCACGCCGGTGTCCCACACCTCGAACACCTTCGTGCCGTCGTTGCGCCAGCGCAGCGCCAGCAAAATGCCGCCGCGCTGCGTGTGCTTGATGGCATTGGACAGCAGGTTGCCCAGAATCCGCCGCAACACCACCGGATCGGACCACACGGTGCTGGGTCGTCCGACATGAAAACGCATGCGCAACGACTTGGCGGCCGCCATCGGTTCGTATTGCAACGCAAGATCGGCAAGCAGTTGTTGCACATCCACGACCTGCAACCGGACCTTGTAGTTGCCGGCATCGATGCGGGTGAGGTCGAACAGCGAATCGAACAGCTCGTTGATGGCCCGGGTGGACTGCAGGATGCGCGGTGAAATCTCGCGCGCCATCTCGGGCTCGGAGGCCAGCCAGTCGGCGTACAGACCGAGCGCGTGGACGGGCTGGCGCAAGTCATGGGCCGCCGAGGCCAGGAACCGGTTCTTGGTGGCCACGGCGCGCAGCGCGGCGCGGGTCTGCTGGGTCAGGGAGTCGATCAACTCCTGGTTGGAGAACTGCAGTTCGAAACTGGACCGGTAGATGCTGTGCAGGCTGCGCCCCGCCACGTACAGCAGGAACCAGAACACCCCCAGCAAAAAGACCAGCACCATCGTCAGGCGTGCCTCCTCGGCGTTCCCCCAGCCAAGCCAGGTCTGTATGCCGAGCTGGAAGGCCATCACGGTGCCCAGCAGGCAGTTCACGTAGGTGCGAAAAGCCGGGAACCAGGCACCAAATGCCGTCAACGACAGCAGGCCATGACCCGCCAGTACCAGACCACAGACGAACTGCACCTGCAAGCTCGCTTGCAGGTAGACCAGCCCCATTGGCACGGCCCACAGCACACCGACCAGCGCCCAGGTCCATGCATAGCGCTTCATGAAGGCCTGGCGACGGCCACCGCCGACGCTGTCGTAGCGCAGGCGGTACACCCCGAACAAGCGGTAACGAACCGCAAGAACGCCCAGTACGGAGGCGGCCCACACCAGCAGCACCCACGGGGCGATCTCCCCCCACATAATAAAAAGCAGGCCGGGCACCACCAGGACCGCTGCCACCAGGCTGAACACGGCGTTGTCCATGACCACGCCGATCAACTGCGCGTCCACCCAATCGTCGCGCACCTCGGGCGCGGCAGGTACGTGCTGGTAGGTGGCGGGCTGGGTATCGACGAGCATGAATGAACGGATCTGGCCTCGGGGCTGAGGCGGAGAATTGTCGCACCCCGCGCATCCGTGCCACCAGCGGCAAAACCGCGCCCAAGTCCTGCTACAATTTCAGGCTTCGACACGGAGAGGTGGCAGAGTGGTCGAATGCACCGGATTCGAAATCCGGCGTACAGTTCATACTGTACCGAGGGTTCGAATCCCTCCTTCTCCGCCAAAAGCTAACAATTGCTTTTGGATCAAGCACTGAGCGACCAGAGTGCAAAAGAGGTGGTAGCAGCTTTGGCCGCAATCAAGGCGTGCTCACTCCTCCGGTTGACCGGCGCAGCAGCGTCTACTCTCTCGATCCAGGGCAGCCTGGATGAACCACGGGTCTCAGACCAGCCCGATACCCTGGCTTGCGTGCCACCCGATGGCTGGATGCCGCCTGGCGTCACGCGCGATCGATGAGCCGTGCCAGCTGCCACATCCCTATCGTGGCAAGCATCACCGCCGAGCCCAGGTTGACTGCTTTCTGCCAGCGCTCGTCAAAGCGGTCGCGCAGCCAGGCCACTCCTGTCGACAGGATCAGCCACCATGGCGCCGCAGCGTGCCCGCCGGCAGATGTCCGCCACCGTCGAGCGCCTGAAGGAAGCCGGCGTGGTTCGATCGGTCGGCACCGAACTGGCGCCAGCACTCTCGGGTTCACCCGTCAGCGCCATCATCGGCATCACCGTTGCGCAACCGGGCAAGAAGACACTCATCGAAAAACTGCGGCAGGCCCCCGAAGTTCTCGAATGTCAGCATGTCGCTGGTGCGGACTTGTATGTGATCAACGTGGTGGCGCGCAGCCTTCCGGATCTGGAACGGTTCATCTCCACCATCAACGGCTATGGAGAGACACGCACGTCGATCGTGTTTTCCACGCCGATTCCGCGCCGCGGTCTTGTCCCGCCCGGCACCTTGCGCCGTGCATCCGGCTGAACGGCATTCAGGCCTCGTCCGCCTGCGTCGGCGGCGGGGTCAGGAACTGGCGCGGTTTTTCGATGCCTGACAGGTATCGGCCGGGGCGATATCGGGTGCTGTGGTATCCGACTGCTCAGGCGGCCGGCATCAGCACCGCCACACCGCCCATGTAGGGTCGCAGCACCTCGGGCACGGTCACGCTGCCGTCGGCGTTCTGGTAGTTCTCCAGCACCGCCACGAGCGCGCGGCCCACGGCCAGACCGGAGCCGTTGAGCGTGTGCACCAGCTCGTTCTTGCCCTGGGCGTTCTTGAAGCGCGCCTGCAGGCGACGTGCCTGGAAGGCCTCGCAGTTGGAGACCGAGCTGATCTCGCGGTAGGTGTCCTGTGCCGGCACCCAGACCTCCAGATCGTAGGTCTTGCTGGCACCGAAACCCATGTCGCCGGTGCACAGGCTCATGACCCGGTAGGGCAGCCCGAGCTTTTGCAGGACGGCCTCGGCGTGACGGGTCATTTCCTCCAGCGCCTCGTAGCTCTTCTCGGGGTGCACGATCTGCACCATCTCGACCTTGTCAAACTGGTGCTGGCGGATCATGCCGCGCGTGTCGCGCCCGGCACTGCCCGCCTCCGAGCGGAAGCACGGCGTGTGGGCGGTCAGGCGCAAGGGCAGGTCGGCCGCGGCCAGCACGGTGTCACGCACGGTGTTGGTCAGCGTCACCTCGCTGGTCGGGATGAGGTACAGCGCCTGGTGCTCGTCAGCACCTTCCTGGCCACCCTTGTTGGCGGCGAACAGGTCGGCTTCGAACTTGGGCAACTGACCCGTGCCGCGCAGGGTGTCGGCGTTGACGATGTAGGGGGTGTAGCACTCGGTGTAGCCATGCTCCTGTGTCTGCACGTCCAGCATGAACTGCGCCAGCGCGCGGTGCAGCCGGGCAATGGGGCCGCGCATGAAGGTGAAGCGCGAGCCCGCGAGCTTGACGCCGGTGTCGAAATCGAGCCCGAGCTTTTCACCGATGTCCACATGGTCGCGCACCTCGAAATCGAAGCTGCGCGGTGTGCCCCACTCGCGCA
>NZ_JAQVEJ010000185.1 GCF_028698005.1 Hydrogenophaga sp.
AGCGCCGGCACGGCGCGCATCTTCATGACCTTGCCATCCATCTGCATGCGGTGGATCTCCACGCGAGCCGCGGCCGGCGTGCTGGCCGAGAGCAGGCGGTCGCCCTCCTGGCCGGTGTTGCGGATGCCCCGGAAATAGACGGCGCCGGTGCCCAGGCCCGGCCGTGTGGGCGTGGCATAGGGGTGGTCGATGCGCAGATCACCCGCCCGGACATCGTGGGCGTGTGCCAGCGGCAGGGCCAGCGCCATGGCCAAGGCCAGCGCAGCCGGGCCGATGTGACGTTTTCTCATGAACTCCTCCAGTGGTTGGGAATGGGATGGCGTCGCGCCCGTCATGCGGACAGGGCGCGGTGCGCCAGCGGCGGCAGCGATGCGCGGATGTGCTCGGCGCCCGGACAACAAACGGTACCGTCAAGGCTCCTCATTCGGGCACGTACACCATGCTGCCGTCTTTCATGCGGTACGCCACACCCGCCTTCATGCCCTGGCCCTCGCCGATCTGCCCGGACGACTGGTAGTGCTTGAGTTCGTTGCCCTGCCTGACCAGCATGTCCATGTCGGGTTTGCCGGCGTTCCGGATGACCACCACGTCCTGGGTCGCGAACGGGTTGAGCGGGTTCTCGACCACGGCCACCAGCAGCACGGCGATGACCACCAGAAACACGTCGATGATGTTGACCACCGAGAGGATGGGATCGTCCTCGTCCGAGTCGCCCAGGATGTCGAGCTTCATGCGGCGCTTATCCGACATGGGCGACCTCGGTAGCGACGCTGGCGACGCTGGCGGGGCCAACCCGCAGCAAGGCGTTGAGTTCTTCCAGCAGCCAGCGCCGGCGCACGGTTTGCACCACGAAGGTGATGGCCGCCGCCAGCAACGCCACGATGACCGCGGCAAAGGCCACCACCAGGTTGTCGGCCATGCCCTTGGTGTTGCCCGCGGCCACCGCCACCAGCGCCGGCCCCATGGGGATCATGGTGGCCACCAGCCCCAGCATGGGGGCCACGCGGCTGACGATGCGCTGCACCTCCAGTTGTTTCAACACATGCAACTCCAGCCCGTCCTCACCCAGGTGGGCGTGGCGCTGCCAGTAGCGGTGCAGTGGCCGCAGCCCGTGCGGCCGGCGCGTGCGCGCCAGCAGGTCGATGCTCAGTTGTCCCAGGCTGAAAAGGGCATACACGAACATCAGGCACAACAACACCAGCACGGGCGTCAGGAAGAACTTCGACATCTCGTACAGGACACTTTCAATCGCATTCATGACGGGGCTTTCGTTGCAACAGGAGGGGTCAAGCGGGCAGCCCGGCGCATGCGCCAGGCCTGGAACAGCATGCCGGCGAGCACGATGCCGGCGGCGATCCAGCCATAGATCCAGATGAGCTGCCGGACCGTGGCGTCGTGCCGCACTTCATGCAGCGTCTGCCCGCGCACGGTGGGTGGTTCGGGTGCCGAGGGAGGTTCGCGGGGCTCGTCGGGTGGCCGGGCGGCCATGGGTTTGGGCGCGGCGGATGGGGCCGATGCGCGCGCTGCAGGCGCCTGGCCGGCCAGCCCGAAGCCCTGCGCCAGCGTCTTCACGTAGGCCTTGAACGCCTCGTTGGCGGTGAACACGTCGTGCTTGGCCGCCACCTCCTGGTAGACCTGCACCAGCTCGCGCCGGGTCTGTTCGTCGGCCTTCCAGTAGTCTTTGCGGATCGCTTCCAGCATGCGCTCGGCCACCTGGGCCAGCGCCGTCGGGTTGGACTGTTCAAACCACGCGCGCAGACCCAGCCGGTAGCGGTCCTTGACGTAGGTGTCGTGAAATGCCTGCCACTGGTCGTCGCGCACCACGTGGCGGTCCATCACCTGCCAGCCCCAGAAGTTGTTCACCGTGTTGAGCATCTGCAGCGTGCCGGCATAGCCTTCCTTTTGCATCTCCTGGATCCAGTTGGGATGCTGATAGACCGCCCGCAGCTCGGTGGCCATGAACCGCTCCGCCGTCTCCAGCCTGGCCTTGTTCGGGTCGCGCATGTTGGAGATGTACAGCGGCGGGTTCTGGCCATCCAGGAACTTCACCGCCTGGGAGATGCCGCCCAGGTACTCGAACGGGTGGTCGGTGTCGAGCAGGCCGCGCAGGTTGCTGGAACGCGAGAACACGGCCGCGCTGGTGCCACGCAGGTGCTCGGCGTAGGCGTTGATCTCCCGACCCTGGCCGTCGCTGAGCTTGCGGCTCCAGTTCGCGGTGTTGGGGCCATAGGCCCAGGACATGCGCGAGAGGTAGAGCCTCTCGAGCTTGCCATCGCCCTCGTCCCAGGTGTCGGACGCCAGTGAAGCGTCGGTGAGTTTGGTGCTGTAGTCCCCGCTTTCATTGCCGAAGACCCGCGTCAGCGCGAACTCGTGGGCGTCCTCGGGCTGGACCCCCTGGGCCAGCAGCGCGGCCTGGATGCGCTCGGTGTTGGCCTTGATGAAGTTGGGCTGACCGTCTTCCTGCAAGGCCGCCAGCATGACCACGGCTTCGTTGAAGCGCTCCATCACGTTCGGGAACTGGTCGCGGTACAGGCCGGTGAGCGAGATCACCACGTCGATGCGCGGGCGCCCGAGTTCGGCCGGCGCAATCACCTCCATGCCCACCACGCGCCCGCCTTCGTCCCAGCGGGGCCGCACGCCCATGGCGTAGAGGACCTGCGCTTCGAGCATGCCCAGGTGGCGCATGGTCTCGGTGCTCCACATGGAAAAGGCCAGCTTCTCGGGAAACTTGCCGTGCGTGGCCTGGTAGCTGGTGATGAGCTGCTGCACCGCCTGGCGCCCGGCCTCGTAGGCGGCACGCGTCGGCACGCGTCCGGGGTCGAAGCCGTACATGTTGCGCCCGGTGTGCAAGGCGTCCGGGTTGCGGATCGGATCGCCGCCGTAGGACGGGTCGATCCAGCGCGCCGACAGCCCCCGGCTCACGCCCTCGATCTCCCAGGCCGCCCGCAGGTCCGCCCGGAACTGGCGCCCACGCAGGGCCAGCGCGCGCAGCCGGGTGTCGGCGAGTTCGTCCAGTGGCCGGTCGGAAAACACGTAGTCCTCGACGAAACGATAGGGCCGGGTCTGCTGCAGCGCCTGGTAGTCCCCCTTGAACGCGGCCTTGGCATTGTTCACGCCGGTCAGTTCGTACAGGGGCTGGCCCAGCATCTGCATCACGTTGCTGATGAGGTGGGCGCGTTCGGCGTCCCGGCCCAGGGTGTGCAGCCCCAGCGGCTGCATGGCCGAGGCCAGGTCTTCCAGATAGTCCTCGATGTCGCGCAGGAACTTGTCGACATCGCGTTCCAGGTCGGCCACCTGCCAGCCCATGTCCTTGTGCATGTTCATCTTCAGCGCCTGCCCGATGATGCGCTGGCGGTTGCTGTCCTTGACCAGCCCGCTGTCCAGCGACTGGTATTCGCGGATCAGGTCGTTGATCTTCACGAAGTCGTCGGACAGGCCGGCCGGCGCGAACGCGGGAGTCTGGTGGCTCACGATCACGCCGCGCCCGCGGCGCTTGACGTGGATGGCCTCGCTGATGTTGTCGACGATGTACGGGTACACGACGGGCGTGTTGCCCACCAGGATGTTCGGGTCGTCAAACGCCCAGAGGCCGCGCTCCTTGCCGGGCGTCCATTCCTGCGTGCCGTGGGTGCCGAAGTGCACAATGGCGCTGGCTTTGAACTGCTCTCGCGCCCACAGGTAGGTGGCCATGTAGAAGTGGTTCAGCGGCACCTTGGTATCGTGGAACAGCTTCTTCTCGTCGTGGTGACCGGCGGCGCTCTCGCTGCGCATGGGCTGCGGCAGCACCACGAGATTGCCCAGTTGCAGGCGCGGGATCACGAACCCGCTCACCCCCTGCGGGTGGGCGATCCAGGCGCTTTGCTCGGCCGGGCCCCAGAACCGGTTCACCGCCTGGCGCACCTCGGGTGGCAGCGTGGCGAACCAGCGCTGGTAGTCGGCCAGCGGCAGGAAGTCCCAATGCGCCGTGCGCATGAGTTCGGCCAGCGTGCCGGGGCGGTAAGCCGGTCGCAGCATCTGGCCCACGGCGGTGATGATGTCCTGCTCGGTGGTGGGCTCGAAGGCATAGCCCTCGGCCCTGAGCTGCGCTACCAGGTGCTCGATGGAGCGCGGCACGTTCAGGTTGGACGCGCCCTGGTTCTTTTCCCCCGGCGGGTGGTTCCAGAAGAACAGCGCCACCTGCTTGTCGGCGTTGGCCATGGTCTGCAGGCGCGCCAGGTTCACGGCCTTGCCGATCAGCATGTCCATCTGCTCGGGCATGGGCACGAGCTCGCCGCCTTCGTTGGCGGTCAGCACCACCGGGTCCTGCAGGCCGATGTACTCGGCATTGGTCAGCGTGAACGGCAGGTAGAAGCTGTTCACGCCCACCGTGTCCTGGTGGTACTCGGCACGCGTGCCCGTGCGGTAGGCGAGCACGTTGATGACCGGCACCCCCATGGCCTGATGCCAGGCCTTGCGCGCCTCGGGATCGACGCCGAGGAAGGTGTTGACCAGCAGCACCTGCGGCAAGACCTGGCCCTCGTGGGTGATGAGCGGCTCGTTCACGGCGACGGCGGCGATGGCCCTGGGGTTGGGAAAACCCGCGCCCTGCCCGGCACCCGCAGGCGCCCCGGGGCCGCCGGCCGCGACCGGACGTCCGCTGCCACCGCCACGCGGCGGCCGGCCGGCGGCCCCGGGCTGGCCCGCGGCCGCCGCCTCCCGCCCTGCGCGGGCCACACGCGAGCTGCGGTAGAACATCAGGGGCAAGGCGCCCGCCTGCTCGATGGCCTGCACGGTTTCGTCCAGCATGCGCTGCTGGCCATCGGAGATGTAGCTGGACGATATCTCGACGCCGATCACCGGCATGCCCTGCCAGGGGCGGCCCGCCCGGACCGCCCACCAGGCCAGGTACGGCGCCAGTTGCCCAAACACCAGTTGGTCGTGGCCGGGGTGGTAGATGCCGCCATCGGGCAAGGCCAGCGGTGGCGCGATGGCGCCCGGATCGCCGCCCTGAAGGACGGCCTGCAGGTACTGGAACAGCCGTTCGTGGTTGACGCGCGTGCCGCCCACGTAGTAGTCGAACACGCGCTGCGCCTGTTCTTTGTCCAGATGGGGTGCGCGCAGGCGCATCGGCGGACTCATGACGTGAATGCCGATGGTGGGCAGACCCTCCTCGCGCAGCCGCTGGCCGGCCACACGCTCGATCTGCGCCTGATCGTCGCTGCGCGGCGCGTCGATCAGCACGAAGCGCG
>NZ_JAQVEJ010000186.1 GCF_028698005.1 Hydrogenophaga sp.
GTTGATGCGCTGGCGGAACGCCGCGGCTTCGGTGGCCGGCACCGGCAGGGCCTGCGCGTACCAGCCCAGGTGCTTGCGCGCGCTGCGCACGACGGTGTATTCGCCGTAAAGCTGGTAATGGTCTTGCAGGTGGTCGAGCAGCCAGGACTTGACCTCGCCCAGCTCGGGTGGTGGCGCCTCCTGGCCGGTGGCCAGGTAGTGCGCGATCTCGCGGAAGATCCAGGGGCGGCCCTGGGCCGCGCGGCCGATCATGAGGGCATCGGCGCCGGTCTGGCGCAGGACCTCGGCGGCCTTGCGCGGCGAATCGATGTCGCCGTTGGCGACCACGGGAATGCGCACCTGCTGCTTGATGCCGGCCACGGTGTCGTGCTCGGCCACGCCGCGGTAGCCCTGTTCGCGCGTGCGTCCATGGACGGTGAGCATCTGCACGCCGGCGGCCTCGGCGGCGCGGGCGATGGTGGGCGCGTTGCGGCCGTCGGCGCTCCAGCCGGTGCGCATCTTGAGGGTGACGGGCACGCCGTGCGGCGCGCAGGCGGCGACCACGGCCTCGACGATGCCGATGGCCAGCGCCTCGTCCTGCATCAGGGCCGAGCCGGCCCACTTGTTGCACACCTTCTTGGCCGGGCAACCCATGTTGATGTCGATGATCTGCGCGCCGCGGTCGATGTTGTAGCGGGCGGCATCGGCCATCATGCGCGCGTCGGTGCCGGCGATCTGCACCGCGATCGGGCCGGGCTCGCCACGGTGGTCGGCACGGCGCGAGGTCTTGAGGCTGTCCTGCAGATCGGGTCGGCTGGTCACCATCTCGCTGACCGCGTAGCCGGCCCCCAGCCGTTTGCACAGCTTGCGGAACGGCCGGTCCGTCACACCCGCCATGGGCGCAACGAACAGGGCGTTGGGCAATTGGTAAGGACCCAGTTGCATGAGGCGGACGGTCGGCGGGGCGGGGATCAGGCGGGCGCAGGCGTGGCAGCAGGCACGCGCGCAGAATGGGCATTGTACCTGCCTGTTTTTTCAGCAGGCGATATGCTCTCGCATCCGACACCTCGCCACACCCCCATGCCCGACTGGTTCACCGCGCTGATGCAACTGCTGGCCCTGCCCGAAGTCGGGCTGAGCACCGTCTTCGTCGTGGCGCTGGTGTCGGCCACGCTGCTGCCCATGGGCTCGGAACCGGCGGTGTTCGGGCTGG
This sequence comes from Hydrogenophaga sp., assembly GCF_028698005.1. GTDB lineage: Bacteria > Pseudomonadota > Gammaproteobacteria > Burkholderiales > Burkholderiaceae_C > Hydrogenophaga. The sequence continues at coordinate 1,193 of NZ_JAQVEJ010000186.1, forward strand.
TCAAGCTCAACCCCGAGCTGTTCTGGGCGGCGGTGCTCGTGGCCACGGTCGGCAACACGCTGGGCGGCGCCATCAGCTGGTTCATGGGCTATGGCACCCACCGGGCGGTGGACCGGGTCCGGCACGGCCAGCCGACCGAGCTGCGGGCCCTGCAATGGCTCGAGCGCTTCGGCCCCAAGGCCTGCCTGCTGTCGTGGCTGCCGGTGGTCGGCGATCCGCTGTGCGCGGTGGCCGGCTGGCTGAAGTTTCCGCTGCTGCCGTGCATGGGCTACATGGCCATCGGCAAGTTCCTGCGCTACCTGACGATGACGGCCGCGCTGCTGTGGGTGTTCCCCGGCGGCCTGGCGCTCTGATACCACAGACGGCGGTGCGGTGCCGGCGCCGGCACGGGCACCACACAGCGTCGTGGGGCGGGCACGCTGGCGACAACGGCAGGCCCGGGCCGCCGCGATACTACCGCGCCATGCCACCATCGCCGACACCTGCTGCCCCACCCTCCCCCTCGCGCGCGCTGTGGGCGCTGATGGCCGGCAATTTCGTCATCGGCTCCGGCGTCATGGCCGTGCCCGGCACGCTCAACGACATCAGCCGGTCGCTGCAGGTATCGATTCCGCAGGCGGGCCAGCTCATCACGGCCGGCGCCATCGTCATGGGCATCGGCGCGCCGCTGCTGGCCATGCTCGTGGCGGGCTGGGACCGGCGCCGGCTGCTGGCGCTGACCATGCTCTGGTACGCGCTGTTCCTGGGCCTGTGCGCGCTCGCCCCGAGCTACGGCGCGCTGCTGCCCATGCGCGTGCTGGCGGTCATCGCACCGGCCATCTTCACGCCGCAGGCCGCCGCCAGCGTGGGCCTGCTGGTACCCGCGCACCAGCGCGGGCGGGCCATCACCTTCGTGTTCCTGGGCTGGTCGGTGGCCTCGGTGCTGGGCATGCCGCTGGCCTCGTGGATCAGCGGCTACCTGGGCTGGCGCTGGGCATTCGGCCTGATCGCCGTGCTGGCCCTGCTTTGCGCCATCTGGCTGCGGGCCGAGTTGCCGCGCGGCGTTCGGCCGGCGCCGCTGAACCGGCAGGCCTGGGCCGACACGCTCGGCTCGGCGCCGCTGATGCTGGCCGTGGCCGTCACCCTGGTCTCGGCTTTCGGGCAGTTCACCCTGTTCGCCTACTTCGCGCCCTACCTGGACCAGGTCCTGCACCTGTCCAGCGACCGGATCTCCCTGCTGTTCCTGTGGTTCGGCAGCTTCGGCCTGCTGGGCAACATGCTGGTCTCGCGCCGGATCGACCGCATCGGGCCGGCCCGCGCGGTGGCGGTGACGCTGGGCCTGATGGCCCTGGGCATGGCGCTGTGGCCGCTGGGCACGCATGCCCTGTGGCTGCAGGCGCTGGTGATGGTGCCCTGGGCACTGGGGTGCTTCGGTTCCAACTCGGCGCAGCAGGCGCGGCTGGTGCAGATGTCGCCCTGGCTGGCACCGGCCACGGTGGCCCTGAACACGTCGGCCATCTATGGCGGCCAGGCCATGGGCGCCGCCCTCGGCGGCGCGCTGATCGCGCGGGGCGGCCTGCAGGGCCTGCACCACTGGGCGCTGGCGCTGATGATCGGCGCGATCGGGTTGAGCCTGTGGGCGGCCCGGGTTCAGAAGCGCTCGCCCATGCCCAGTTGACGCCACTGGCCGACGGCCAGCCCGGACAGGCCGACGCGCCCGATGCGCTGGCGCCGCAGTTGCCCCAGCGGCACATCGGCCGCGGCCAGGTGGCGCGCCAGGGCCTGTGCCGTCCAGCCCTTGGCGGCGATGCGCAGGCGGGTGTCGCTCTGCCAACTGACGCGCAGGGGCGGGTGGCGGCGCGCCTCTTCGGTTCTGGCGCGCTGCGCCGCTGCCAGCCAGGCCGCCCGCGCATCGTCCGAGGCCGGCTCCCGGGTCGCCGGCAGATCGACCAGCCACTCCTGCTCCAGATCGCGGACACCTTCGGTCAGGCGGCGGGAGATCGCCGGGTGCTGGGTCAGGACCATCAGCCCCGCGGCATCGATGGTCAGGGGCAGCAGCGGCTGCAGGCGGTGCAGTTGCGCGCGCGGCAGCGCCCCGAGCTTGTGTTCGGCCGCGCAGCGGTGCGGCGCGTCGAACCATTGCAGCGCCAGCCCGGTGGGCAGGTGCAGCGCGTCGGGCACGGCCACGCCGGCCGGCTTGTGCCACAGCACGGTGGCCAGCGGCAGCGGCTCGGCCGTGGCGGCCGGGTCGATGCTGACCTGCTGGTGATCGCGCACGCGCGCCTCGGGCCGGTCCACCACCTGGCCGTCCACCCTCACCCAGCCACCGGCGATGTAGCGCTCGGCCTCGGTGCGCGAGCAGGGCACCAGCGTGGCCACACGCCGGGCCAGGCGCTGGGGTTCCTGACGCGCGGCCTCGGTATGGTGCTCAGACGTTGAACAGCGATTGTGACTGCAAGTCATTGAATGAACAGTTCACCATGCTGCTCCATTAAAAAACATACTCATGTTTGTACTCAAGAAACTCAGCATTGAGTACGTTCAACCGTGATCTGGCGCCGTTGCGCCGGCTCGGATTCAGCTTTCCAGACGCCGGCGACAGGCATCAATAGTGGATTTTATCTGTTGCGCCAGCATCTGCCTGATCGGCGCACGCTCCAACCGCTCACCCAATGAGCTTGCCTGCAGCAACATCCGCTCGATGACCTCTTCCGCCCGTTTCCTTGGGACGCCACCTTCCTCCGCTAGACGCAATAAATGCCGGCGTTCGATGGCAGCACCTTCGCCGCAAACGTCCAGGTGATGCTGGCCCATCGGGCCTTCGCTGAAGGTCAGGTCGAATGCCGGAGCCAGACGCCAGCGCCGGTCAGGCCCGAGACGCCACGCGAAATTCTTGGGATGGTCGTCACGGTTGTGGAAAAGCACATTGAAGACGACTCGTGCGTAGGCTTTCTCCACTTCGCGCTCGTCGCGCGTCAGGAAACGGGTAGCCCGCAGGAAGGCGGTATAGTCGGTGGCACCGGGCAGGCGAAAATCCACTTGCAACAATCCAGCCAGACTGTGCACCGGGACGCGTTGCCCTCCCTCCCGGTCGAAGCGCGCGACGCCGAAGGCGGCCAGTTCGGGGCTAAGGTCGAACCAACGACTTTCGGGCACATCCAGTCCGCAATCCCGAGCCAACTCGGCATAGAGCTGCTCGATGACGCAAACCTCTTTGTGTTCGTTCTGCGCCGGGAACTTGACCAGCCAGGGACTGCCGGGCGCATCCGGACGGGTGCTGACTTGCCCGGTCATTGCGTCGTACTGCACCAAGGCCTTGGGCCTGGCCCCTTGCGGTGAGCCGCCGGTGAGCGCGAGCTCGCGCAGGGCTGCCCCCGCCTCGCCCGCGAGCGCGAGACGGCTTTGCTCGGCCAGCGCCAGCAAGGACCAGTCGGGCTCGTGGGCGCCGGCGTCGCTTGCCGGAACGAAGCGTAACGCGCCCATCGCGCGCTCACCAATGAAGGCCAGCCGGTCCAGTGGCCCGGGATGGCGCAAGCCGTGTTGACGGAACAACCGATCCATCAGCAGCAAACCCCAGCCGTCAGGCAGACTGTCGGCGATCAGGCCCGGAAGGCGATGCAAATGGATCGGAAAACCTCCGTAAGCATCCGCACGCAGCTTGAGGTGCAAGGGCGACAGTTCCAAGCCTTGAGACAAGGCTTCGGGAGAATATTCGAAGAGCAGGGATTGACCGTCATCGGCCAAGCGTCCCAACGGCCAGTCTTCTCCCCAGCCGCAATAATGTACGGTAAGCAGCTTCATGATGTTTTCTTACGCGGCGCACGCTGGCGGCGGCTCACAAGGTCCACCTGCTCCATCTGGGCGATGGATTGCCGTTTGAGCACGAAGAGATCGTCCAGCGCCTCCAGCAAGCCAAGTGCCTGCGCGACACGGACCAGCGTTTCCAGCGAGCACTGACCGTCGCTTTCGAGTTTGCGCAACGCCCCCAAGGACAGTCCGGCCATTTGCGCCAGTTCACGCTGCGT
>NZ_JAQVEJ010000187.1 GCF_028698005.1 Hydrogenophaga sp.
GCTGCCGAACGCCGACGCATGGGAGGAGGCCGGCTTCGTGCCGCGCGAGATCCTGCGCGAGATGGGGGAGATGGGCTGGTTGGGCATGCGTTACGACAGTGCCCATGGCGGCAGCGAGCTGGACGTGCTCTCGACCGTGGTGCTGGCCGAGGAGCTGGGCCGCTCGGGCTACGGCGGCTTCGCGGTCACGGTGCTGGTGCACACCGACATGGCCAGTCCGCACCTGCACCATGCCGGCACGCCCGAGCAGAAGGCGCGCTACCTGCCGGCCATCATCCGGGGCGAGAAGATCGCGGCGGTGGCCATGACCGAGGCCGATGCCGGTTCGGACCTGGCCAGCATGCGCACCACGGCGCGCCGCGAGGGCGACCACTGGGTGCTCAACGGCTCGAAGATGTTCATCACCAACGGCGTGCACGGCGACATCTACTTCGTCGCGGCCAAGACCGGCGAGCCGGGGCGCAACCACCAGATCTCGATGTTCATCGTGGAAAAGGGCACGCCGGGTTTTTCGGTGGCGCGGCCGCTGCGCAAGCACGGGTGGCTCTCGAGCGACACGGCCGAGCTGGTCTTCAACGACTGCCGCATCCCGGCGGGCAACCTGCTGGGCGAGGAGAACAGGGGCTTTTACGCACTGGTGAAAAACCTGCAGAACGAACGCATCGTGCTCGGCGCGCAGGCCATGGGCGAGGCCTCGCGCGCGATCGAGCTGGCGTTGTCGTGGACGCGCGAGCGCCGCGCGTTCGGCGCGACGCTCTGGGACAAGCAGGCGGTGCGGCACCAGCTCGCCAAGCGGCTGGCGCAGGTGGAGGCCGTGCGCGCGCTGATCTACCAGACCGCCTGGCGCGAGGCCCAGGGGCACGCGCTCGTGCAGGAGGTGTCGATGATCAAGGCATTGGCCGGCACCCTGGTCAACGAGGTGATGTACGACTGCCTGCAGTTCCACGGTGGCATGGGCTTCATCCGCGAGACGGCGATCGAGCGCATGGCGCGCGACGCGCGGGTGCAGGCCATCGGCGGCGGTGCGACCGAGGTGATGCTGGAAGAAATCGCCAAGCGGATGTGAGCGGACCCCGCTGCTCAGGCGTTGGCTGAGGTTTCATGTTGCAACGCCCGGTCGATGTCGGGCAGGCCGCCGGTGCGCACCAGACGCTTGCACCGGTGCGCGGCCGTCCCGACCGGTGACATGCCGAAACGCGAACGTGTCCAGCATGAATTCGGCGACTGGTGTCAAAATGTTGCAAGCTGCACACCGGAGGCCATCCGCATGGAACATCTCCTTCCGGTCCTATGAGGACCTCGCCACCATTGCCAGGGTTGCGCCAGCGCCTATCCTGTCCGGGTGGGTCGGGGTGTGTGTTGTCCATACCGGCGCCCCGCATGCCGGCGTGGAGGGAGCGGTGAACGGGCGCTGGCTGCCGCTGGCGGGACGGCACTGGGTGCCACTGTTCCTGATGGTGGTCTTCCTGCTGATGCTGGGCCTGCGGTATGTGATGCAACTGCCGGAGCTGGGCGAGGAGGTGGCCGGACAGGGTACCCTGTCCGAGCGCCGGGCGGCGGTGCTGGCCGATCTGTCGCGCGACGTCCTGCTGGCGCTGCTGGCCGCCGCACTGCTGTGGGCGTTTCTCGATACCGTCTGGTTTCGCCGCGCGCGCCGCATGGTGGCCGCGGTGGAGGACATGGGCGCCGGCCAGCTGGAGCGGCGCACCGGGGTGGGCGGTGCCGACGAACTGGGGTTGATTGGCCAGGCCGTTGACCGGATGGCCGAGCGTCTGCAGCACAATCAGCAGCGTCTCCTGTACATGAACAATCTCATCAACCGGTCGCCGGCCGTGGTGGTGGAATGGCACATGGGGGCCGGCTGGCCGGTGCTGCGCATCAGTGATGGCGTGTCGCAGTGGGGCTATGTGCCGACGGATTTCACCGCCAGTGGCCGGATGTACCGGGATTTCATCCACCCGGACGATCTGGACGGGGTGATGGCGAGCCGGGAACCGTGTTTCAGTGGCGATGAAGCCCATGCCACGCAGGCGTACCGCATTCGACGTGCCGATGGCGGCTGGGCCTGGGTGGAGGACCGTACCCGCATCGAGTGGGACGGGCAGGGCGCGGTCATGCGCGCCACCGGCATCCTGCTGGACATCACGGACCGTCGCATGGCGGAGCGGGCCCGGCAGGAGCGCGAAGCCCTGGTGCGCCGCTTTTTCGAATTGCCTTTCATCGGCATGGCGATTTCCTCGGCGGCCGACAAGCGCTGGCTGGAGGTGAACGGGCGGCTGTGCGAGATCCTGGGCTACGAGCGGGAGGAACTGCTGGGCAGGACCTGGGTCGAGATGACGCACCCCGACGACGTGGCCGCGAATGTGAGCCTGTTCGACGAGCTGCTGGCCGGCCGGCGCGACGGCTACCAGATGGAGAAGCGCTTCATCCGCCGGGACGGCGCCGTCGTGCACACCGAGATGGTCGTGCGCGCCGTCTACGACACGCAAGGCCACCTGGAGCACCTGTTCACGACCATCCAGGACGTGACCGAGCGCCAGCGGAACCTGGCGCTGGTGGAAGAGCGCAGCCAGCAACTGCGCCAGGCGGAGGAGCGCCTGAGGGAGGCCAATCAGGCGCTCGAACGGCGGGTGGTGGAACGCACCGAGCAACTGCGCAGGGCCAACCAGGAACTGGAGGCCTTCACCTACTCGGTCTCGCACGACCTGAAGGCGCCCCTGCGCGGCATCGACGGCTACAGCCAGCTCTTGCAGGAGGAGTACGCTCCCAGGCTGGACGAGGAGGGCCGCCTGTTCGTGGCGCGCATCCGCCGCAGCGTCGAGCAGATGGGTTGCCTGATCGAGGATCTGCTGGACTACTCGCGCATGGAGCGTCGGCAGATGACGTGCCAGGACGCCGAGGTGCGGCCGCTGGTGGAACAGGCACTGGAGGCCTGTGCCGGTGACATCGAACGGCTGGGTACCCGGGTGGACAACCGGGTCGGCGCCATGCGCCTGTCGGTCGACCGCGAAGGCCTGGCGGTGGCCTTGCGCAACCTGGTCGGCAATGCCGTCAAGTTCAGCCGCGACAGCACGCCGCCGAGAGTCGAGATCGGTGCCGAGGAGGCCGACGGGTGTCGGCGCATCTGGGTGCGCGACAACGGCATCGGTTTCGATATGAAGTATTGCGATCGCATCTTCGGCATCTTCCAGCGGCTGCACCGGGTCGAGGACTATGCCGGCACCGGTGTCGGCCTGGCGCTGGTGGCCAAGGCGGCTGAGCGCATGAACGGTCGCGTCCGGGCGGAGAGTGCGCCCGGGCAAGGGGCTGTGTTCTACCTGGAGTTCCCATCGTCATGAACCTGCCGAGCTTCCCCGCACCCTCGCTGCTGCTGGTCGAGGACAACCCCATGGACCTGGACCTGACGCTGCGCGCCTTCGAACGCAAGCGCTTTTCCAACCGCATCGACGTGGCGCGCGATGGCGAGGAGGCACTGGCCTTCATGGAGCGCTGGGATGCGGGCGAGGCACCGCCGGCGGTGATCCTGCTGGACATCAACCTGCCCAAGGTCAACGGACTGGAGGTGCTGCGGCAGCTCAAGGAGCATCCGCGCCACCGCCGCATTCCGGTGGTGATGCTGACGTCCTCGCGCGAGGACCGCGATCTGCTGGCGGCCTATGATCTGGGGGTCAACTCGTATATCGAGAAACCGGTGAGCTTCGACAAGTTCATCGACGTGGCGGGCCAGATCGAGCTGTACTGGTACGTGCTCAACGAAAGGCCCCGTTGAAACCGCAGGAAGGAAGATGACGGAATGCACAAGATACTGATCCCGGTCGATGGGTCCGAACTGGCCCTGGCGGCGGTGCGCCATGCGCTGGAACTGGTGGGGCACGGACTGAAGGCGCGTTTTGTGCTGGTCAATGTGCAGGAGCCGGCCAACCTCTACGAGGTGGTGGTGGCGCGCGACCCGCAGGTGCTGCAGCAGGTCAGCGAGTCGGCCGGCAAGGACCAGTTGCGTGATGCGCTGGCACTGCTGCAGGCAGCCGGCCAGACGGTCGAGGCCGTGGTGGTCACGGGCGACCCGGCGCAGGCGATCCTGGAGCAGCAGGAGGCGTTTGCCTGCCATGCCATCGTGCTCAGTGCCCGGGGTGCCGGGGCCCTGAAGTCGGTCTTCATGGGCTCGGTTTCCCAGGCGGTGCTCAGGGACTCACCGGTGCCGGTGACGGTGGTGCACTCGCCCGAGCACGGCTGACGCCACCCGGTGCCCACGGCAGGGGCGTCACCGTCGCCCGATCGAAAGCCCTGGCGGTGGGTCTGCCGGGGCTTTTTTGTGTCGGCGCTGCAATTACGTTTAGGTAAACGTATTTACCATGAAGAAATTATGCGGTAGAGTTCGATCCGAATCGTTCCGACCGGAGACAAGCCCTTGGCCACCTATACCTACCCCACGTTTCCCTATCGCGCGCCGGAGGACCTGATGGCCGGTGCACCGCAGCGCCGGTCTCTGGTGGTCATCGGGGCCGGACCGGTGGGGTTGGCCGCCGCCATCGACGCCCGTCTGCACGGGCTGGAGGTGCTGCTGTTCGACGAGGAGGACAGCGTCTCCTTCGGCTCGCGCGCGGTCTGCTACGCCAAGCGGGCGCTGGAGATCCTCGACCGCCTCGGGGTGGGCGAGCGCATCGTGGACAAGGGCGTGAGCTGGAACGTGGGGCGCACCTTCCTGCGCGACGAGGAGGTCTACCAGTTCAACCTCGTGCCCGAGCCGGGCCACAAGCGTCCGGGCATGATCAACCTGCAGCAGTACCACCTGGAGGAGGCGCTGGTGCAGCGCGCCACCGAGCTGGGGGTGGACCTGCGCTGGAACTACCGTGTGACCTCGGTGCAGCCGGCGGCGGAGGGGGCACGCCTATCGGTGGACACGCCCGACGGCCCGTTCGACATCGATGCCGACTGGGTGATCGTGGCCGACGGAGCACGCTCGAACGTGCGCCGCCAGCTCGGGCTGGACATCGATGGCCACGTGTTCAAGGACCGCTTCCTCATTGCCGACGTGGTGATGAAGGCCGACTACCCGGCCGAGCGCTGGTTCTGGTTCGACCCGCCCTTCCACCCCAACCAGAGTGTGCTGCTGCACAAGCAGAGCGACAACGTCTGGCGCATCGACTTCCAGCTCGGCTGGGATGCCGATCCCGA
>NZ_JAQVEJ010000188.1 GCF_028698005.1 Hydrogenophaga sp.
ACCACCACGATCTGGTCGGCACGGCGGCGCATGGCCTCGTTGAAGCGGCCGAACTGCAGGCTGCGCACGATCGCCTGCGCGCGCGCGTCGAGTGCCCGGTTGCCCGAGGGCAGCGCCACCTCGGTGTCGAGCACCTGGCCCGTGTGGTTGATGGTGATGACCATGGTCAGCTCGCCGTAGAGCTTGCGGCCGCCGGCCTCCGGAAAGTTCGCGGTGCCCCGGTCCTCGATCTTGCGGCGCAGGGCGTCGTAGTAGACCGCGTAGACCTCTTCGCGGGTGGCCGGACTGACGTAGCGCTTGCGTGGACGCGCATTCTCTTCGTTGATGCGCTTTTCGATCTCGGCCAGGATCTTGACCAGCGCCTGGCGCTTGCGCTCGCGTTGCTCCTGGGTCTGCTGCTGGCCGCCGTCCTCGGACCGGTCCGGTGCCGACAGCCGGGCCAGTTCGCGCCGGACCTGGGCCAGCAACTGGCTCTGCTGCTGCTTGAGGGCCTCGAGGCGGCGTTCGTCCTCGTTCACGGTGTCGCCGATGCGGGCGTTCGGGCTCGGCGGCAGGGGCGAGGTCGCGCGCCGCTGGTCGGGCGCGTCGCCACCGCCGGCCAGGTTGGCCTGGGCGATCGCCGCCGCCCGGTCGGGCCGCTGGTCGCTGCTGGCGTTGACGAGGATCACCTCCAGCGGGGTGTCCCGGAACACCCGGTTGAAGCCTTCCGGATGAACGAAACGCACGGTCAGCAGGGCAGCGTGAGCGACCAGCGATACCCCCAGCGCGATCTGGAGCGTGGTCAGTTGCCGCAAGAGGACCGTCAGCGATTTCACGCGGCGATTATCCCTGCTCGGAGGCGGCAGCAGGTGCGGGCACGCCCTCGCCCGGGGCCTCGCCGGCCTCGTCGTCGATGGCCAGGTGCAGCGGCCCGGCCATTGCCGCATCGTCGTCGTCCTCGCCGGCTTCGGCGTCGTCGCTGGCCGGTGTGGCCTGGCCATCCAGGCGCTCGATCACGGTCCCTCCGACCTCCAGGCTGATCTCGTCGATCTCGCCCAGTCGCACCCGCACCTGGGCGCCCCGGGGCAGGCCTTCCACGCCGATCACGGGCAACACCAGCGGCAGCGTGTCGGCACGCACCAGGTTGTCCTTGATGAGGCTGGCCGTCAGCTCGGTGATGCCCTCCTGCCGCAGGTAGCGCAAGGTCCAGAAGCGTTCCATGCCGTGCTGGTGGCTGTTGTAGGCGCCGTAGGCAGCGTCGAAGGCGCTGAGCACGGCCAGCAGGCCGGCGTCCCGGGGTTTGAACGGCGCCACCAGCGCGGCCGTGTTGCCGTGGCGGGCGCAGGCGATGATCTGCCACTGGTTGACCAGGTCGGCGTAGCGGCGCAGCGGCGAGGTGCTCCAGGCGTAGCAGCGCACGCCGATGCCCGCGTGTGGCAGGGCCTTGGTGCCCATGCGCACCTTGATGCCCGGGGCCAGGCTGGCCTGGCTGCGGTAGATGCCGGGCACGCCGGTGTCGGCCAGCCACTGGCCCCAGGTGCTGTTGGCCAGGATCATGGCCTCGGCCACGATCAGGTCCAGCGGGGCGCCGCGCGAGCGGGTGCTGATGCGCACGGTCTCGCTGCCGTCGGGCTCGTCGCCGGCCATGCCTTCGAGCCGGAAGGTGTAATCGGGCCGCGTGAAGGTCTCCGGCTTGCCGCGCACCACCTCGCGCCGGGCTTTCAGGTGCCGGGCCAGGCGCAGCAGGAAGGCCAGGGTTGGCTGCAGGGCGGCCACGTCGGGCGGTGCCGTATCGGCCGGGACCGCGCCGGCCAGCCAGTCTTCCGTGATCACGTCGTCGAGCTTGTCGTGGCGCAGGTTCAGCGACACGGGCACGCGCTCGAGCGCCGTGCGTGTTGCCCGGATTTCCAGCGTGGCCTCGTCCAGGGTGGCATACAGGGAGACCGCGGGGCAGTCGCGCCCGGCCTCCAGCGTGTAGGCCTGCACCACGTCGTCCGGCAGCATGGTGATCTTGTGGCCGGGCATGTAGACGGTGGACAGGCGTTCGCGCGCGATCTGGCCGATCGGGCTGTCGGGCGTGACCGCCAGGCCCGGGGCGGCGATGTGGATGCCCAGCTCGACCGTGCCGCTGCCCAGGCCCTGCACGGACAGCGCATCATCGATCTCGGTGGTGTGCGAATCGTCGATCGAGAACGCCCGCACCGGCGCCCGTGGCAGCTCGTCGGTGATCGCCGGCGCCTCGATGGCCGGAAAGCCCGTGCCCCTGGGGAAGTGCTCGAACAGGAAGCGCTGCCAGTGGAACTGGTAGGCGCTGGTGATGGCGCCGGCTTTCTGCAGCAGGGCCAGCGGTGCCAGGTGGCTCTGGCGCGCAGCCTCGACCACGGCCTTGTACTCGGGGGCGTTCTTGTCGGGCTTGAAAAGGATGCGGAACAACTGCTGGCGCACCGCCTCGGGGCACCGGCCGGCCTGCAGCTCGGCTGCCCAGGCGTCGATCTGGGCCTGGATCTGCTTCTTCTTTTCGATCGCGGCCAGTGCCTGCGCCACGATCTCGGGCGGCGCCTTCCGGAAGCGCCCCTTGCTGGCGCGCCGGAAGTAGTGGGGGGCGCCCTGCAGGCAGATCAGCGCCGCGACCAGCTGCTCGTTGCTGGCCTGGGCGCTGAAGTATTCATGGGCGAGGTCGGCGAACCCGAATTCCTCCTCGGGGGCGAATTCGTAGGCCAGCTCCAGCTCCATCTCGGAGGCCAGGGCGGTGGCCGCCGAGATGAGGGCGGCCGGCGCGGGCTTGTCGAAGCGCAGCAGGACATTGGCCAGCTTCACCTTGACCCGCTTGCCGGACTCCAGCTCCACCTGGACGGAGCTGTCGGTCTCGGCCATGAGGCGGCCGGCCATCAGCTTGCCGGCGTCGTCGAACAGAATGTGCATGGGGCGATTGTCCCATGCCGCTGCGGTCGCCAGCGGTCAGCCGGCCAGGTTCAGGTGCGCGACAACGGCGTCGATGTGGTCGCCGAAATCGCTCAGCGCGTGGTCGCTGCCGGGCAGCAGGCGAATCTGGCCGCCCGCGCAGAAGGACTGCATCTCGCGCCAGTCCAGCAGTTCGTCGCCCTGGGCAATGACGGCCAGTTGCCGGCCGCGCGGGCGCTCGGGGTCGCCCGCCATGGCGGCGATATCGGCTTCAAGCTGCCGCAGCTCGTCCACGAAGCCCGGTTCGAAGAAGAAGCGCTCGCCCGGGTCGTGCCAGGCGGTCTGCTCGCCGATGTGGCGGGCCAGATCGCGTGCGGGGTGGGCGGCGGGGTTGAGCAGCACCGATGTGCAGCCCCGGCGCAGGGACAGCCAGCGCGCATAGAAGCCGCCGAGCGAGGAGCCGACCACCGCCATGCGGCTGGCCGGCCAGTCGCGCGTACCTTCCTCGATCAGGGCCGCGGCCCGGGCCGGCGAGGGCGGCAACGGCGGGCACCACCACACGACGCCGGGGTGCTCGCGCCGCACGCGCTCGCCAACCTGGCGCGCCTTGGCCGACTGCGGGGAGGAGCGGAATCCGTGCAAGTAGAGCAGGTGCGTCGTTGTGTCCATGGCGCAGAGGATAATCGCGGGATGGCCGCCGTCATCGATCGCCCGAGCCTCTGGCAACGCACCAAACCTGTGTTCACGGGCTTCGATCCGTGGCTGCTGCTGGCCATTTTTCTGCTCGCCGGTATCGGCCTGGTGACCATGTACTCGGTCGGGTTCGACCACGGCACGCGATTCGCGGCGCACGCGCGCAACATGATGCTGGCCTTCGGCGTGATGTTCCTGGTCTCCCAGGTGCCGCCGCAGCGGCTGATGATGCTCGCGCTGCCCCTGTATGTGGCGGGGGTGGTGCTGCTGTTCGGGGTCGAGTTCTTCGGCATCGTCAAGAAGGGGGCGCAGCGCTGGCTCAACGTGGGTATCGTGATCCAGCCCAGCGAAATCATGAAGATCGCCATGCCGCTGATGCTGGCCTGGTGGTTCCAGCGCCGTGAGGGCACGCTGAAGGCGGCGGACTTCCTGGTGGCCGGCATCATCCTGGCCGTGCCGGCCGCGCTCATCCTCAAGCAGCCCGACCTGGGCACCACGCTGCTGGTGGTGGCCTCGGGCCTGTTCGTCATCTTCTTTGCCGGACTGAGCTGGGCGCTCATCATCCCGCCGGTGCTGGTGGCGGCGGTCGCCATCGTGGTGCTCATCGTGATGGAGCCCCAATGGTGTGCCCCCGATGTCGACTGGAAGATCCTGCACGAATACCAGCGCCAGCGCGTATGCACGCTGCTGGACCCGTTCAAGGACCCGCTGGGCAAGGGCTTCCACATCATCCAGGGCATGATCGCCATCGGTTCGGGCGGGCTCTGGGGCAAGGGCTTCATGCAGGGCACGCAGACCCACCTCGAATTCATCCCCGAGCGCACGACCGACTTCATCTACGCCGCCTTTTCCGAGGAGTTCGGCCTGGTCGGTGTCGCCTGCCTGCTGCTGGCCTTCCTGTTTTTCATCGGGCGCGGGCTGGTCATCGCGCTGGATGCGCCCACCGTGTTCTCGCGTCTGCTGGCCGGCGCCCTGACGCTCAATGTGTTCGTCTATGCCTTCGTCAACATGGGCATGGTCAGCGGCATCCTGCCGGTGGTGGGCGTGCCGCTGCCTTTCGTGAGCTACGGCGGCACGGCCATGGTCACCATGGGCATCGGGCTGGGCATGCTGATGTCGATCGCAAAGTCCAAGCGGCTGATGCAGTCCTGACCGCGCATCGCCGCCGGGCCCTGTGCCGAGCATGGACAAGCCCGGCTTCCTACAATAGGGCCATGATTGCCCGTGAACCCACCCTGGCCCGCCTGGCCGAAGCCGAGCGTGTCCTTCTGCAGCCCTTCGGGCTGACCACCACCCACCTGCAGCGCGCGCTGGGCGAAATCATGTCCCACGGGGCCGATGACGCCGACCTGTACTTCCAGACCACGCGCAGCGAGGGCTGGAGCCTGGAGGAAGGCATCGTCAAGACCGGCAGCTTCAGCATCGACCAGGGCGTCGGCGTGCGCGCCGTCAGTGGCGAGAAGACGGCCTTTGCCTACTCCGACGACCTGTCGTGGGAATCGCTGATCGACGCCGCGCGGACGGTGCGTGCCATCTCGGGGCAGGGCCAGAGCCGCCGTGTCCGGGCGCGTG
>NZ_JAQVEJ010000034.1 GCF_028698005.1 Hydrogenophaga sp.
TGGTGCTCGGCCAGCGCGGCAAGCTCAAGAAAATGGAGTCCCCCCTGCGCGAGGAACTGTTCGCCAAACAGCTCCTGTGCCTGCGCTTGGCCGTGCTGCTGTGCCACGCCCGTCAGATGCCTGAGCACGAAACGGTACAACTGAGCTACCGGTCCGGCATCTTCCATCTGACAACCGCACCGGGCTGGGCCAAGCGCTACCCCCAGTCGGCGTGGCTGCTGACCGAGGAAGCGGCTGCCTGGCAGAAGACGGACTGGAAACTGACGGCCGACATCCGCTGAAGACCGGCCTCAGGCCTGGCCGAGGCGCGCCCCTCAGAGCAACTCGGGCGTTTGCACGCACACCAGCACGGTCTGCACTCGGCCATTGCGCTCGCGCTGGCGCAGCCACCAAACGGTGCCCTTCCTGACCGGGCACGCGTCCTCCGGCAGATTCAACAGACGCGCAATGACCCGGCCCAGGGTCGGCTGGTGGGCCACGACCACACAGGGTGACTTGCCGACCGGCCACTGCACCTGATCCAGCACCGCCAGTGCATCGGCCTCGGGCGCCAGTGCCGGCACGATGTGCAGCTTGCGCCCCAGCGCCCGCGCCGTCTGCTCGGCACGCACCGCCGGGCTGCACAAGATGAGCGCGCCCTGCGGCAGTTGCCGGTCGAGCCAACGTGCCATGCGCACAGCCTGCTTCTCGCCGCGGGA
Organism: Hydrogenophaga sp.; assembly: GCF_028698005.1. GTDB lineage: Bacteria > Pseudomonadota > Gammaproteobacteria > Burkholderiales > Burkholderiaceae_C > Hydrogenophaga. The sequence continues at coordinate 699 of NZ_JAQVEJ010000034.1, forward strand.
CGTCAGTGGCCGGGCCAGGTCCTTGTCGTCGCCTTGTCGGCCGGCCGGACCATCGGGGTGGTCGTGGGCCTGTGCATGGCGCCAGAGGATGAGATCCATGGTGCGGCCCTCGTCTGTCGTCGCCAGGTGACATCAGCCTTTGCTGCCGTGGCGCGCCATCAGCATCGACTGTGCCGACACCGGCTCGGGCCCTTTCCTGCCCCGGGGTTTCGCGATCATCTGGTCTGCCGGCACGTAGCGGCCGTCCGGCTGCAGCAGCCAGGCATCCTGATTGTCGGCCAGGTAGATGTCCAGACACTCTTCGATGATGCGCTGGCGCAATGACGGGTCGGTGACAGGCCAGGCCAGCTCGATGCGCCGCAGCATGTTGCGGTTCATCCAGTCGGCACTGGACAGCCACAGCTCCTCGTGCTCGCCGATCTTGAAATAGAACACCCGCGAGTGCTCCAGCAGGCGCCCGATGATCGAGCGCACCTGGATGTTGTCGGTCACGCCCGGGACACCGGCCGGCAGAATGCAGGCGCCGCGCACAACGGCGTCGATCTTCACGCCCGCCTGCGAGGCCTGGGCCAGTGCACGGCACAAGGCCTCGTCGGTCAGCGCGTTCATCTTCAGTACCACCCGCGCGTTCTTGCCCCGTGCCGCGGCCTGAGCAGCCGCCTCCAGCCGCTCGATCATGCCCTTGTGCAGATGGAACGGCGCGATCAACGCCTGGCTCAGCCGGGGCAGCCGGTTCTGGCTGGCCAGGTGCACGAACACCTGGTCGACATCGGCCGTCAGTGCCTCATCGGCGGTCAGATGGCTCAGGTCGGTGTACAGGCGCGCGGTGCCCGGGTTGTAGTTGCCCGTCGACAGATGGGCATAGCGGCGCATGGCCTTGCCCTCGCGGCGCGTGATCAGCAACATCTTGGCGTGCGTCTTCAGGCCCACCACCCCGTAAACCACCTGGGCACCCACCGATTCGAGGCGCTCGGCGTAGTTGATGTTCTCCTCTTCGTCGAAGCGCGCCTTCAGCTCGACCACCGCCGTCACTTCCTTGCCACGGCGCACCGCCTCGCGCAACAAAGCCATCAGCTCGGATTTGGCACCCGTGCGGTAGATGGTCTGCTTGATCGCCAGCACGTCCGGGTCCTCCACCGCCTCGCGCAAGAAGGCCAGCACAGCATCGAAACTCTCGTACGGCTGGTGGATCAGCACATCGCCCTGCTGAAGCCGCTCGAAGAAGGACTGCCCGGCCGTCAGCTGCGCCGGCCAGCCCGGTCTGTAGCGTTCAAAACGCAGCGCGGGCATGTCGATCTGGTCGATCAGCTGGTTCAGGCGCACCAGATTCACCGGCCCGGCCACGCGGTACAGAGCCTCTTGAGGCAAACCGAACTGAGCCAGCAATAATTCCGACAGGTGCTGCGAGCAGCCGGCCGACACCTCCAGCCGCAGCGCCTCGCCATAGTGGCGCTGCTGCAAGCCCAGGCGCAGCGCCGTGCGCAGATTCTTGACCTCCTCCTCGTCCACCGCCAGGTCGGAGTGGCGCGTCACGCGAAACTGGGAGAACTCCGTCACCTGCCGGCCCGGGAACAGGTCGGACAGGTGCGAGCGGATGAGGCTGGAAATCGAGACGAAGTGCTGCTGCTTCGAACGCCTGGCCACGGGCAGGCGCACATAGCGGGGCAGCGCGCGGGGCACCTTGACGATGGCGATCTCGTTCTCGCGCCCGAAGGCGTCCTTGCCCGTCAGGCGCACGATGAAGTTGAGCGTCTTGTTGGCCACCTGCGGGAACGGGTGCGCCGGATCGAGCCCCACCGGCATCAGCAGCGGCTGTACCTCGCGCGCGAAGAACTCGCGCACCGCCCGTCGCTGTGCCGGGCTGCGCTCGGCATGGGTGACGATGCGGATACCCCGCTTTTCCATCTGCGGCAGCAACTGCTCGTTGAAGATGGTGTACTGCTCGGCCACCAGTTGGTGCACCTTCTCGGACAGACTGCGGTAGGTGGCGACCGTACACGGGCCGCGCTGCTCATTGGCGTGCATGGCGCCCACCTGCGGCGCCATGCGGACCTCGAAGAACTCGTCGAGGTTGGACGAGACGATAGCCAGGTAGCGCAGACGCTCCAGCAGGGGCACACCGGGCCGACGCGCCCAGTCGAGCACGCGCTCATTGAACGCCAGGATACTGTGGTCCCGGTCCAGGAATGTGATCGGCGCAGGCGTCACCACCTTGCGCGCTGTTGCAGGGCGTCTGGTCATCGTCGTCGCGGTCTGATGCCCGCTGTCGAAGGCACGGGTTACTCTGTGACCATTGTCGGTCTTATTCATGACGAACGCGTGACAGGCCGCACACAACCATCCCACTTCACCATGTCAGCACGCACGCGCATGCGCGGCCATTGCCTCACAAGCCCAGGAAATGCCGCCGGTAGCGTGCCGGCAGATCGGCCACGTTGAAGACCGGGTCCCAGGCCGGCACGCTCGCGCACCAGCAGGTGCTCGCAACAGTCATCGAACAGGTGCACCGGCGCCTGCCTGTGCCGGGCGTCGCGGGCGCGAGGCGGCGGCCCCTGCGAGAATACGCAGCCGTGAACCCGCCGCCCGTTTTTTTCACCCCCACGCCCTGGTCTCTGGTCCCACATGCGGCCTCGCCCTGGCGACCCGCATTCACCCTGTCCGTGGCGCTGACGCCCGATAGGTGCGCCGGGCTGCGGCTGGACTACGCGCTCACGGGCGATCTGGCCAATCTTCGCCTGCCCGCGCCCATGCCCCCCGGCCCGGCGGACGGCCTGTGGCGCCACACTTGTTTCGAGGCCTTTGTCGGCGGCCAGGACGGCGGCGCCTACCGCGAATTCAACTTCTCCCCGAGTGGCCAGTGGGCCGACTACCGCTTCGCCGCCCGGCGCACCCCCGACGCAGCGCCCGATCCGTCCGTGCTCATCCCCGAGGTGCTCTGGCGCAGCAACCCCGGTCACCTGCGGCTGTGTGCCCGGCTGCCGGCCAGTGTGCTGCAACCTGCGGGCACCTGGCGGGTCGGCCTGAGCGCCGTGCTCGAACACCAGGACGGCCGCCTTTCGTACTGGGCGCTGGCTCACCCCGGCATCCACCCCGATTTCCACGACCCCGCCGGCTGGCGCCCCCTGCCCGCCGCGCCCGATATTTCATCGCCATGACGCTGCAACTCGGCCTCGAACGCTTCCTCCAGGACCCCGCCCTGCGTGCCCCGCTGGCCGGCCGCCGCGTCGCCCTGCTGGCCCATCCGGCCTCGGTCACGCGCGACCTCACGCACGCGCTGGACGCGCTGGCGGCGCTGCCCGACGTGCGCCTGAGCGCCGCCTTCGGCCCCCAGCACGGCCTGCGCGGCGACAAGCAGGACAACATGGTCGAGTCGCCCGACTTCACCGACCCGCGGCTGGGCATCCCGGTGTTCAGCCTGTACGGCCAGGTACGCCGCCCGACCGACGCCATGATGGACAGCTTCGACGTGCTGCTGGTCGACCTGCAGGACCTGGGCTGCCGCATCTACACCTTCATCACCACACTGCGCTACGTGCTCGAAGCCGCGGCGCGCCACGGCAAGGCCGTCTGGGTGCTGGACCGCCCCAACCCCGCCGGCCGCCCCGTCGAGGGCCTCACGCTGCGCGCGGGCTGGGAGAGCTTCGTCGGCGCCGGCCCCATGCCCATGCGCCACGGCATGACCATGGGCGAACTGGGCCAGTGGTTCATCCAGCACCTGGGTCTGTCGCTCGAGTTCCGGGTGATCACCATGGCCGGCTGGCAACCCGGGATCGGCCCCGGATTCGGCTGGCCGGCGGGCGAGCGCAGCTGGGTCAACCCCAGCCCCAATGCGGCCAGCCTGTCGATGGCACGGGCCTACGCGGGCACCGTGATGCTGGAGGGCACCACGCTGTCCGAAGGGCGCGGCACCACGCGTCCGCTGGAGCTGTTCGGCGCGCCCGACATCGACACGCGCCGGCTGCTGGTCGACATGCACGGGCTCGCGCCTGACTGGTTGCGCGGCTGCGTGCTGCGCGAATGCTGGTTCGAGCCCACCTTCCACAAGCACGCCGGGCAACTGTGCGCGGGTGTGCAGATCCACGTGGAAGACCCGGCCCACTACGACCACGAGGCCTTCCGGCCCTGGCGCCTGCAGGCCCTGGCCTTCAAGGCCCTGCGCCGGCAACGGCCGGACTACCCGCTCTGGCGCGACTTTCCCTACGAATACGAGCACGACCGCCTGGCCATCGATCTCATCAATGGCGGCCCCGCCCTGCGTGAATGGGTCGACGATCCACACAGCCAGGCGGCCGATCTTGAAGCCATCACCCGGCCCGACGAGGCGGCCTGGATCGAGTCCCGACGGCCCTTCCTCCTGTACGGCACCGCGCCCTGAGCGGCAAGGGTTTGTCCCTAATCACCACACGGGAAATATGCACTATAGTGCAGCATCAGCGATGCACTATAGAGCATTACGTCACCCCCCGAGACAGGCTTCCGGGCTACCCGCATCCAGGTCGATTTTCATTCAAATCTGAACAATTCATATTTGAAGTACGGGTAATTCAGGATCGCCAGCACCCGAGTGACGCGCCTACAGTGGCCTGATCCACCTCAACCCTCTGGAGACAAACCATGACCACCCGCCGCCTCGTTCTGACCCGCAGTGCCGCCGTCATCGGTGCCGCGTCCTCCGGTCTGCTGCTGCCGCAGATCGTTCGCGCGCAATCCGACAAGATCCGTGTGGGCTTCATGCTGCCGTACACCGGCACGTTTGCCCAGCTGGGCGTGGCCATCGAGAACGGCGTCCGCATGGCCCTGAACGAACAGGGTGGCAAGCTCGGTGGCCGCGAGGTCGAGTTCTTCAAGGTGGACGACGAGTCCAACCCCGCCAAGGGCATCGAGAACGCCACCCGCCTGGTGCAGCGCGACAAGGTCGACGTGCTGATCGGCACCGTGCACTCGGGCGTGCAGATGGGCATTCACAAAGTGGCGCGCGAATCGGGCGTGCTCAACCTGATCCCGAACGCCGGCGTGCACATCGCCACCCGCCAGCAGTGCGCGCCCAACGTGTTCCGCACCTCGTTCACCAACTCCCAGCCCACGCTGGCGCTGGGCAAGACCATGGTGGACCGCGGCCACAAGAAGGCCGTCTGGATCACCTGGAACTACGCCGCCGGCGACGAGGCCTTCGAAGGCTTCGAAAAGAGCTACACCGAGGCGGGCGGCACCATCGTCAAGAAGCTGGGTCTGCCCTTCCCCAACGTCGAGTTCCAGGCCCTGCTGACCGAGATCGCCGCCCTCAAGCCCGATGCCGTGGCCTGCTTCTTCGCTGGCGGCGGCGCGGCCAAGTTCATGCGCGACTATGCCGCCGCGGGCCTGAACAAGACCATCCAGCTGTACGGCTCGGGCTTCCTGACCGAGGGCGTGCTGGACGCCGCCGGCGATGCCGCCAACGGCGTGCTGACCACCATGCACTACGGCGATTCGCTCAACACCCCGCGTGACAACCAGTTCCGCCTCGAGTACGCCAAGGCCTTCAAGATGCAGCCCGACGTGTACGCCGTGCAGGGCTACGACACCGGCCTGCTGCTGGTGCAGGGCGCCAACGCGGTCAAGGGTGACCTGTCCAACAAGAAGGCGCTGTACGCCGCCATGGAAGGCGCCACCATCGACAGCCCGCGCGGCCGGTGGACCATGAGCAAGGCGCACAACCCGGTGCAGGACATGTACCTGCGCCGCGTCGAGAACAAGGAAAACAAGGTGATCGGCATTGCCCAGAAGGCCGTGGCCGATCCGGCCACCGGCTGCCGCATGGCCTGACCCTGCCCCCTGCTTCGCCAGTGGCCGCCTGCGGCGCGTGCAGTCTCTGCCGCGCCGCCAGCCGGCTGCGCCCCGCCCCACCGATTCATGGACTTCGCCAATTTCCTCATCCAGTTGCTCAACAGCCTGCAGTACGGGCTGTTGCTGTTCATGCTGGCCGCCGGCCTGACGCTGATTTTCGGCATCATGGGCGTCGTCAACCTCGCGCACGGCAGCTTCTACATGCTGGGCGCCTACCTGGCGTGGTTCTTCACCGCCCAGCTCGACAGCCTGCTGCTGGCGATCGTCGTCGGCACGGCGCTGGCCGTGGCCTTCGGCTGGCTGCTTGAGTGGGCGCTGTTCCGCTTCTTCTACCATCGCGATCACCTCGACCAGGTGCTGCTGACCTTCGGCCTGATCTACATCTTTGAGGAGGTACGCTCGATCTTCTGGGGCGACGATGTGCACGCCGTGCAGGTGCCCGAGCTGCTGAACTGGTCGATCCCGCTGACCGACACGCTCTCGTACCCGGTCTACCGCCTGGTGATGTCGGGCGTCTGCATCCTGCTGGCCATCGGCCTGTACCTGCTGATCAACAGGACGCGCCTGGGCATGAAGATCCGCGCCGGTGCCTTCAACCGCGAAATGACCGAATCGCTGGGCATCAACATCCGGCTGATCCACGGTGTGGTGTTCGCCCTTGGCGTCGGCCTGGCGGCCATCGCCGGCATGATCGCCGCACCGATTTCCAGCGTCTACCCGGGCATGGGCAGCTCGGTGCTCATCATGTGCTTCGTGGTGGTGGTGATCGGCGGCATCGGCTCGGTGCGCGGCGCGCTGGTGGCGGCGCTGCTCGTGGGCCTGGTGGATACCTTCGGCAAGGTGCTGGTGCCCCAGATCGCCGGCATGGCCGTTTACATGCTCATGGCCATCGTGCTGCTCTACAAGCCCGAAGGTCTTTTCAAGCACTGATCGCCCTACCCCATGAGTTCCCCCACAGCCACCCTTGAGCGCCTGCCGCGCAGCATGCAGGCCATGCTGGTCATCGGCGCCGTCGCGCTGGCGGCCTTCCCGCTGGTGCCCATCGAAGGCACCGACTTCTACCTGCAGATGCTCACGCAGATGATGATCCTGGCCATCTTCGCGATGAGCCTGGATCTGCTGCAGGGTGTCACCGGCCTGGTGTCGCTGGGCCACGCGGCGTTCTTCGGCATCGCCGGCTACGCGCTGGCCTTCCTCACGCCACAGGACGCCCCCATGGCCCTGTGGTGGAGCCTGCCGGCGGCCGTGCTGGCCGCCGCCGTGGCCGCCCTGGTCATCGGTTTCCTGGTGGTGCGCACCAAGGGCATCTACTTCATCATGGTCACCATGGCGTTCGCGCAGATGGTGTACTTCCTGTTCTTCGACAACAAGGCGCTGGGTGGCTCCGACGGCATCTACGTGTACTTCCGCCCCGACGCCACCGCCGTCGGCCTCGATCTGGAAAACAAGACCAGCTTCTACTACTTCACACTGGTGCTGCTGGTGGCGGTGTACCTGTTCCTGCGCCGGGTGCTGTTCTCGCCCTTCGGCCGCGTGCTCACCGGCATCCGCGTGAACGAGCACCGCCTGCGCGCGGTCGGCTACGGCACCTTCAATTACAAGCTGGCCGCCTTCACCCTGGCCGGTGCCCTGGCCGGCCTGGCCGGGTATCTGTGGGCCGCGCAGACCGGTTTCGTCAACCCCGAGCTGATGGGCTTCCACATGAGCGCACACGCGATCATGATGGTCATCCTCGGCGGCATGGGCAACTTCGCCGGCGCCATCGTGGGTGCGTTCGCGTTCGAGTACGTGATGCACTTCTTCAAGGACCTGACCAAGCACTGGCAACTGCTCATGGGCGGCTTCATCCTGCTGGTGGTCATCGTGGCCCCGCGTGGCCTGCTGGGTCTGGGCGAATCGCTGCTGGGCCGCGGCCGCAAGGACACGACGGAGGCTTCGGAATGAACGAAGAACCCCTGCTGAGCGCGCGCGGCCTGACCAAGCGCTTCGGCGGCCTGGCCGCCGTCAACGACGTTTCGGTTGACCTGATCCGCGACCGGCTGCACGCCGTCATCGGACCCAATGGCGCCGGCAAGTCCACCCTGACCAACCTGCTCTCGGGCGACCTGCCGCCCACCTCGGGCTCGATCACCCTCAACGGGCAGGAGACCGCCGGCAGTTCGCCCGAATCGATCTCGCGCCTGGGCCTGGGTCGCAGCTACCAGAAGACCAACATCTTCCTGCCTTTCACGGTCTGGGACAACGTGCGCCTGGCCTCGCAGTCGTGCGAGCGCTTCTCGCCCTGGAATCCGCTGCGCTGGTTCTCGCGCGCGGACGGCCTGGCGCAGGTGAACGAGCGTTGCGAACGCGCCATCGAACTGGCCGGGCTGACGCACCGCCGGGATACCGTCGCGGCCACCATCAGCCACGGCGAGCAGCGCCAGCTCGAAATCGCGATGACGCTGGCCACCGAACCCACCGTGCTGCTGCTCGACGAGCCGCTGGCCGGCATGGGCCAGGCCGAGGCCGAGCGCATGGTCGATCTGCTGCTCAAGCTCAAGAAAGACCACGCCATGATGCTGGTCGAGCACGACATGGACGCCGTGTTCGCGCTGGCCGACCAGCTCACCGTGATGGTCAACGGCCAGGTGATCGCCAGTGGCACACCCGAGCACGTGCGTGCCGACCCGATGGTCCAGGCGGCCTACCTGGGTGAGGAACACTGAACATGCCCGAAACAACTCTGATCAGTGCCCACGGCCTGCACACCCACTACGGGCAGAGCCACATCCTGCGCGGCGTCGATTTCGTCGTCGGCCAGGGACAGACCATCGGCCTGATGGGTCGCAACGGCATGGGCAAGACCACCCTGCTCAAGTCCATCATGGGCATCGTCAAACCCAGTGGTGGCGGCGTGCTCATCAAGGGCCATCCCATGACCGGCGCGAGCCCCTATGCCGTGGCACGGCTGGGCATTGCCTACGTTCCCGAGGGGCGCGGCATTTTCGGCAACCTGAGCGTGAAGGAAAACCTCGTCATGGCCGCGCGCCCCGGCACGCGCGGCCAGCGCGACTGGACCTACGAGCGGGTCCTGGACACCTTCCCGCGCCTGGCCGAGCGCCTGAACCATGGTGGTCAGCAACTCTCGGGCGGCGAGCAGCAGATGCTGACCATCGGCCGTGCGCTCATGACCAACCCCGACGTGCTCATCCTGGACGAAGCCACCGAGGGCCTGGCACCGCTGATCGCGCGCGAGATCTGGCGCATCTGCGGCCTGATCCGTGAAAGCGGCATCAGCAGCGTGATCGTGGACAAGGCCTGGAAGCAGGTCACCCAGATCACCGACCGCAACGTCATCCTCGTCAAGGGCGAGGTGGTGTTCGAAGGCAGCTCGGAGGAGCTGCTGTCGCGGCCGCACCTGCTGGAGCAGTACCTCGGCGTCTGACGACCCTACAGCAAGGGCCGGAGCTCGCGCGCGGCATCGAGCAGCAGCGGCAGCAGGTCGTGGCGCATCACCTCCGGCGCCAGGCGCTCGGGTGAGGCCACCACATTGAGCGCCGCCACGGTGCGCCCGCGCATGTCGCGCAACGGCACCGCCAGTGCATGCACACCCCTCTCGTGCTCCTCGCTGGCCACGGCGTAGTCATCGGTGCGCACCTGATCGATGACGGCGCGCAGGGCCTTGTGGTCGGTGGTGGTCAGCGGCGTGAGCTTGGGCAGATCACGCCCCTTGAGCCAGGCCGAAAGCTCGCTGCGCGGCATGGCCGCCAGCAGCACCCGTCCGGTGGACGTGGCATGTGCCGGCAGGCGTGCCCCCAGGTGCAGGCCGTAAGCCATCAGCCGCTGACCGCCGACAGCCGCACTGCGCGCCACGATCACCACTTCATGACCATCGAGCACCACCGCCGAGAACGATTCACGCGTCTGCACCGCCAGGCGGTTGAGCGTCGGCTGCAGCAGGCGTGGCAGCCGCGCCGAGGCCAGGTAGCTGCCCGAGAACCGCAGCACCTTGGGGGACAGCCAGTAATGCGTGCCATCGGTGTCCAGGTAGCCCAGGTGCGCCAGCGTGAGCAGGTGGCGTCGCGCAGCGGCACGGGTCAGGCCGGCGCGCTCGGCCGCCTGCGTGGCATTCAGCCGCTGGCGCTCGGTGTCGAAACTCTCCAGCACGGCCATGCCTTTGGCCATGCCTTCGATGAAATCCGCCTTGGCGATGGTCGTGGAGCGAAGCGCGGCCGGTGCCGGTCGACGCGGAGTGGCATGCATGGCAAGTGGCACAGGACAATCGAAGATTGCGCGATTATCGCGCAAACACGCCGAAGACCGCGCAACACCTGCAAGCCTGCCTTGAGCTGTGCGCGCTCTCACCCTATGCTCGGGAGCACGGCTCAGGCAGGACATCCAGCCACCTGCTTCTTTCTCAGGAGACACCCACATGCGTACCCAGGTCGCCATCATCGGCGCGGGCCCATCCGGCCTTCTGCTCGGTCAACTGCTGCACAAGGCAGGCATCGACGCCATCATCCTCGAACGTCAGTCCGGCGAATACGTGCTGGGCCGCATCCGGGCCGGCGTTCTCGAGCAGGTCTGCATCGACCTCATGGACGAGGCAGGTGTGGGCGAGCGTATGCACCGCGAAGGCCTGGTCCACGGCGGCTTCGAGCTGCTGGTGGACGGTCAGCGCCACCGCATCGACATGAACAAGCTCACGGGCGGCAAGAACGTGATGGTCTATGGCCAGACCGAACTGACGCGCGACCTGATGGAAGCACGCGCTGCTGCCGGCCTGCCCACCGTGTACGAAGCCCTGAACGTGCAGGTGCACGACTTCGACACCCAGAACCCGCGCGTCACCTATGAAAAGGACGGCCAGACGCACACCATCGAGTGCGACTTCATCGCCGGCTGTGACGGCTTCCACGGTGTGTGCCGCGCCAGCGCCCCGCGCAGCGCCATCAAGGAGTTCGAGAAGGTCTACCCGTTCGGCTGGCTGGGCCTGCTGTCGGACACGCCGCCAGTGCACGACGAACTGATCTACGTGAACAGCCCGCGCGGCTTCGCACTGTGCTCGCAGCGCAGCCAGACCCGCAGCCGCTACTACCTGCAGGTGCCGCTGACCGACAAGATCGAAGAATGGACCGACGAAGCCTTCTGGCAGGAGTTGCGCCTGCGCCTGGACGACGAAGCCAACGCAAAGCTGGTCACCGGTCCCAGCATCGAAAAGAGCATCGCCCCGCTGCGCAGTTTCGTGACCGAGCCGCTGCGTTTCGGCCGTATGTTCCTGGCCGGCGATGCGGGCCACATCGTGCCGCCCACGGGCGCCAAGGGCCTGAACCTGGCCGCCACCGATGTGAAGTACCTGTTCAACGGCATCCGCGAGTACTACGAGGAGAAGTCCGAGGCCGGCATCGACCGCTACTCCGAGCTGGCCCTCAAGCGCATCTGGCGTGCCGAGCGCTTCTCGTGGTGGTTCACCCAGTTGATGCACAAGTTCCCGGATGACGGCGAGATCGTCGGCAAGTTCCAGCGCGCCGAGCTGGACTACCTGATCAACTCCGAGGCCGGCTCCCGCACCATGGCCGAAAACTACGTCGGCCTGCCGCTGGACTTCGGTCAGTAAGCAACCCCGCCATGCCGCCGGCCCCACCTCGGGGTGCCGGCGGCTTTTTTTCGCCCGGCCCCGCACGAACCGGGTTGTCACCTGCACGCCGGTCGTGGCATCGCCCTTGGGCTATAGTGGTTGACGTATACGTCAATTGCGCATCCCATGGCCACTTCCGCACCCCCCCTGACCAAAGCCATCAAACCCCTGCGGGGCATTCGCGTCCTGAGCCTGGCGCTGAACCTGCCAGGGCCTGCCGCCCTCATGCGCCTGAGGGCCATGGGCGCGACCTGCGTGAAAGCCGAGCCGCCCGCCCCCAAGGGCGCGCCCGCCGGCACCAGCGGCGACCCCATGGGCCAGTACAGCCCCGAGGCCTACACCACGCTGCACGAGGGCATCAAGACCGTCACCATCGACCTCAAGAGCGAGCAGGGCCAGGCCCGGCTGCACAAGGAGCTGGCGCGCACCGACGTGCTGCTGACCTCCTTTCGCCCGTCCGCCCTGCGCAAGCTCGGTCTGGGCTGGAAGGCTTTGCACAAGGCCTGGCCGCAACTGTCGGTGGTAGCCATCGTGGGTGCCCCGGGCGAGCGCGCAGAAGAACCCGGCCACGACCTGACCTACCTGGCCGACGCCGGGCTGATCACCGGCACGGAACTGCCCGCGACATTGTTCGCCGACATGGCCGGTGCCCTGATGGCCAGCGAGGCGGCGCTGCAGGCGGTCATCGGGTGCCAGCGTCGCGGCAAGGGCGTCTTCCAGGAGATGGCACTGTCAGAGGCCGCCGCCTGGCTCGCCCTGCCCCGCACCTGGGGACTGACGATGCCCGCCGGCCCCGTCGGGGGCGCCCATGCGGGCTACCGCGTCTATCCGTGCCGCAATGGCCGCGTGGCTGTGGCCGCACTGGAGCCGCATTTCGCGACCGCGCTCTGCGATGTCGCGGGTCTGGGCACACCGGATGCAGCCACCATGTTCAGGCCGGCCACCCATGAGGCGATTGCCGCCTTCCTCGCGGGCAAGACACGCGCGCAACTGGACCGCCTGGCCGCGAAGCACGACATCCCGCTGCACACCCTGGCCTGACGCCAACCGCTTCAGAGCTGGTTGCGCTGATCCTTCAGCGACTGCAGCCACTCGCGCCAGATGGCCACCAGCAGCGCCATCAGCACAGGCCCAATGAACAGGCCCACCAAGCCCATGGTCTTGACGCCACCGACCAGGCCGAAGAACGTGGGCAGGAAGGGCAGCTTCACCGGCCCGCCCACCAGACGGGGCCGCAGTGTCTTGTCGACGATAAACAGCTCGACCGAGCCCCAGGCGAACAAGGCCGCACCAGCCATGGCGTGACCCGACCCCACCAGGTACAGCGACACCAGCGTGAACGACAGCGGCGCACCGCCCGGAATCATTGCCATGAAACCGGTGACCACGCCCAGCAGCACGGGTGATGGCACACCCGCAATCCAGTAGGCAATGCCCAGCACCACCCCCTCCCCCATGGCGATCAGCCCCATGCCCGTGACGGTGGCACTCACCGTCGCCGGCACCACGCGCGAGAAACGCTGCCAGCGCTCGGTCAGCAGGTGTTCACCGACGAGGTCGATCTGAGCCGCGATGCGCGCACCGTCCTTGTAAACGAAGAACAGCGTGATCAACATGAACAGCACGAGCAGCAACAGGCCGAACAGGTCCCCCGTGGCCGTCAGTGCCATGCGGTAGATGTTGCCCAGGTGCTGGCCGCTGAGCAGCTGGATCCATTCGCCCAGGGCATGCGGCTCGCCCAGGTGATCGCGCCAGTAGGCTGCGAGCTGTTCGCCCACCAGGGGCAGGGCTTCGACCCACTTGGGCACGGGCGCGCCACTGCGGTTGGCCTCGATCAGCCAGCGCACGAAGCCGCTGGCTTCACCGATGGCGAAATGCAGGGCGACCGACAGCGGCACTACCAGCACCAGCAACACCACCAGGATCGCCAGCGACGCCGCCAGCGTGGTGTTGCCATGGCAGCGCGCCACCACCTTGTGATAGAGCGGCCAGCTCGCAAAGCCGATGATCAGGGCCGCGAGAACGGGAACGAGAAAGCCACGGAAGAAATAGACACCCGCCAGCAACAGCAGCAACAGCAGGGTGCGGGTAATGAACGGAGCGCGAAGTACTGGCCGCATGGATTCATTTTGACACGTACCCGTGGCCTCGCTCGGGCGACGCGAACCAATTTCCGTGCCGCCCTCAACAAGGGCCGCCATCCTGGCTGGCCACCTTACCGCCCGCGCCCCTTCTTCACCCCGGCCCGCGGCGGCAGCCCCGTGTGCTGGGCCAGCACGCGGCCCGGCTTCGGTTCACTGGTGCGAAAGCGCACGTCGCCCCTGGGTTCCTGCGGCTCCTGCGGACGGATGCGCAACGCGACCGCCTTGCCGTCCTTGTTGATCGTGTAGCCCAGGCCCGTACCGCCGCCCTTGAAGCCCGTGCTGTTCTTCCGGCGCGCGCTCTGGTAACTGCCGTCCGTCATTGGCTGGAAGGTCGGCACCAGGTGCTGCTTGCCGTTGCCGATCAGGTCGGCGCGGCCCATGGCCTTGAGCGCCTCGCGCAGCAGCGGCCAGTTGTTGGGATCGTGGTAGCGCAGGAAGGCCTTGTGCAGGCGCCGGCGCCGCTCGCCGCGCACGATGTCCACCTTCTCGCCACGCTCGTCGCGGTGGATGCCCTTGAGCGGATTCAGCCCCGTGTGGTACATGGCCGTGGCCGTGGCCATCGGGCTGGGGTAGAAGGCCTGGACCTGGTCGGCACGGAAACCATTCTTCTTGAGCCAGATGGCCAGGTTCAGCATGTCCTCGTCGCTGGTGCCCGGGTGCGCGGCAATGAAGTACGGGATGAGGTACTGCTTCTTGCCCACCTCCTCGCTGTACTTCTCGAACATCGTCTTGAAGCGGTCATAGGTACCGATGCCGGGCTTCATCATCTTCGACAGCGGCCCCTGCTCGGTGTGCTCGGGCGCGATCTTGAGGTAGCCGCCGACGTGGTGTTGCACCAGCTCCCTGACGTACTCGGGCGACTGCACGGCCAGGTCGTAGCGCAGGCCGGAGCCGATCAGCACCTTCTTGATGCCCTTGAGCGCGCGGGCGCGACGGTAGATCCGGATCAACGGATCGTGGTTGGTGTTCAGGTTCTGGCAGATGCCCGGGAAAACACAGCTGGGCTTGCGGCACGCGGCCTCGATCTCGGGGCTCCTGCAGCCGAGCCGGTACATGTTGGCCGTAGGCCCGCCCAGATCGGAAATCGTGCCGGTGAAGCCCTTGACCTTGTCGCGGATGTCCTCGATCTCCTGGATGATCGAGTCTTCGGAGCGACTCTGGATGATCCGGCCCTCATGCTCGGTGATCGAGCAGAAGGTGCAGCCGCCAAAGCAGCCGCGCATGATGTTGACCGAGGTGCGGATCATCTCCCACGCCGGGATCTTGGTCGCGCCCTCGTGGCTGCCGTTGTCGTCGGCATAGGCCGGGTGCGGACTGCGGGCATACGGCAGGCCGAAGACCCAGTCCATCTCGGCCGTGGTCAGCGGGATGGGTGGCGTGTTGATCCACACGTCGCGGGCCGCGGTGCCCTCGCCATGCGCCTGCACCAGCGCCCGCGCGTTGCCGGGGTTGGTCTCCAGGTGCAGCACGCGGTTGGCATGGGCATAGAGCACCGGGTCACTCTTGACCTGCTCGTAGCTGGGCAGGCGGATCACCGAGCGGTCGCGCGGTGGCAAAGTGCGGTGCCCGCGCAGCGCAGGGTTGGGCACGAACTGCACCGGTTTCGTGTCGCTGGCAACAGACCCCTTGCCCTCCCCCGTTTCCATGGCGCAGCTTTGCCCCTGGGCCTGCGCCTGCTCGCTGGTTGTCTGGTAGGGGTTGATGTGCGTGTCCACACGGCCGGGGGTGTCGACCGCGGTCGAGTCGATCTCGAACCAGCCCTCGGCCGAAGGATCGCCCGGCCGCCGCACGAAGGCGGTGCCGCGCACGTCGGTGATGCTGTCGACCGGCTCGCGCCGCGCCAGCCGGTGCGCCACCTCGACCAGCGCGCGCTCGGCATTGCCGTACAGCAGCAGGTCGCACTTGCTGTCCACCACGATGGAGCGGCGCACCTTGTCGCTCCAGTAGTCGTAGTGTGCGATGCGGCGCAGGCTGCCCTCGATGCCGCCCAGGATGATGGGGGTGTCCTTGTAGGCCTCGCGGCAGCGCTGGCTGTAGACGATGGCGGCGCGGTCGGGCCGCTTGCCGCCCACGTCACCGGGGGTGTAGGCATCGTCGCTGCGGATCTTCCGGTCGGCGGTGTACCGGTTGATCATGGAATCCATGTTCCCCGCCGTCACGCCCCAGAACAGGTTGGGCTTGCCCAGGGCCTTGAAGGCCTCGGCGCTCGTCCAGTCGGGCTGGGCGATGATGCCTACCCGGAAGCCCTGCGCCTCCAGCACGCGGCCGATCACGGCCATGCCGAAGCTCGGGTGGTCCACGTAGGCGTCGCCCGTGACCAGAATGACGTCGCAGCTGTCCCAGCCGAGCTGCTCCATCTCAGCGCGGCTCATCGGCAGGAACGGCGCCGTGCCGAAGCGCTTGGCCCAGTAGGGCCGGTAGCTCATGAGCGGCTTGGCGCTGCGCGCAAAAAAGGACACGTCGATGGGTGCGTTCATGGACGCCTGGGGCTCTCGTGGGTTGGGGTAACCGTCCAGTGTAGGCCTTTTGCCCCAACCCGTGCTGCTTTGGGACTTCCCGGCGGACGGACGGAGCCGCCACGGGCGCGACCCGTCACCTGCGGGTCAGCCCCACCCGCCCTGCTGCGCTAGGCTGGGCGGCACGCACCCCAGAGTGCCCGACCAGACCCTTTCAGGAGACCCCATGCCCGAATTCAGCACCCTCGTCATCGGCCCCGACCCCCGCAACCCGCGCATCGCCCGGCTGCGCCTGAACCGGCCCGAGCGGCTCAACGCCATCAACGACGACATGCCCGGCGAAATCCGCGCCGCCCTCGAATGGGCCAACGCCGAGCCATCCATCCACGTCATCGTGGTCGAGGGCAGTGGCAAGGGCTTCTGCGGCGGCTACGACCTGGCCGACACCGCCAGCCAGCACATCGAGCATCCCTGCCAGCAGGAATCCTGGCCCTGGGACCCGATGGTGGACTACGCCTACATGAAGCGCAACACCGAGCACTTCATGAGCCTGTGGCGCAGCGCCAAGCCGACCATCGCCCAGGTGCACGGCGCCGCCGTGGCCGGCGGCAGCGACATCGCCCTGTGCTGCGACCTGCTGGTGATGGCCGAGGACGCCCGCATCGGCTACATGCCCACGCGGGTCTGGGGCTGCCCCACCACCGCCATGTGGACCTACCGCCTGGGCCCCACACGCGCCAAGCAGCTCATGTTCACCGGCGACGTGATCGACGGCCGCACGGCCGCCGAATGGGGGCTGGCCAACCAGGCGGTGCCCGCCCACCAGCTCGACGAAACCGTGCTGAAGCTGGCCACACGCATCGCCGGCGTGCCCTCCTCGCACCTGGCCATGCACAAGATGGTGGTCAACCAGGTGCTGCTGACCATGGGGCTGGAGCAGAGCCAGATGATGGCCACCGTGTTCGACGGCATCACCCGCCACAACCCCGAGGGCCTGTGGTTCCGCCGCCATGCCCAGACACACGGCTTCAAGGATGCGGTGCAATGGCGCGACAGCGGAAAACCGATCCCCGAGGGGGACGAGGCACGTGCGCTGATCCGGGACATGGAGCAGCACTCATCCGGCCGTTGAGGTCGGCCGGGGCTTGGGCAGGCCGATCCCCCTTCATTTGTTCCGCCTGCAGCCCCTCGGGTCGGCACCATGCCACGGTTGACGCTGGCGGCAGCGTTGCGGATACTGTGCGGCGCCTGCGGCGGGTGCCTGCACCGTCGCGCCGGGATTTCCCCACCGACCACAACAACACCACAAGGGAACTGTTCTGTCTTCCGCCGTTTCTTCTTCCACTGCACCGATCCGCCGCATCGCCATCAGCACCGGTGGCGGTGACGCGCCCGGCCTCAATGCCGTCATCCGCGCGGTCACACTCACTGCCGCCAAAAGGGGCTGGGAATGCTATGGCATCCGCGACGGCTACAACGGCATCCTGTACCCCGAACGCTATCCCGAGGGCGGCGTGTTCCGCCTGACGCTGGACCGGGTTCGCGGCATCGCGCACCTGGGTGGCACGATGCTGGGCACCACCAACAAGGGCAACCCGCTGCACTTCCCGCTGCCACAGGCCGATGGTTCGGTGCGGCACATCGACCGCAGCGACGACATCATCGACTACTTCGCGCGCCAGGGCCTGGACGCGCTGGTGGCCGTGGGTGGCGACGGATCCCTGGCCATTGCGCACGAGCTGCACAAGAAGGGCCTGCGTGTGGTGGGGGTGCCCAAGACCATCGACAACGACCTCGACAAGACCTTCACCACCTTCGGTTTCGACACCGCGGTGGAGTTCGCCACCGACTGCATCGACCGCCTGCACAGCACCGCCGAAAGCCACCAGCGCGTGATGGTGGTGGAGGTGATGGGCCGCTACGCAGGCTGGATCGCCCTGCACGCGGGCATTGCCGGCGGCGCACACGCCATCCTGCTGCCCGAGATCCCGTTCGACCTGGACAAGGTGGTGGCCAAGATCCGCCACCGTGACCTGCTGGGGCGCATGTACTCGATCGTGGTCGTGGCCGAAGGGGCCGCCCCGCGCGACGGCCAGCGCGTGGTGCTGGAGTCCGGCAATGCCGGCCACGCCGAGCGGCTTGGCGGCATCGGCGAGCAGGTGGCCAGGGCGCTGGGCGAGCGCACCGGCAAGGATGCCCGCGCCGTCGTGCTGGGTCACCTGCTGCGCGGCGGCAGCCCGACCTCGTTCGACCGCCTGGCCTCGCTGCGCTTCGGCACGGCGGCCGTGCGTGCGCTCGCCGAGGGCCGCAGCGGCGTGATGGTGGCCCTGGGCTATCCGGACGTGAACTGCGTGCCGCTCGAGGAAGTGGCCGGCCGCATGAAGAGCGTGCCGCTGGACAGCGACACCGTGCAAACCGCGCGCGACCTGGGTATCTGCCTGGGTGACTGAGGCGGCCGGCGGCGGGCCGGGGCACGTCACCGCCAGCCCGCCGGGGTTCACATCGTTACCGCTCTTACGGAACCGTCCAGAATGTAATCACGCCGCAGCCTAGCATGGGCGCTCCTGTTACGTGAGTCATCTGATCAAGGAGAAGGCATGGCACTGCACTTTGGCAAACGCGAATCCGAACCCGTCCAAAAAACCGCCACCCCGCCCCTGGGCGCCCAGCGCTACGGCAGCGCCAGCGTGGTATCCCCCGCGTCGCCGGCTGCCGCACCGGTGGCCGCACCCGCCAGTACCAGCCCGGCATCGAGCGACAGCGGCGGCAGCAAGCTCACCGTCGGGCCGAACATCAAGCTCAAGGGCGTGGAGATCACCGACTGCGACACGCTGGTGGTCGAAGGGCTGGTCGAGGCAACGATGGATTCACGCGTGATCCAGATTGCCGAACAAGGCGCCTTCAAGGGCTCGGCCGAGATCGACATTGCCGAGATCCGCGGCGTTTTCGAAGGCAACCTGACGGTGCGCCAGAAACTGGTCATCCACGCCACCGGCCGCGTCACGGGCAAGATCCGCTATGGCAAGGTGGTGATCGAGGAAGGCGGGCAGCTCTCGGGCGACATCGAGTGCTCCTCGGCATCGGCCCAGCCGTCCACCACCAGCGCCCGCAGCGCGGCAAGCCCCACCAGCACCCCTTCGCCCACGCCGGCCGTGGCACTGGCCGACTGAGCCTGGCCACCCGTCCACCGCGCCCCGCCACCGCGCGGGGCGTGGACCGCTTGTCCGGCACGGGACCCGGTATGCTTGCGCCATGTATGCCGGTTTTTTCGGCCTCCGGGCCGATCCGTTCTCGATCGCCCCGGACCCGCACTACCTCTACCTGAGCGAGCGCCACCGCGAAGCGCTCGCGCATCTGCTGTACGGCTTGCAGGGCAGCGGCGGCGTCGTGCTGCTGACGGGCGAAGTCGGCACCGGCAAGACCACCGTGTTCCGCTGCTTCCTGGCGCAGGCACCCGACACCTGCCAGGTGGCCTACATCTTCAATCCCAAGCTGTCCGTCACCGAGCTGCTGCGGGTGATCTGCGATGAGTTCGGGGTACCGGTGCGTACCACCGACGCGGGCCCGGCCACGATCAAGGCGCATATCGACCCGCTCAACGCCTTCCTGCTCGGGTTGCACGCGCAAGGTCGCCAGGCGGTGCTGGTCATCGACGAAGCGCAGAACCTCGCAGCCGACGTGCTGGAGCAGCTCCGTCTGCTCACCAATCTGGAAACAACCGAGCGAAAACTGTTGCAGATCGTACTGATCGGCCAGCCCGAACTGCGCGACCTGCTGGCACAGCCGGCGCTCGAACCTCTCTCGCAGCGCATCGTGGCACGATACCACCTGCAAGCCCTGAGCGAGGCCGACACCCTGGCCTACATCCGGCATCGCCTGTCGGTCGCCGGGTGGCAGGGGCCCTGGCCCATGAGCGAGCGGGTGCTCAGGCGCATTCATCGCCGCAGCGCTGGCGTGCCGCGCCGCATCAACCTGCTGTGCGACCGGGTACTGCTGGGAGCCTACGGCCGACAGCAGCACCGCATCGACACCCGCATGGTGGACCATGCCGCCCGCGAGGTGTTCGGCCATCGGCCCGCCGCCGGCTGGCGGCGCTGGCTGCCCTGGGGCATGGCCGGGGTGCTGGCCCTGGGCGCGGCGGCGGCGGCCGGCGCCTGGTGGCAGGCGCGCCAGGGCCCGGCCGCCGCCGCGACCGCGCCGGTGCCGCACACCCCGGCAACGCTGACCCCCACCGACCAGGCACCGGCCACGGCCGCCGACGCCCCGGAGCCGGCCGGACCCCAGGCATTGCACACCGCCACCCTGTGGCCCCAGGAGGCACCCGCCTGGCAGGCACTGGCCCGTCTCTGGGGCATCGACCTGGAGGACGCCGAGGATCCCTGTGCACAGGCCCAGACACGGGGCCTGCAATGCTTCCGCACATCACGCATGACGCTGGGCGGCCTGCGCCGGCTGAACCGGCCAGCCATCCTGACCCTGCATCTGCCGGGCCAGCCAGCACAACACGCGCTGCTCATCGCACAGACCGAAGACGGACACTACCTGCTCAGCCACGAAGCACAGCGCTGGCAGGTACCTGCACCGGCATTGGCAGCCATCTGGGCCGGGGGCTATGCCACGCTGTGGCGCACACCACCCGGCACTGCCACGCGCATCACCGAAGCGCGTGACCCCGACCAGCAGGCCTGGATCGATGCCCACCTGCGGCAGTTGCAGCGCCAGGGCCGGATCAGCGCCGCCGCACGGACCTACGAGGAGCGGCTCAATGCCTTTCAGGCCGCCACCGGAGTCGAGCAACACCGCCATGCCGGCCCCATGACGCTGATGCAACTGAACCAGGCCACCGGCGTGGACGAGCCCCGGCTGCTCACCGCCTCCCTGCCCGCCAACGCCGACGGCGACGCACCCTGACCATGTCCTACATCCTCGATGCCCTGCAAAAGGCCGCCGCCGAGCGCCAACGTGGCCAGGTACCCACACTGGTGCCACCAACCCCCTGGGAAACGGTCTCTTCCGCCGCCCCCCGGCGACGCCTGGGCCCGGCCGGGTTCGCGCTGCTGGGCATGGGCCTGGCCGCCGTGCTGCTGGGCATCTGGTGGAAGGCCGACCGGGCTCCCGCCGCCACCACCAGCCAGGCAACCACCACAGCCCAGCCGCCCGCCACGCTGCCCGCCGACGGGCCCACACCGGCCCCCTCCGGCGAACCCGCCGTGCCGCAGGCCATGGTGGCCGGCCTGCCCTTTCAGTCATCGGCCCCCATCCTCGCACCCGCGCCCGCCCCGGCGACACGCCCCGCCGCGGCGCCCCCCCCAGCGGTCGCACCCGCGCCAGCGACCCTGGCCAGGGAGCTGGAGGTGTCTGGCGCGACCTACTCCGACAACCCCGAGCACCGCATGCTCATCATCAACGGCCAGGTGGTGCGGGAGGGCCAGCTCGTGCGCCCCGGCCTGACCCTGGAAGCCATCGGACCGCGCAGCGCCATCTTCAACGAGGGCGGTCGGCGCTTCAATCTCAACCATTGATGTCACACCCCATCCTCTCCACGTACGCACTGCGCTTCGGCTGGCCCGGCCAGCCGCCGCTGTGGTCCGCACTGAACCTCGAACTCGCACCGGGCCTTTGGGCGATCGTCGGCGATGAGGGCAGTGGCAAAACGACGCTGCTGCGCCTGCTGGCGGGCGAACTGGCCCCCGACAGCGGCCGCATCGAGCTCCATGGCCGGCCGGCGGCACCCCGGGCACTGGCCGCCGCGGTCGCCTGGACCGACCCGCGCACCGACGCCTTCGAGGCCGTGGTGCTGGATCACTACCTGGCCGATCTGCC
>NZ_JAQVEJ010000035.1 GCF_028698005.1 Hydrogenophaga sp.
CGCCAGCTTCGCCAGGAACGACATCGGCTTCATCGACCCCACGCCCATGCCCCCCGGCGTCGACCACGACCTGCTCTGCCAGGGCCTGCGCAAGGCGATCTACAACTACATGCACGGCCTGTGCGTGGAGGACGACGTGCGCCGCTGGTTCGAGCACCTGCCCTGCCCGGTGCCCAGACCGACGGTCAAGCGCCACCGCATCGCGCGGGCGCTGGCGGCCGCAGGCTGATCACCCTCAGGGCTGGCCGGTCGCGATCTGCCGCAACGCGCGCTCGAACACCTCGGGTGGCTGCCCACCGGAGATCAGGTGGCGCTGGTTGATGATCACCGCCGGCACCGAGTGGATGCCGTTGCCGACAAAGAACTGCTCCTGCGCGCGCACCGCGTCGGCGAACTCGTCTGCGTTGGCAAGCACCTCACGCGCGCGTTCCACATCCAGCCCGGCCTGTTGCACACAGGCCAGCAGCACGGACGGATCGGCCGGGCTTTCCGCGCGGCCGTGGTGCGCTTCCATCAGGGCCTTCTTGAGCGCGTGCTGCTGTCCCGGCGCGCCTTCCTCACCGGCCCAGTGCAGCAGTCGGTGAGCATTGAAGGTGTTCCAGATACGCCCTCGTCCGCCCGGATGGAAGGTGAAGCCGGCGACGGCGCCGCGCTGGCGGATGGTTTCGCGCACCTGCGCCTGCTGCTGGGGGCTGCTGCCGTACTTGCGGGTCAGGTGCTCCTCGACGTCCTCGCCCTCGGGCCCCATGTCGGGATTGAGCTCGAAGGGCTGGAAGTGCAGTTCGGCGTCGATGCCATCCTGGCGCAGGCTGGCCAGGGCCTGATCCAGCGAGGCCAGACCGATGGCGCACCAGGGGCAGGAGACATCGGAAACGAAGTCGATGCGAAGCGGTGTGGCGGGCGAGGTGTTCATGGCACGATGTTAGCGGCCATGGCTCGCCCCTGCAGGGATCATGCTCTGCACGAGAATCGGGCTTCGGTGACAATCGAGAATTGCCCTGACCATCCACCATGACCGACCTTTACGCCGTCATCGGCCACCCCATCGGCCACAGCAAGTCGCCCCTGATTCATAGCGCGTTTGCCCAGTCCTGCGGGCAGGATATGGCCTACACGGCCCTGGAGGCTCCGCCTACCGGCTTCGCCGACGCCGTCCGGGCCTTCGTGGCTTCCGGCGGCAAGGGTCTCAACGTCACGCTGCCGTTCAAGGTCCAGGCCTTCGAGCTGGCGACCGACCCGATGGAATCGGCCCGGCTGGCCGGCGCGGCCAACGCCCTGAAGTTCGAGGGCGAGCGCATCTGGGCGCAGAACTTCGACGGCATCGGCCTGGTCAACGACATCCAGCGCAACCTGGGCATCCCGCTCCAGGGACTGCGCGTGCTGATCTGCGGCGCGGGTGGCGCCACGCGTGGTGCCCTGATGCCCATCGCCGATCAGCAACCGGACTGCCTGATGGTGGCCAACCGCAGCGCCGACAAGGCCGTGGGCCTGCAGCGCGAATTCGCCGGACGCGCCACGCTGCAAGGCGGTGGCTATGGCGAACTGGCCGGCGAGCGCTTCGATGTGGTGATCAACGCCACCTCCACCGGCCTGTCGAACGAAGCGCTGCCGCTGCCCGAGGACGTGTTCGCGCCCGGCGCGCTGGCCTACGACATGGTCTACGGCAAGGGCCTGACGCCCTTCCTCGCCCAGGCAAAGTCGGCCGGTGTCACCCGCTTGGCCGACGGCGTCGGCATGCTGGTGGAGCAGGCCGCCGAAGCCTTCACCTGGTGGCGCGGCATCCGCCCGGACACGCGCGCCGTCATCGATCAGCTCACCGTTCCACTTCGCTGAGGCGCCGCAATGAGCCATGCGCGGTGGGCGCGTGCCCTCCCCTTTCTGGCCGTGCTGGGTTCGGTGACGGCGCTCGGGCTGGGCACCTCGCTGGCCAAGCAACACCTGTTTCCGCAGGTCGGTGCGCTGGGCACCACGGCACTGCGCGTGGGTTTCTCCGCGCTGCTGGTGGTGCTGATGTGGCGCCCCTGGCGGCGCGCGCTGCGGCCGGGCGACGGCTGGGCCGTGCTGCGCTATGGCGTGGCCCTGGGCTTCATGAACCTGCTGTTCTACCAGGCGCTGCAGACCATTCCCTTTGGCATCGCGGTGGCGATCGAGTTCTCGGGGCCGCTGGCCGTGGCCATGGCCGGCTCGCGCCGCGCGGTTGACCTGCTGTGGCTCGCACTGGCCATCACCGGCCTGGCCCTGCTGCTGCCGCTCACACAGGGCGTGGACGTGGCAACGCTGGATCCGGTGGGCGTGGCCTACGCGCTGGCCGCCGCCGCCTGCTGGGGCAGCTACATCGTGTTCGGCAAACGCCTGTCGCACCTGCACGCCGGGCACTCGGTGTCGCTGGGTCTGAGCGTGGCCGCACTGAGCGTCATGCCCTTCGGTGTGGCGCATGCCGGCGCCAGCCTGCTGTCACCCCAGGTGCTGATGTGGGGCCTGGTCGTGGCCGCGATCTCCAGCGCCATCCCGATCACGCTGGAGATGGTGGCGCTCAAGCGCCTGCCTCCGTCGGCCTTCGGCATCATGATCAGCATGGAGCCTGCCGTGGCGGCCCTGCTGGGCATGCTGATCCTGCACGAACAGCTCGATGCCCGCCAGTGGCTGGCCATCGGCAGCATCATGGCCGCGGCCGCCGGCAGCTCGCTGACGGTTCGCCCGGCCCCAACCGATGCCGATGCATCGCAGGTGGTGACCTGACGTTGCGCGATGGCTGTGGCACCATATCCAATGGCGTCGGACGACGCCGTCCACCGACCGAACCCCATGACCCGCAAGATCCTCATTCTCAATGGCCCCAACCTGAACCTGCTGGGCACCCGTGAACCCGAGCAGTACGGCCGCACCACCCTGGCCGACGTGGAAGAGCGCTGCCGCCGGCACGGACAGCAACTGGGATTCGCGGTGGAGTGCTTCCAGAGCAACTGGGAGGGCGCCCTGCTCGACAAGATCCACGAGTACGGCCGCCTGTGCCGCGAAGGCCAGGTGGTGGGCGTGGTGTTCAACCCCGGCGCGCTGACCCACACCTCCATCGCACTGCACGACGCGATCAAGGGTGTCGAGCCGCTGCCCGTGATCGAATGCCATATTTCCAACGTGCACGCACGCGAGGCGTTCCGCCACCAGTCGTGGGTATCGCCGGTCGCTGCGGGCATCGTGGTGGGCTTTGGCGTGGATGGCTATCTGGTGGCCATGGACGGGCTGGCACGCAAACTCACGCCCCTGCAGGCCGCCAAGGCCGATTGACCCGCCCATCCCCTTGAACCCCAACCACCCCACCCACGTGGGCCGCGGCATTGCGCTGGCGGTCCTGGCCACGCTGTGCTTTGCGCTGCTGGACACGACCTCGCAGTACATCGGAGCGGCCGTTCCCGTCATCATGGTCATCTGGGTCCGCTTTCTGGTGCAGACGCTGTTGACGCTGGGACTGCTCTGGCCCGAGCGCGGCCGCGGGCTGCTGGTCGCACACCGGCCGGGCTGGCAGGCCCTGCGCGGCCTCATCATGGTGGCGTGCTCCGGCGGCGCCTATCTGTCCCTGCAGCATGTGCCCGTGGGCGAATTCACTGCCATCCTGATGCTGGTGCCGCTGACGGTCACGCTGCTGGCGGCCAGGCTGCTGCGCGAGCGGGTGAACCCGCTGAACTGGCTGCTGGTGGCCGGCGGTTTCGCCGGCGCCCTGATCGTGGTGCGCCCCAAGGGCAGCGACTTCACCTTCTGGCTCGCCCTGCCACTGGTGCTGGTGGTCCTGAACGCGCTGCACCAGATTGTCACCAGCCACATGGTCAAGACAGAGGATTCGGGAACCACGCACTTCTACACCGGGCTGATGGGCCTGATCCTGTCTTCCGTCTTGCTGCCCTGGGCCTGGTCACCACCGGAGAACCTGCTGCTGTGGGCGCTGCTCATCCTGCTGGGCGTCTTCGGCTCGGTCGGGCACTATGTCCTGATCCGGGCCTTCCACCTGGCACCGGCGTCACGCCTGACGCCATTCATGTACGCGCAGATCGCCTTTGCCACCCTGGGCGGCTGGATCGTGTTCGGCCACACCCCCGACCGCTGGACGGTGGCGGGCATCGGGCTCATTGCCCTGTGCGGCATGCTGGGTGCAAGCCTGCGCCGGCGCTGATCCGCGTTCCCCCGCTCAGCCCAGCACACGCAGCGCGCCGCGGGCCGCCACCCACTCCTCGTTGGTCGGCTCCACCCCCACGTCCACCCGGCTGGCGGGCGTGACGATGCGCGCCGCGTGGACCGCATTGGCCGCCTCGTCGATCTCGATGCCCAGCCAGGCCAGCGCCGCGCACACCCGGGTGCGCAGCACGGCGTTGTGCTCGCCGACACCGGCGGTAAAGACCAGCCGGTCCAGCCCGCCCAGCACGGCAACCAGGGCACCGATCTCGCGCACGATGCGCCGCACGTACAGCGCCAGCGCGGCACGCACACGCACACCCCGCTCGCTGTCTTCATCCTCGTGCGCCAGCAGCACGCGCGGGTCGCTCGACAGGCCCGAGACACCGAGCAGACCGGACTCGTGGTACAGCGTGCGGCCCACCTGCGCCAGGCTGAGCTTTTCGATCTCCATCAGGTAGATCACGGCCCCCGGGTCGAGCGCGCCGGTGCGTGTGCCCATCATCAGGCCATCCAGCGCCGAAAAACCCATGGTCGTGGCCACACTCTGCAGGCCCCGCATCGCGCACAGACTGGCGCCGCTGCCCAGGTGGGCGACGATGGTGCGCGCGCGCTCGGCGTCTTCGCGGCCATGGCGCTCGGCCAGTGCGGTGGCCATGTATTCGTAGGACAGGCCATGGAAGCCGTAGCGGCGCAGGCCGCGCTCCCAGGCGGCGTACGGCAGGGGCAGCATCTGCTCGACCTGCGGCAGCGTGTGGTGAAAACCCGTGTCGAAGCACGCCACCTGGGGGATGTCGGGCCGCTCGGCCAGCAGGATGTCCACCGCCTCCAGCGCAAAGGGCTGGTGCAAGGGTGCCAGCGGGATGTAGCTGCGCAGGTCGGCCAGCACCCCGGCATCGACCAGAACCGGCTCGAAGTACTTGCTGCCGCCGTGCACCACGCGGTGCGCCACCGCGCGCAATGGCCGGCCGCCGAGCCAGCGCTGCGTGTGCTGGCGGATCAGCTCCAGCGCGTCGTGATACGGCTGTGCGGGATCCAGCGCCACCGGCATCACCGGCAGGTCGCGCGCGCCGATGTCGGGGCTGGGCCCGCCGATGCCCTGTACCTTGCCGTTCCAGGCCGGCCGGCGCGGCAGCCGGCCATCGGCGCCCAGCTCGAACAGCGCGAACTTGATGCTCGACGAGCCACAGTTGAGCACGAGAATGAACGATGTCGGTGCGGTCATGGTCTGGCGCGAGGGTAAGAAGATGATGGCTGGACGAACACGGCGACCGGTCCGGATCAGGGCGGCGTGCGGCGCCAGCGGTGCGCCAGCAGCGCACCGATCGCACACGAAGCCAGGCGCGTGTCGCGCGCATCGGCTCGGCTGGTGAGCATGATGGGCACCCTGGCACCCAGCACGATGCCTGCCGTGGCCGCCTCGCCCAGGTACTCGAGCTGCTTGGCCAGCATGTTGCCGCTTTCCAGGTCAGGCACCACCAGCACGTCGGCCTGGCCGGCCACCGGCGAGTCGATGCCCTTGACGCGCGCGGCGGCCGCCGAGACCGCGTTGTCAAAGGCCAGCGGGCCATCGAGCACACCGCCGGCGATCTGCCCGCGGTCGGCCATCTTGCACAGCGCCGCGGCGTCGAGCGTGGCCGGCATGCGCGGGCTCACGGTTTCCACGGCCGCCAGGATCGCCACCTTGGGCTGCTCGACACCGATGGCGTGCGCCAGCTCGATGGCATTGCGAATGATGTCGGCCTTCTCCTCCAGCGTGGGGGCGATGTTGATCGCCGCGTCGGTGATGATGAAGGGGCGCGGGTAGTGGGGTGTCTGCATCAGGAAGCAGTGCGACAGCCGGCGCCTGGTGCGCAGGCCCGCGCGCGCGTCGAGCACGGCGCTCATCAGCTCGTCGGTGTGCAGGCTGCCCTTCATCAGGGCCTCCACCTGGCCCAGGCCGGCCATCTCGGCCGCGCGTGCCGCCGCCGCGTGGCTGTGAGGCACGTCCTCGATGGCAATGCCCGTGATGTCGAGCCGGGCCGCCTCGGCGGTCGCACGAATTTTGGCCGCCGGCCCGATCAGCACCGGCTCGATGATGCCGGCGGCCCGGGCGTCCAGGGCGCCGCCCAGGCTCAGCGCATCGCAGGGGTGGACCACGGCCACGCGGATCGCCCCCAGCGGGCGCACGTGGGCCAGCAGGCGCGGCAGGCCATCGCCGCCGGCGTCGGCACGCATCTCGGGCAGTGCCGTGGCCGTGCGCTCGATCCGCACGGTGGGCGCGAGCACCCGGGCCTCGCCATCGATCACCATTTGGCCGTGCTGGTTGACGCAGGTACAAGCCAGCGTCAGCTGCTTGCGCTCCTCGTCGCGTCCCGACACCGTCACCGCAATGGTCAGGCGATCCCCCACATGCACGGGCTGCAGAAAGCGCAGGGTCTGCCCCAGGTACACCGTGCCCGGACCGGGCAGGCGCGTGCCCAGCACGGCCGAGATCAGCGCCCCGCCCCACATGCCCTGGGCAATGACACCATGCATGCCCGCTGAGGCAACATCGCCAGCCCCCATATGCTGCGGATGGGCATCGCCCGCGAGCACCGCGAACAGCCGGATGTCCTGCGCCGTCAGCGTGCGCTCGATGCTGGCGCTGTCGCCCACGGCGATTTCATCAAAAATGCGGTTGCGCAGCAGGAAGGCGGCAGGGCCCGGTGGCGCTGCGGAGACAATAGCGTCTGGTGAGGTTGTCGTCATCGTTGGTTGCTCCTTTCAAACCGGGCAACGGACCCCCACCGAAACAAGATCCGTGCATGTATGCATACCGTTGAAACCGTTTTGCTGGTGCTGCTCCTGGGTGCGGTCACCGGTATTGTGGCGCGCTACCTGCGCGCCATTCCCCTGCCCCTGATCCAGATCGGGCTCGGCGCGGCGCTGTCATGGCCGCAGCAGGGTCTGCACATCGCCTTCGACCCCGAGCTGTTTCTGGCGCTGTTCATTCCCCCGTTGTTGTTCGCCGACGGCTGGCGCATCCCGAAGCGGGAGTTCTTCGCACTTTACCGCCCGATTCTGACGCTGGCCTTCGGGCTGGTGCTGTTCACGGTGATCGGCCTGGGCTACCTGATCCACTGGATGATCCCGTCGATGCCGCTGATGGTGGCCTTTGCCCTGGCGGCCGTGGTCTCGCCCACCGACGCCGTGGCGGTATCGGCCATCACCCGCAACCTGGGCATGCCCGCACAGACCATGCACGTGCTCGAGGGCGAATCGCTGCTCAACGACGCCTCGGGCCTGGTGGCACTCAAGTTTGCCGTGGCCGCCACGCTCACCGGCGTGTTCTCGTGGACCGAGGCAGCCAACGAATTTCTCTGGATCGCGCTCGGCGGCCTGGGCTGCGGCGCCCTGCTGGGCTGGGGCTTTGCCACGCTGCGCGAGACCGTGACGCGGCGTGTCGGCGACGTGGCGGCCACCCAGATGGTGCTGCTGCTGGTGCTGCTGCCCTTTGCGGCCTACCTGTTGGGCGAGCACATCGGCGTGTCGGGCATCCTGGCCGCCGTCGCCGCCGGCATCACCACCAATTTCGCCGACCTGCGCCGGGGCGAATTCGTGGCCGAGCGCATGCAGACCGAAGGCACCTGGACGATGGTGGAATCGGCCTTCAACGGTGCCATCTTCCTGCTGCTGGGCCTGCAACTGCCCTCCATCGTCGGCCGGACGCTGGAGGCCGCCGGCGGGCACTGGTGGCAGCCCGCCCTGCAGGCCCTGGGGATCACCCTGGCTCTGCTGCTGCTGCGCTGGATCTGGCTGTTGCTGGGCGTGCGCGGCGCGCTCTGGCGGGCCCACGAGCGCGGAAAACTGCTGGAACAGCCCTCGCCGCTGCTGACGCTGGCCACGACGCTGGCGGGCATCCGTGGCGCCGTGACGCTGGCCGGCGCGCTGTCGGTGCCACTGCTCATGCCCAACGGCAATGCGTTCCCCGAGCGCCACCAGCTGGTGTTCCTGGCCACGGGCACCATCCTGTTCACCCTGATCATCGGCAGCATCGGCCTGCCGCTGGTGCTGCGCCGGCTGCCACCGGCCGGTGAACCGGACTCGGTGCGCGAAGAGCGCCAGGCCCGTCTGGTCGCCTGCCAGGCCGCCATTGCGGCCATCGGCGACGTCAGCGCCGGGAGCAGCGAGCGGCAGGCACCTTTGCAGGAGGCCCTGGGCCGGGTCACGCAGGACTACCGCAAACGCATGGACCTGCTGGAAGAACCACACCTGGCGATCACGCCGGAAGCCCAGGCCGATTCGCCCGAGTCGGTGCGCCAGCGCCGCCTGCGCTACGTGGTGGAACTGGAGTTGCGCCTCAAGGCCCTCCACGCCGAACGCGATGCGCTGTATGGCGAACGCCAGGCGCACCGCATCAACGACGCCTCACTGCGTGCCCTCGTCGCCGAACTGGACATGAACGAAGTCTCGCTGGGCAAGCGCCTGGACGTGGCCCGACACGCGGCGGGACTGGAACCCGTCAAGAAGCACCAGGGCCACTAGAACCTGCTCGCTTACGTCTCAAGCACGTAGCTGCCGGGCGCCGGCAACAGCGGCCGATGGGTGGCGCTGCCCATGCGCGGCGGCCGCACCGGAGCGCTTGAATGCGCCACCAGCCACTGTTGCCAGGCCGGCCACCACGAGCCCGCGTGCGTGGGTGCGGCGGCCAGCCAGTCGTCCGGTGCCAGATAATGGCCACCGGCCTCGCGCGTGAGGATCTGATAGCTGCGGCGCGATTCGGGCACGGGCGGGTTGACAATGCCGGCATTGTGGCCGCCGGAGGTCAGCACGAAGGTGATCTGCGCCGGGGACAGGTAGTGCAACTTGTGCACCGAACGCCAGGGCGCCACGTGATCGGTGATGGTTCCCAGCGCGAACGTCGGCAGGCTCAGGCTGCCCAGCGACACCGGACGTCCGCCCACCGGGTAGCGGCCTTCGCTCAGGTCGTCGTTCAGGAACAGGCGACGCAGGTACTGCGAATGCATCTTCGCGGGCATGCGCGTGGCATCGGCGTTCCAGGCCATGAGGTCGTTCATCTCCCGGCGCTCGCCCATCAGGTACTCGTTGACCAGGCGTGACCACAGCAGGTCGTAGCTGCGCAGCATGCTGAAGGCCCCCGCCATCTGGCTGGCCTTCAGGTAGCCGTTGCGCTGCATCTCGGCCTCCAGCAGGCTGAGCTGGCTCTCGTCGATGAACAGGCCCAACTCACCCGGCTCGGTAAAGTCGGTCTGGGCCGCGAAGTAGGAGGTGGTGGCCAGGCGGTCGTCACCATCGCGCGCCATCGCCGCCGCCGCGATGGCCAGCAGCGTGCCGCCCAGGCAGTAACCCACCGCATGCACCGGACGCCGGGGACAGATGTCGTTGAGGGCCTGCAGCGCCGCAAAAAAACCCTCATCCAGGTAATCGTCCATGCCCTTGTCGCGCTCGGCCTCGCCCGGGTTCTTCCACGAGATGCAGAACACCGTGTGACCCTGCGCCACCAGGTAGCCAATCAGCGAGTTGTGGGGCGACAGATCGAGGATGTAGTACTTCATGATCCAGGCCGGCACGATGAGTATCGGCTCCGGATGCACCTTGGGGGTGGCCGGCGCGTACTGAATCAGCTCCATCAGCGGCGTGCGCAGCACCACCTGGCCTGCTGTGGTGGCCACCTCATGGCCGACCCGAAAGGCCTCGGTACCGGGAGGTGGTTCCTGGCTGGCCAGACGCCGCGCATCCTCCAGCCAGTTCGTCATGCCGCGCCACAGGTTGGCCCCACCTTCGCGCACGGTTCGCTCGATCACCTGGGGATTGGTCCAGGGCAGGTTGCCTGGCGAGCACATGTCCAGCCACTGGCGCGCACCGAAGGCCACCAGGTCCTCGTGGTGCTTATCCACGCCCGCCACGCCGCGCGTCGCCGCCTCCCACCATTGCTGGTTCAGCAAAAAGGCCTGGTGCCAGACATTGAACGGCCACTGCTGCCATTCGGGTGCCGCAAAGCGCCGGTCCTGTGCCGGCGGTTCGATGCAGGCCGCCGGTGGTTGATGACCGGCACGCACGCACTGCTGCATGTAATCGGCCAGTTGCCGGGCCTGGTGCAAGGCCAGCCGCGCCAGCTCCATGCGCCTGCCCGGCGAAGCGGCCAGATGCGCCAGCCAGTCCAGCGCAGCCAGCGCACCCGCCGTGGGCGACAGCGCGCCGGTGAACCTGGCCAGTGCGGACCGGGTCTGGGCATCGAGAATGGCCGTGGGCGTCGGTTCAGGGTGTTCAGGGTTCATGTCCGTGCCGGTCGGAAAAAAGGGATCGACCGTGTCATGGTATCAACAAGCCCGCACGCAACAGCCACCGACGGCGGCCACTGCACCTGATCGGTGGTCGCTCTATCGGCGGGCGCCCGGCGCGCCCCGGCAGCGTCCGAACGTTGCCTGCAGCATCTCCAGGAACACCCGTGTCTTGGCCGGCATCAGCTTGCGCCCCGGCATGACGGCCCAGGCCGGCACCTCGGGCAGGCTCCAGCCCGGCAGCACACGCCGCAGCGTGCCCCGCCGGACATCCGGCAGGGCAAACGTGTCGGGCACCGCCGTGATGCCCACCCCGGCCTGGGCCAGGCGGATCAGCATCTCGGGCGAGTTGGCACATACCCGCCCCTGCGGCAGCCCCTCCCAGTGCGCGGACCCTCGCGAGAGGCGCCAGGGCATCGCCTCGCCGCGGCCACCGGCCAGCAGGGCCGCCGTGTGGCCCGGCAGATCGGCCGGGGACTGCGGCTCGCCACGCTCGGCCAGGTAGTCCGGCGCCGCGTACAGGCCATGGGTGAAATCGATCAGCCGGGTCGCCACCAGCGTGGCGTCGTCGGGCAACGCACCCATGCGCACGGCCAGGTCGAAGCCCTCGCCCAGCAGGTCGACCCGGCGTGGCGACAGGTCCAGCTCCAGCGAGATCGCCGGGTGCAGCGCCAGGAAAGCCGCCAGACTCTCGGCCAGCACCAGGTGGGCCACATCGGCCGGCATGGACACACGCAGCAGGCCGCTGGGCACCGCCTGGCGCTGCTCGCGCAGGGCATGCACCGCCTCCAGGTCGGTCGCGATCTGGCGCGCATGCCCCAGCAGTTGTGCTCCGAACTCGGTCAGGGTCTGGCGCCGCGTGGTGCGCAGCAGCAGCCGCTCGCCCATGCGCTGCTCCAGCGCGCTCAGGCGGCGCGACACCGACGACTTGGGCATGCCCAGCCGCTCGGCGGCCCGGCTGAAACTGCCGAGCTGCGCCACCTGGGCAAAGATCAGCAAGTCGTTCGGGTCAATGCCCTTGAAAGCGTCATATTGTTCCACCATGGGAACAATCTTATCCGCGCAGTGGGATTTATCCAGTGGGTGATACGTCATAAATTACAACCATCGCAAAGCCGATTGCATTTATTTCCGTCTATCCAGAAGGACACACACGATGAACATCCTGCAGATCAACGCCAGCGCGCGCCGCGAAGGCGCCAACTCCACCAAGCTCGCCGACCAGATCACCGGGCGCCTGAAGGCGTCCCATCCCGAGGCCACCCTCACGGTGCGCGACCTCGCCACCACCCCCGTGACCGTGCTCGACGAAGCCGCGCTGGGCGCGCTGTTCACACCCGCCGAGCAGCGCAGTGCCGAACAAGCGGCCGTGGTCGCCGAATACGATGCCCTGATCGCCGAAATCCAGGCCCATGACACCATCGTGCTGGGCGTGCCCATGTACAACTTCGGCGTGCCGGTGCAACTCAAGGCCTGGATCGACGCCATCGCCCGTGCCGGCGTGACCTTCCGCTACACCGAGAACGGCCCCGAAGGCCTGCTCAAGGGCAAGACGGTGTACGTGGCCCTGGCACGCGGCGGTCTGTACCGCGGCACCGCCAACGACTCGCAGGTGCCGTACCTGAAGACCGTGCTGGGCTTCGTCGGCCTGACCGATGTACGCTTCATCTACGCCGAAGGTCTGAACATGGGCCCCGAGGCCGCCGCCAAGGGCTTCGAACAGGCCCAGGCCGACATCGCCGAACTGGTGAACTGAGCGCCGCCGGGCGGCTTCGGCCGCCCCTGCCCCCCATCAAGGAGACTGCCATGAGCACCCACGCCCCCGCCACCTCCGCCGTTTCGCGGCCGCGCCGCGTCGAGCGGCTCATCGCCGGCCAGGCCACCTCGGACGGTGCCGGTGTGCGCCTGACGCGCGTGCTCACGCAGGACCTGCAGCGCCGGCTCGACCCGTTCCTGATGCTCGACGCCTTCGGCAGCGACAACCCCGACGATTACATCGCCGGATTCCCCGACCACCCGCACCGCGGCTTCGAGACCGTCACCTACATGATCGCCGGGCGCATGCTGCACCGTGACAGCGCCGGCCACGAAGGCCTGCTGGAAAACGGCGGCGTGCAATGGATGACCGCCGGGCGCGGCGTGATCCACGCCGAGATCCCGCAACAGGCAGAAGGCGTGATGGAAGGCTTCCAGCTCTGGCTGAACCTGCCCGCCCGCGACAAGATGATGCGGCCCTGGTACCGCGATTTCAGCCACGCGGACCTGCCGCAGTTCACCACCGAAGCCGGCGTGGCCGTGACAGTGATCGCCGGCGCCAGCCATGGCGTCACGGGTGCCGTGCAGCGCGAGCACACCCAGCCGCTGTACCTGGATCTGCACCTGCCCGCCGGCGCCCGCTTCGCGCAGGACCTGCCGGCCGACCACAACGCCTTCGTCTACGTCTACCGCGGCAGCGTCCGCATCGGTGGACAGACCGTGGCACGCCAGCGCATGGCGCTGCTGGCCAACGACCCGGCCACGGACGGCGTGGTGATCGAAGCCGGCCCCGAAGGTGAAACGCGCGCCCTGCTCATCGCCGGCCAGCCGCTGAACGAGCCCATCGCCCAGTACGGTCCCTTCGTGATGAACACCAAGGAAGAGATCTACCAGGCGCTGGCCGATTTCCGGGACGGGCAACTGGGCGAGGAAGCCCAGACCTGAGCCAGGCGGCTCAACCCCGCGCCACGGCCGCGATGTTCGGCGTGGCCACCCGCACGTCGCCGCACTGCGCGCGGTGGCGCAACACATGGTCCATCACCACCAGCGCCAGCAGCGCCTCGGCGATGGGCGTGGCGCGGATGCCGACGCAGGGATCGTGGCGGCCCTTGGTGATGACCTCGGTGGGCTGGCCGGCGGTGTCGATGCTCTCACGCGGCACCAGGATGGAACTGGTGGGCTTGATCGCGATGCTCACTTCCAGGTCCTGTCCGGTGCTGATGCCGCCGAGCACGCCACCGGCCTTGTTGCCCTGAAAGCCCTGGGGCGTGAGCGCATCACCGTGCGTACTGCCCTTGTCGGTGACACTGGCAAAACCGGCGCCGATCTCCACCCCCTTGACGGCGTTGAGCCCCATCATGGCCCAGGCGATGTCGGCATCGAGCTTGTCGTACAGCGGCTCGCCCAGCCCCACGGGCACATTGGTGGCCGTCACGCGCAGGCGGGCGCCACACGAATCGCCGCTCTTGCGCAGCTCGTTCATGTACGCCTCCAGCGCCGACACGTCGGCCACGGGTGCGAAGAACGGGTTGTTGGGCACATGCTCCCAGCTCTCGAACGGTATCCCGATCTCGCCGATCTGCGTCATGCAGCCCCGGAACGTCATGCCGAACTTCTCGCGCAGCCACTTGCGGGCCACGGCACCGGCCGCCACCGTCGGCGCCGTCAGTCGCGCCGATGAACGGCCGCCACCGCGCGGGTCGCGAATGCCGTATTTCTGCCAGTAGGCGTAGTCGGCATGACCGGGGCGGAAAGTCTGCAGGATGTTGCCGTAGTCCTTGCTGCGCTGGTCGGTGTTGCGGATCAGCAGCGCGATGGGCGTGCCGGTGGTTTGGCCCTCGTACACGCCACTGAGAATCTCCACGGCATCCGGTTCGTTGCGCTGGGTCACGAACTTGCTCGTTCCCGGGCGGCGCCGGTCCAGCTCCATCTGGATGTCGGCCTCGGACAATGCCATTCCCGGCGGGCAGCCGTCGATGACACAGCCGATGGCCGGGCCATGGGACTCGCCGAAGTTGGTGACGCAAAACAGGGTGCCGAAGGTATTGCCGCTCATGGGCGCGATTATCCCAGACGACCTTCTGGTCGTTCGACCTTGTCCAGCGTGAAATCGCGCCGGTGGCCGGCTGCGGCTCACGCTGTACGGCCGACCCCGGCTCCTGCTATCGGGTCTCGCACATCTGCAGTGCCCGCAACGACTGCTCGGCCGGCGTGTTGGCGGCTTGCAGCGCCTCGATCCGCGCTTCGCCCAAGTGGTGGGCGGTGATCTGCGCCAGCGTGCCGCCCGACGAATGGCCGGTGACGCTGACTTCAGGCATGGTGGCACCGAAATGCTCCACATGGTCGCGAGCCAAGGCCAACGTGCGGCGGGTGAGCTTGATGGCATCCGCCTGCAGACTGGCTCTCGCCACGAGGCAGAAAAAAACCCCGCACAGCGGGGCTTCTGGTGTGGCGATGAAGGGATTCAGCCCAGGTTCGGCGCGTTCTGGTCCGCGTCCTCGCCGTCATCGGGCCAGTCGCGGATGTAGGCCTTGAGCATCTTGTTCTCGAAGTTCTGTGCGTCCACCACCGCCTTGGCCACATCGTAGAAGCTGATCACGCCCATGAGCATGCGGCTCTCGATCACGGGCATGTAGCGGGCGTGGCGGTCGAGCATCATGCGGCGCACCTCGTCCATGTCGGTGTTCATGGTGCAGGTCAGCGGCCCCGGGTCCATGGCCCGGTAGACGGTGGTCGTGCCGAAGCTGCCGCCGTTGCGCACCAGCGCATTGATCACTTCGCGGAAGGTGAGCATGCCCACGACCAGACCGTTGGACATGACCACCAGCGAGCCGATGTCCTTGTCGGCCATGATCTGGGCCGCGTCGGCCAGGCTGTCTTCGGGCGTGATGGTGTAGAGCGTGTTGCCTTTGACACGCAGGATGTCGCTGACCTTCATGGCTCTTCTCCTCGGGTTGGGGCTGTCCCCTGCAGGGCGGGTATGTCGTCGAATATAGCCCACAATAGGCCCCCACGCTCCCCCGCTGCGCATGTCGCCGCCCCCGAGAGGTCAGATCCTCCCGGGGCGGCCCGGTTCCATGCCGTGCCGTTGCGCAGGAGCGACGACAAGACACCGCACCGATACGACACGGAGGCCTTTCATGCCCGGATATTCCGACCCCGGCTTCGACACGCTGGCGCTGCACGCCGGCGCCGCGCCGGACCCCGCCACTGGCGCCCGCGCGGTGCCCATCCACCTGACGACCTCATTCGTGTTCGAGTCGAGCGACCATGCGGCCGCCCTGTTCAACCTCGAGCGCTCGGGCCACGTCTACAGCCGCATCAGCAACCCGACCAACGCGGTATTCGAGCAGCGCATGGCCGCCCTCGAGGGCGGCGTCGGCGCGATCGCCGTCGCCAGCGGCCAGGCGGCGCTGCACCTGTCCATCGCCACGCTGATGGGCGCGGGCTCGCACATCGTGGCCAGCACGGCCCTGTATGGTGGCAGCCAGAACCTGCTGCACTACACGCTGCGGCGCTTCGGCATCGAGACCACGTTCGTGAAGCCCGGCGACATCGACGGCTGGAAAGCCGCCATCCGCCCCAACACCCGGCTGTTCTTCGGCGAGACCGTCGGCAATCCCGGCCTGGACGTGCTGGACATCCCGACGGTGGCGCAGATCGCGCACGAGACGAAGGTGCCGCTGCTGGTGGACAGCACGCTGACCACCCCCTACCTGGTCAAGCCGTTCGAGCTGGGCGCCGACATCGTCTACCACTCGGCGACCAAGTTCCTCAGCGGCCACGGCACCGTGATTGGCGGCGTGGTGGTCGATGGCGGCAGTTTCGACTGGGACGCCTCGGGCCACTTCCCCGAGCTGACCGAACCCTACGAGGGTTTTCACGGCATGACGTTCAGCGAGGAAAGCACCGTGGGCGCCTTCCTGCTGCGCGCTCGGCGCGAAGGCCTGCGCGACTTCGGTGCCTGCCTGAGCCCGCACAGTGCCTGGCTGATCCTGCAGGGGCTGGAGACCCTGCCGCTGCGCATGGAGCGCCACATGGCCAACACCGAAAAGGTCGTGCAGTTCCTGGCCAGCCATGCGCTGGTGGGACGTGTCGGCCACCCGCTGCTCGAATCCCACCCCAGCCACGAACTGGCCAAACGGCTGCTGCGCCACGGCCCGCGCGGTGCCGGCTCGGTGTTCAGCTTCGACATCAAGGGCACGCGCGAACAGGGCAAGGCCTTCATCGAGGCACTACGGTTGTTCAGCCACCTGGCCAACGTGGGCGACAGCCGCTCGCTGGTCATCCACCCGGCCAGCACCACGCACTTCCGCATGAGCGACGAGGCCCTGGCCGGCGCCGGCATCGGCCCCGGGACCATCCGCCTGTCCATCGGCCTGGAAGACCCCGACGACCTGATCGACGACCTCAAGCGCGCGCTCAAGGCCGCAGAAAAGGCAGGTGCATGATGTTCGTGCAAGTCAACGGCGCCCGAACCTACTGCTACACCGGCGGCAAGCCTTTCGATCCGGCCAAGCCGACGGTGGTGTTCATCCATGGCGTGCTCAACGACCACAGCGTCTGGATCCTGCAAAGCCGCTACCTGGCCCACCACGGCTGGAACGTGCTGGCGGTGGACCTGCCCGGCCATTGCAAGAGCGAGGGCGAGGCACCCGCCACGGTCGAGGCGGCGGCCGATTTCATCGGTGCGCTGCTCGACGCCGCAGGCGTGCAGCGCGCCGCCCTGGTGGGGCATAGCTGGGGCTCGCTCATCGCGCTGGAAGCCGCGGCCCGCCTGGGCGATCGCGTCAGCCACCTGGTGCTGGTGGGCACGGCCTTTCCGATGAAGGTCTCGCCGGCACTGATCGAGGCCTCGCTGAACGAGCCGATGAAGGCGCTGGCCATGGTCAACGTGTTCTCGCGCTCGACCCTGGCCGCCCCGCCGTCGGCGCTCGGCCCGGGCACCTGGGTGTATGGCACAGGCATGGCGCTGGGCCGGCGCGTGCTGGCCAGCAACCCCAAGGTGAACGTGTTCCACCGCGGCTTCGTGGCCTGCGACCGCTACGCCAACGGCGAAAACGCCATCGCCGCCATCACCTGCCCGGTGCTGTTCGTGCTCGGCGGCCTGGACCAGATGACCCATCCCAAGGCGGCCCAGACCCTGGTCAAGGCGGCCAGGGCGGCGGACAAGCGGGTGAGCGTCGTGTCGCTGCCGGTGGGCCATCACCAGATGACGGAAACGCCGGACACGACGCTGTTCGCGATCCGCGACTTTCTCGCCACGGCCGGCTGACCGCCTCTGGCGGCCACGCCCCATTTCATACCGGGAGCGTGCCCTTTTTCTGCCCCTGTCCGCCCAGCGCCTGCGCCACCGTCAGGTGGTGCAGGCCGCTGGCGGCCCAGAACGCCGCCGTGCCGCCCGACGCCGGCACCAGCAGGCGCTGCGCGAGCGGGGCCAGCGGCATCGTCGCCGGGTCCTGCAGCAGCACGTAGCGCTGGTCGTCCTCGTCCAGCCGGCCCAGCCAGTCCAGCGCCACCATGGCGCCCACCGGCTCTTCCAGATGCAGCGGATCGACCCGCAGCGTCTGCGCCAGGGTTTCCAGGCTGAACCCGCGCTGCGGTGTCTCGCGCACCCGAGCCAGTTGCGCCAGCACCTCGAGCGCCAGCTGGAAGTGCCAGCCGGGCTGGTCGGCGCGCCGCGCGATGCCCGCCAGCAGGCTGGGCAGGTAGGCGGTCACCACCGCCCCCAGCAGCAGCACGACCCAGGCCACGTAGATCCAGACCAGCAGGATGGGCACGGTGGCGAAGGTGCCGTAGACCACCGAATAGGTCGGCACCGTCTTCAGGTACCAGGCCAGCCCGCTCTTGGCCACCTCCAGGCCCAGGCCCACGAACAGGCCGCCGATCAGGGCGTGGCGCCAGTGCACGCGCGTGTTGGGCACATAGCGGTACAGCGCCGCGATGCCGACCGTGACCAGCAGGAACTGCAGGGTGTCGAGCAGGAAACGCACGCCGCCCGGCAGCGCCGACACCAGCCCGCGCGAGGCACTGATCGCGTAGGACGTGACCGTCAGGCTGGCCGCCAGCAGCAGCGGCCCGAGCGTCAGCACGGCCCAGTAAACGAGGATCTTCTGCGTCAGGGGCCGCCCCTGGCGCACGCGCCAGATGTCGTTGAGCTTGCGGTCGATGGTCAGGATCAGCGCCAGCGCCGTGATCATCAGGAAGATGGCGCCGGTCCAGCCCATCTGGCCCGCCTTGGCGGCAAACTGGTGCAGGTATTCCATCACCTGCTCGGCGATGTCCTGCGGCACCAGGCGTGCCACCAGCCAGTTCTGCAGCGTGCCCTGCAGGCGGTCGAACACCGGAAACGCGCTGAAGATGGCCAGCGCCACGGTGAACAGCGGCACCAGCGAGATGGTGGTGGTGAAGGTCAGGCTGCTGGCCGTCTCGCCCAGGCGATCCTCGCGGAAGCGCTCGCGCAGCGTCCACACCGTGGTGCGCCACGGAAAGCGCAGCAGATTGCCCCAGAACCCGTGCAAGACATCGGCAATGACCTGCCAGCGCCGAAAAGAAGTCATCCCGGTATCATGCCACCTGCCATGCCCACCGTGCCCGATGCCTCCCCCCTCCCCGCCATGACCCCGCCTTCCGCCGCCGTGCGCCAGTCACGCTGGCTGGCCGTGGCCAGCCTGATCGCCCTGATCGTGCTCGGCCTGGCCTGGGAGTTGTGGCTGGCCCCGCTGCGGCCAGGAGGGTCGTGGTGGGCGATCAAGGTGCTGCCGCTGACCCTGCCGCTGGCCGGCCTGCTCAAGCGACGCATGTACACCTACCGCTGGCTGAGCCTGCTGGTGTGGCTGTATTTCACCGAAGGTGTGGTGCGCGCCACCAGCGACCAGGGCCTGTCGGCGGTGCTCGCAGGGGTACAAGTGCTGCTGTGCGTCCTGTTGTTCATCGCCTGCGTGATCCACGTGCGCCAGCGCCTGAAGGCCGCTGGCAAGGAGGCGGTGGCGGCCGACGCTGCACGCCACGCCATCGAATCGGGCGCACCCGCCGACCCGGTACCCGCCACCGCCCCCCGAAGCCAACCATGAACCGACTGATCGACACCCTGCGCCATGCCCTGGGCGCTGGCCATGTACTCACCCATGACGATCCGGCCACGGATCTGTCGCCCTGGGAACACGATTGGCGCCAGCGCGCCAAGGGCAAGGCACTGGCCGTGGTGCGCCCCGGCAGCACCGCCGAGGTGGCGGCCGTGGTCAAGGCCTGCGCCGCCGCCGGTGTCAGCATCGTGCCCCAGGGCGGCAACACCGGACTGGTGGTGGGTTCGGTGCCCGACGACAGCGGCACGCAGATCGTGCTCTCGCTCACGCGCATGCACCAGGTGCGCGCCATCGATGCCGCCAACCTCACCATCACCGTCGAAGCCGGCTGCGTGCTGCAGAACGTGCAGGAAGCCGCCGCGAAGGCCGGTTATCTGTTCCCGCTGTCACTGGGCTCGGAAGGCACTTGCACCATCGGCGGCAACCTGGCCACCAACGCGGGCGGCACGCAGGTGGTGCGCTACGGCAACGCGCGCGAGCTGTGCCTGGGCCTGGAAGTGGTGACACCCCAGGGTGACATCTGGCACGGCCTGAGCGGCCTGCGCAAGGACAACACCGGCTACGACCTGCGCCACCTGTTCATCGGCAGCGAGGGCACGCTGGGGATCATCACGGCCGCCACGATGAAGCTCTACCCGGCCCCCGCCGCGCAGCTGACCGCCTGGGCCGCCGTGCCCAGCCTGGACAGTGCGGTGCAACTGCTGGGTCTGGCCCACCAGCACCTCGGCGCCGGCCTGACCGGTTTCGAAGTCATGGGCCAGTTCGCACTGGGCCTGACCGACAAGCACTTCCCACAATTGCGCGTGCCCCTGTGGCGTGACCATCCGTATTGCGTGCTGCTGGAAAACAGCGATGCCGAGTCCGAAGACCACGCGCGCGCGCGCTTCGAGGCCTTGCTGGAAAGCGCCTTCGGCCAGGGCCTGGTCAGCGATGCGGTCGTGGCCGAGAGCCTGCAGCAGGCGCACAACCTGTGGCACATCCGCGAAAGCATCTCGCTGGCGCAGGCCGAGGAAGGCCTGAACATCAAGCACGACATCAGCCTGCCGGTGTCGAACATTCCGGCGTTCTGCGCCGAGACCGACGAGCGCCTGGCGCGCGAGATCCCCGGTGTGCGGCTCGTCAACTTCGGCCACCTGGGCGACGGCAACCTGCACTACAACGTGCAGGTACCCGAAGACGGTGACCCCGCGGCCTTCCTGAACGACCATGAAGAGCGCGTGAACCACCTGGTGTTCGATCAGGTGCTGAAGTTCGGTGGCTCCATCAGCGCCGAGCACGGCATCGGCAGTCTCAAGGCAAGCACCCTGCCCCACTACAAGGATCCGGTGGCGCTGGCGCTGATGCGCTCGCTCAAGCAGGCGCTGGACCCACAGAACCTGATGAACCCGGGCCGCGTGCTGGCCGCCTGATGCCATGTGCGGGAGGAAATCGGGCGACATGTGCCGGACACCTCCGCCAACGGGCACAATGAAAAGTTTTTTCTGCCACTCCATGCCATGAACGCCCCGACCGTGACCACTCGCCCGATCCGATCGACCTACGAAGACTTCGTGCGCCATGTGAACGAGCACGGCGTGGCCAAGGGCGACCGCACCGGCACCGGCACCAAAAGCGTGTTCGGCTACCAGATGCGCTTCGATCTCAACGAGGGCTTTCCGCTGGTGACGACCAAGAAGGTCCACCTGAAGTCCGTCATCTATGAACTGCTGTGGTTCCTCACCGGTTCGAGCAACAACAACTGGCTGCGCGAGCGTGGAGTGACCATCTGGGACGAATGGGCCAACCCGCAGACGGGCGAGCTCGGGCCCGTTTACGGTGTGCAGTGGCGCAGCTGGCCGACGCCCGATGGCGGCCACATCGACCAGATCAGCCAGGTGATCGAGACGCTGCGGAAGAACCCCGACTCGCGCCGCATCATCGTCAGCGCCTGGAACGTGGCCGAGCTGGACAAGATGGCCCTGATGCCCTGCCACGCCTTCTTCCAGTTCTATGTGGCCGAGGGCAGGCTCAGTTGCCAGCTCTACCAGCGCAGCGCCGACATCTTCCTGGGCGTGCCCTTCAACATCGCCAGCTATGCGCTGCTCACCCACATGGTGGCCCAGCAGTGCGACCTGCAGGTGGGCGACTTCATCTGGACCGGCGGCGACTGCCACATCTACAGCAACCACCAGGAACAGGTGGCGCTGCAGCTGTCGCGCGATCCGCGCCCCTTTCCGACGCTGCGCATCCTGCGTCGTCCGGATTCGATCTTCGACTACCGGTACGAGGATTTCGCCGTCGAGGGCTACGACCCGCATCCGGCGATCAAGGCGCCGGTAGCCGTCTGACGCCGCGTGATGGGCACCCCGGCCACTGAATGGGTGCGCACGCTCGGTACCCCCGCCATCGCCGGCATGCGCTTGCCCGCGCGCGGCACAATGCGTCCATGACCGCCGCCTCCACCCGCCTCAACCTCATCTATGCCCGCGCCCGCAACGGCGTGATCGGCCGCGACAATCAACTGCCCTGGCATCTGCCCGAGGATCTGGCCCACTTCAAGCGGACCACGCTGGGCTGCCCCGTGATCATGGGGCGCAAGACCTGGGAATCGCTGCCGCCGCGTTTCCGCCCCCTGCCCGGCCGCCTCAACATCGTCGTCACGCGCGATCCCCGCTGGCAGTCCGAGGGCGCACGCGTCGCGCACTCGCTGGCAGAAGCCCGCGATCTGTGCCCGCCGGGCAGTGATGCCTGGGTCATCGGTGGCGCCCTGGTCTATGCCCAGGCCCTGCCCCTGGCCGGTCGTGCCGTGGTCACCGAGATCGATGCCGACTTCGATGGCGATGCCCACGCGCCCGAACTCGGCGCCGAGTGGCAGGAGGTGGCCCGCGAGCGCCATGTCGCCGGCAGCGGCCTGCGTTTTGCCTTCGTCACCTACGAACGCCGCGACCCGCGCTGACGCGGCCGCTGGCCCGCAT
Organism: Hydrogenophaga sp.; assembly: GCF_028698005.1. Taxonomy (GTDB): domain Bacteria; phylum Pseudomonadota; class Gammaproteobacteria; order Burkholderiales; family Burkholderiaceae_C; genus Hydrogenophaga. The sequence continues at coordinate 22,222 of NZ_JAQVEJ010000035.1, forward strand.
ACGCCGGTGCCAAGCGGACAGAAAAAACCCGCCACCCCGGGAAGGGTGGCGGGCAAAAAGGATGGCCTCTCGACCAACCTTGGAGAAAGCCGCCAGGGAAACACCGGCTTCGGTGTTTACTTGGCATAATTGAATTATCAGGGTTTTCCCTGGTTTTTACCTTGCCTTTCGTCAAGAAAACCGCCCATTCGGCCGGCAGCGACAGGTTGCCGACCATGCGACCTAGAATCGGCCGATGCAATTGGCTACCTGGAACATCAACTCCCTGAGCGTGCGCCTGCCACAGGTGCTGGACTGGCTCGCCGCCAACCCGGTCG
>NZ_JAQVEJ010000189.1 GCF_028698005.1 Hydrogenophaga sp.
GACCAGGCCGATGTTGACGCTGCGGTGGATGTTTTCCAGCAGCTTGGTCATTTCGGCAGCCTTGGGGCTGCTGACGGGCACAAGGGTCTGGATGGCGAGCTGGTACACGGCTTGGCCGAGCGCCAGGCAGGAAGACGTCATGCCGCCGATGACCTTGGGGATGTCCTTGGTGCCGAAGTGCGGGTTGCCGGGGTCTTCGCGCTCGGGGCTGAAGACGAGGGCGCAGTTGCGGCCGGGCTCCAGCCCGCGGCTGCGCAGGCGGGGTGCGACGACTTCTTCGGTGGTGCCGGGCCAGGTGGTGCTTTCCAGGCTCACGAGTTGTCCCTCTCGCATGTGCGGCAGCATGGCCTCGACCGTGTTGACGATGAAGCTCAGGTCGGGCTCTCGATGACGGGTGAGCGGAGTGGGCACGCAGATGATGAGGGCGTCGGCCTCGGCGGTGCGTGCAAAATCGGTGGTGGCTTCGAAACCCTGTTGCCGGGCCTGCTGGATCAGCTCCGGGGTCAGGCGTTCGATAAAGCTTTCGCCGTTGTTGAGCTTGTCGACCTTGGTGGCATCGATGTCGAACCCCAGTACGCGAATGCCCACTTCGGCAAAACGCAGCGCCAGCGGCAGGCCGACGTAGCCCAGGCCGTAGATGCCAACGCAAAGGGATTGGCGTTCGATGCGCTCATGGAGTGCCTGCAGGGCGGCAGGAAGGTGTGAGGGTAATTCGGACATGTCTTCATTGTCCTGCACAGAACGGGCAACGGAAGGGGGCGAGGTCGCGAGGATGGGTTGACGCGCTTTGAAGCCATGCTGCGTCCGTCACCTGGTGCGCGAGGTGGACCGCTTCCGCGTGGCCGCTCGGCCCGACCCCGGCGGTATGATCCGGCGGTGTTGTTCATCGCCTGGGGGCTGAGGGTTTGCGCGCATCCTGGCACATGCTGGCCGCGTTCACGGCCGGGCTGATCTTTTTCCGCTGGGCCGGTGCCCACGGCCTGGCCGACACGGCGCTGGCGGCGCGGCTCGTGATCGCGCTGTCGGTGGCGGCGGGGGTGGGCGCGGCCTGGCGCGAGGCGCGGCCCCGGCGGCAGGGCGCTGCAGTCACCATGCCGGCGCGCGACGCCCTGCGTGCCAAGACGGTGGCCATCTGGGTCTGCCTGCTGGCGCTGCTGCTGTGGCCAACGCTGCTGGCGCGGGTGTTCCCCGCCTGGCCCACCCAGGCGTCGTTCAACACCGAGTACCTGCTGGCGCTGCCCGCGCTGCTGCTGCTCACGCCCGCCTATGTGCGCTGGGCCGAGCGGCGCATGCCGCAGCCCGACGACGGCTATGCCCGCCTGGGGCAGGTGCTGCTGGGCCGGCGCCGCTGGCGCTGGGACGAGCAGCGGCCGCTGCTGCTGGCCTGGGCCGTCAAGCTGTTCTTCATCCCGCTGATGTACACGTGGCTGGTCATGGCGGTGACCTCGCTGCTGGGCCTGGAATGGCGCTGGTCGCCCACGGCGGTGGTGGCCGGGCTGTTCGCCTTCGGCCTCGGGGCCGATCTGCTGATCGCCACCGCCGGTTACGTGTTTGCCTCGCGGCTGCTGGACAACGAGGTGCGCAGCACCGATGCCACCTGGCTCGGCTGGCTGTGCTGCGTGCTGTGCTATCCGCCGCTGCTGGCCGTGCTGCACGCGCTCAGGCAGCAGACCGACGACGTGATCTGGAGCGACTGGCTGCAGCCGGCCGAGCCGCTGTACTGGCTGTGGGCGGCGCTGGTCACGCTGACCTGGCTGGTTTACTGGGTGTCCACCATGGCCTTCGGCCTGCGGTTTTCGAACCTGAGCTGGCGTGGCCTGGTCGATACCGGGCCCTACCGCTACACCCGGCACCCGGCCTACCTGTCCAAGAACCTGTACTGGTGGCTGCACACCGTGCCCTTCGTGGGCGTGGCCGACGCGCGCGATCTGATGCGCAACCTGGCGGGCCTGGCCTTTGTCAGCACGGTGTACTACCTGCGCGCCAAGACCGAGGAGCGGCACCTGATGGCCTTTCCCGAGTACGCGGCGTATGCGGCGCGCATCGGGCGGGACGGCTGGTGGGCCCGCTGCCGGCGCCGGCTGCGCGCCGCCCGGCCGGCATGAGCCGCTCGCGCTGGCTCATCCGCTGGCTGGGTGGCCCGCTGCTGGCCGTGCTGCTGGTCTGGATGCTGGCCCGCACCAGCGTCGCGCCCTGGCCCTGGCCGGTGCGCTGCACGGGCCAGACGCCGCCCGGGCTGGGCCGGATGATCGACACCGCCCGGGCATTGCGGCTGCCGGGGTTCCAACTGGCCTGGGAGGATGGCCAGGGCCGCCAGGGCAGTTGCGCCGCCGGCTGGGCGGGGCCCTGGGTATGGCAGGGCCCGCTGCGCACCGGGCACGTGATGCGCTATGCCAGCCTGTCCAAGATCCTGACCGCCAGCGTGGCGATGCAACTGTTTGCCGAGGGCAAGCTGCAGCCGGCCGACCGGGCGGTGGCGGTGCTGGGGCTGCCCGGCCCCTGGGCCGACCCGCGCGTGGCCGGGATCACGGTGGGCCAGTTGCTGCGGCATACGGCGGGCTTTGACCGTGCCCTGAGCGGCGACCCGATGATGGCGCCCCGCCCCCCGGGGTTTGATCTGCTGCCCTACCTGCGCTCGGTGCGCCTGGACCACGACCCGGGCACGCACTATGCCTATGCCAACGTCGGCTACCACTGGCTGGGTGTGCTGATCGAGCACGTCGAGGGCGCGCCGCTGGAGGCGGTGTTCCGCCGGCGTCTGCTGGCGCCGGCGGGGGTGGACACGGTCGTCGCCCTGCGTTCGGGCCAGCGCCTCGCGGGGGAGCCCCGGCACCGTTTTGACGCCCGTGAGCCGGCGGCCACGCTGCTGGCGTTCGACTACGGCGCCATGCTGGCCAGCGGGGCCTGGGCCGGCACGGCGGCGGATTTTCTGGCGCTGTTGCGCACGGTGTTCGGCGGCGCCGGACATCCCGGGCTGCTCACCGAGGCGCAGCAGCAGGCGATGTTCGCCGTGGACGCCGGCTGCCCCACCGGGCAGTGGCGCACCTGTCACGGCTTCGGCTTTTACCGCCACCAGGCACCGGGCCAGACCATGATGCATTGGCGCGATGGCAGCCTGCCCGGCGTCAGCAGTTTTGCCGCGCTGTTGCCGGACGGCGCGAAGCTGGTGTGGCTGGCCCACGGCCGGCGTCTGGACTGGGTCCGCGACAACGACCGGGTGGGGCAGGCCCTGTATGCCCTGATGCAGGAAAAATGGCCCGCTGATCGCCCGTGAACCGGGGTGCGTTGGGGTTACAGTGGTGGCCACAGGAGGAGGAACAAGGGCGATGAGGCGAATCTGGGCCGCGGCGGTGTTGGTGGCGTTGCTGATCGGGCTGGCGGCGGGCGCCTTGTGGTGGCAGGCCAGCCGCATGCAGCAGTTGCTGCGCGAGCAGGTGCTGTTCGAGGCGGAGCAGCGCAGCCGCCACCTGGCCGATGCCATGGCCGGCCAGATCGAGGCCATGGTCAGCTCGCTCGATCTGGCGCTGCAGGAGCTGGTGCGCCAGCGCATCGAGGGCCCGCCCGAGGGGTTTGCCGCGGTGGCGCGGGATACCCTGGCGGCGCTGCCGCGAGGTTTTGTGCCCTACATGACGGTGGTGGACCGCAGTGGCCACGTGGTGTTCAACACGCTCGGGGACGACAAGGGCGTCTACGTCGGCGACCGTGCGCATTTCCAGGCCCAGCGTGCCGGCGGCAACCGGTTGCACATCAGCGCGCCGGTGTATGCCCGTACCAGCCAGGAGTGGGTCTTCATCGTCAGCCGCCCGGTGTTGCGCGGCGGCCAGTTCGATGGCACGGTGCACTTGGTGGTGTCGTCGGCGTTTGTATCGGCCAAGCTGGCCGCGCTCGAGTTGTCGCGCTGGGACGTGGTGTCGCTGGTGCACGCCGACGGCAGCTTCCTGGCCAGCAACCGCGACCTGGACGCCCTGATGGGCACTCGGGTGCCGGCCGGCCGGCCCTTTCTCCAGCCGGACGCGCCGGCCAGCGGCAGCTTCAAGGCCAGCGGGGTGCGGGACAACCGCGCGCGCGCCTTCGGCTGGAAGACCCTGCCGGCATCCGGTCTGGTGCTGGCCATCGGCCTGGACGAGGAGGCGCTGCTGGCACCCCTGCAGCCCCTGCTGGCGCGCAGCTGGCAGATCGAGATGGCGCTCATTGCGATGCTGCTGGCCGGTGGCCTGCTGATCGCCGGGCTGATCTGGCGCGTGGGCCGTTCCCAGCTGGCCCTGCGGCAGCTCAACGACCAGCTCGAGCGCCGGGTGGCCGAGCGCACCGCCGAGCTGGAGGCGCTCAACGCCGAGCTGGAAATCTTTGCCTACAGCGTCTCGCACGACCTGCGCACGCCGCTGCGCAGCATCCATGGCTTTGCCAGCATTCTGGAAACCGAGGAGGGCGAGCGCCTGAGCGAGGACGCCCGCTCGTATGTGCAGCGGATCCAGGCCGCCGCCCAGCACATGGGCCAGCTCATCTCCGACCTGTTGTCGACGGCGCACCTGAGCCGCTCGGTCTTGCGGCAGGTGCCGCTGGACCTGAGCGCGATGGCGCGCGCGATCGTTGACGAGCTCGAACGCAGCGACCCGGGCCGGCGTGTGCAGTGGGACATCGAGCCGGGGCTGACGGCCGTGGCCGACCCGGTGCTGATGCAGTCGCTGCTGCAGAACCTGCTGGGCAACGCCTGGAAATACACTGGCCGCACGCCCGATCCCCGGGTGTCGTTGCGCCGCACCTCGGCCGGTGGCGGGATGCAGACCTTTTGCGTGCGGGACAACGGCGCCGGCTTCGACATGGCCTATGTGGACCAGCTCTTCCAGCCCTTCAAGCGCCTGCACCGCAGCGAGGAATTCGAAGGCACCGGCATCGGCCTGGCCACCGTCCGCCGCATCGTCCAGCGCCACGGCGGGCAGGTGGGCTGCGAGGGCCAGGTCGGCCAGGGGGCGGCGTTCTGGTTCTCGCTGCCGCGGGAGCCGATGCAGTCCTGAGCGCCACCGGCCGGGTGCCCGCTCTGGGGGACAATGCCGCTTTGCCCGCGTCCCCCATGTCTGCCAACCCCACCGCCCCC
>NZ_JAQVEJ010000036.1 GCF_028698005.1 Hydrogenophaga sp.
CCAATTGCGACGCGACGATGATCGCCCTGCGGGCGGCGCAGTTGGGCATCGAGCTGAGCTCGTTGGAAGTGACCGTGGACAGCGAATCGGACACGCGCGGCATGCTCGACGGCGCCGGCGACGTTCCGGCCGGGCCGCTGGGCATGCGGATCAGGGTCAGGATCGGCGCCGCAGGGGTGCCGGCGCAGCAACTGCAAGAGCTGGTGCATTGGGCCGAGATGCATTCCCCCGTGGGCGACGCGCTGCGGCGGGCCGTGCCGGTCACGGCCGAGATCGTGGCCGACGCATAGCCGGTGCTGGCCGCCGGGGCCGGCCGACCTTATGATGGATCCGGTCCGTGCCGCCAGGGCGCGGTATGCAGGACGACTCAGGGAGCATCCACATGATCATCACCACCACACCCAGCATCGAAGGCCGCCGCATCGTGCGCTACCTCGGCGTGAAGACCGGCGAGGCGATTCTGGGCGCCAACGTGTTCAAGGACCTGTTCGCGGGCATCCGCGACATCGTGGGCGGGCGTTCGGCCACCTACGAGAAGGAGTTGCAACGCGCGCGCGACATCGCGCTCAGGGAGCTGGAGGAACGCGCGCAGGCGGCCGGGGCCAATGCCGTGGTGGGCGTGGACCTCGATTACGAGGTGCTGGGGCAGGGCAACGGCATGCTGATGGTGTCGGCCAGCGGCACCGCCGTGGTGGTGGAGTGAGCAGCCTGACGCTGACTGCTCAGCGCCAGCGCGAGCGCCAGGCCCGGTAGATCTGGTGGGCCAGCGCCTCGCTTTCGGGCTGGTGGCGCGCAGTGATGGCGCGCGTGGTCTCGGGCGGCTGCGCGGTGGGGATGCCCTCGCGCACGGCGGCCGGGTAGACCGTGCCGGGGTCGTTGAGCCAGGCGTCGATCTTCCCGGGGTCGATCTCGATGTGGAACTGCATCGCCAGGTGCGGGCCGATGGCGAAGGCCTGGTGCGTGCAGGCCGGCGAGCTGGCCAGCACCTCGGCGCCCGGGGGCAGGGTGGTGACGCCGTCGTAGTGCCACTGGAACACCGGCACGGTGCGGCCGGCGGCGTCGCCGAACCAGGCGCGGGCGGCGTCGGACGCGAGGACGTCGATGGTCCACCAGCCGACCTCGGGCAGGGGCAGGCGCTCGACGCGGCCGCCGAAGGCGCGCGCCATGAGCTGGCCGCCCAGGCAGTGCCCGATGACCGGGATGCCGAGCGTATCCGCCTCGCGGATCAGCGCCTCGACCTGGCGCAGCGAGGGGCGTTCGTCGTTGGCGCTCCATTCGCCGCCCAGCACGGCGACGCCCCGGTAGCCTGCCACCGACCCGGGGTAGGCCTGACCGGCCTCGGCGCAGAACACGTCCCAGCGTATCTGTTCCCGGTCCAGCCATTGACCGAGGAAACCGGGGTGATCTTCGAGGGTGTGCTGCAGGACAAGGACTTCGGCGTTCATGGGCAGCGATGATAGGGCGTGGCCGGCCACGCCCATGAGGTCCATGGCGTCAGAACTTGCCATGCCGCCCTGCGCCGCCGGCAAAGCGCGTCGCCCCCTCCAGCGCGTCCGGAATGCGGCGCTTGCCGCGCTGCCATTCCTGCTGCAGCGCCTCGCCCAGCGGCAGGTTCCATTGCGTGCAGGCGCTTTCGCGGTCGGCCAGCAGGGTGGCCTGGGGGAAGGCGGCCAACTGCCGCGCCAGCGCGATGGCGGCTTCGCGGGCGCCACTCCTGGGCACGACGCGGTTGGCCAGGCCCATGCGCAGGGCCTCGTCGGCCTCGACCTTGCGGCCGGTGAGGATCAGATCCATGGCGTGACCCATGCCGATCAGGCGCGGCAGGCGCACGGTGCCGCCGTCGATGAGCGGAACGCCGAAGCGACGGCAGAAGACACCAAAGTAGGCGTCCTCCTCCATCACGCGCATGTCGCACCACAGGGCCAGCTCCATGCCGCCGGCCACCGCCGCGCCGCTGACGGCCGCGATCACCGGCTTGGCCAGTTGCAGCCGTGTCGGGCCCATGGGGCCGATGGGGTGGGTGTCGGTGGGTTCGAAGTCGAGCTGCCAGAGGGCGGCGGCCTGGCCGCTGGCCTGCACGCGGGCGCCGAACTGCAGGTCCCAGCCGGCGCAGAAATGGCCGTGGGCGCCGTGGAACACGGCGATGCGGGCATCGGGGTCATTCTCGAAATCGAGGAAGGCGGCGTGCAGCGCCTGCGCGGTGGGTGTATCGACGGCGTTGCGCACGTCCGGGCGGTCGAGGGTGATGACCCGGATGTCGTCGAGGTGTTCGATGCGGACGGTTGGCATGGTGCGGTGGGAAGATCCGGGTGGGGGAGGATCAGGACACGATGTACGCGCCCGAGCCGACGGACAGGAGCTTGCCGTCGGCACCGCAGAATGCCATGCGGGTCGAGGCCACGCGCGAGCCCAGGCGCAGGACTTCGGCACTGAGTTCGAAGTGCTCGCCGATGCCGGGGCGCAGGTAGTCGATGCGCAGGTCGATGGTGCCGAGCTTGGCGAAGCGCTGCAGGCGGTGTTCGGGCGGCGTGTCCATGTGGCGCGCGCCGATGGCGGCCATGCAGGCCAGTCCACCCATGGCATCGAGCGCGGCGCTGATGACACCGCCGTGCAGGCGGTTCTGGCTGAAGGTGCCCACCAGGTGCGGTTGCATGTCGATGCGACCGGTCACCCGATCGGGCCGCAGCTCGGTGATGTGCAGGCCCAGGATCCGGTTGAACGGTATCTTCTCTTCGAAGATGGCTTTCAGGCCGTTGACGAACGCGGGCTCGAAGGCCTCGGGGAGGGCGGTGTGCTTGCTCATGATGGGGGCTTGAGAAAGAGCTGGAGAGCGATGTCGGCCAGTTCGTCGAGCGAGTAGCCGCCCTGGCCGACGCGTGCCGGGTCGTACCACTGTGCCGACCAGTTCAGGGCACCGAACAGCAGCAGGCGCGCCACCCCCGGATCGCCGGCCATCTCGCCGCTGGCGTGCAGGGCGTGCAGCACGGGCGCCCACACGAGCTCGTACACATCCTTGAGGCGGGTGACCTCGCTGCGCTGCGCGTCCGACAGCGAGCGCCATTCGTAGAGCATGACCGGAATGAAGTCGCTCTCGGGCCCCAGCAGCAGATCGAACTGGTTGCGCACCAGTACGCGCAGGCACTCGCGCGCCGACAGGGTGCGCCCCTGGGCCCGGGCGGCGGCCGATGCCGCGTCCATCGCGGCCTGCTGGCGTACCAGGGCGCGCTCCATGCCCTCCTGCATCACGGCCGCCAGCAGGGCGACCTTGTTCTCGAAGTGGTAGAAGGGCGAACCGGAGCGCATGCCGGCGGCAGCCGCGATGTCGCGCGTGCTCGTGGCGGCAAAGCCCTTGAGCCGGAACAGCCGGGCAGCGGCGCGCAGCAGGTCCTGGCGCCGGTTGCCGTCGTCGCGCTCATCGGCGGTCTTGCGTGGCCGGCCGCGCCCGCGCCGGCCCGGCGAAGGCGGGGTGGCGTCGGGTGTGTCGGCGGCGGGGCTCATGAACGACACCATAGCAGTCGTTCTTATTTATAGCAAGCAGGTGCTCTGTGAAAATGCGGGAACGGTGGCCGGCTGAGTGGCGCCGGCGTTTCCTGGCGGCGTGCCCGTTGTTCTGATTATCTGAATTTTCGGGATGAAATATCATTTCAACTCTCGTTTTATGGGAGTTAAATTGGTGTTAAGGTCACCCACCTGAAAACCTGTTTCACTCACTCCCGTCAACTGGAGACCTTGATGAAAAAACTGCTCTCGCTGCTCGCCGTGGTCCTGACCCTGGGCCTGGGCACCGCGCATTTCGACGCCGAGGCCAAGCGCATCGGCGGTGGCCGTTCGCTGGGCATGCAGCGGCAGGCCACACCGCCGGCCAAGGCGCCCACCGCCACCCCCGCCACCCCGGCGCAGGGTGCAGCCGGAGCGGCCGGCGCCGCCCCCAAGCGCAACTGGATGGGCCCCGTCGCCGGCCTGGCCGCCGGCCTGGGTCTGGCCGCGCTCGCCTCGCACCTGGGGCTGGGTGAAGGCTTTGCCAACATCCTCATGATCGGCCTGCTGGTCATGGCCGCCATTTTCGTGTTCCGTCTGCTCACGCGTGGCAAGGCCGCGCCGCAGTCCGGCATGAACTACGCGGGAGCGGGCGCGGGCCAGCAGGGCAACAACGCCTTGCGCATGCCCACGCCGCCTGTCAGCGGCAGCGCGCCCGCCGGCGGCTCGATGATCGGCAGCGCGATCGGCGCCGGCCAGCCGCAGCAGGCCAGCATCCCGGCCGACTTCGACGTCGCCGGCTTCGTGCGCAACGCCAAGGTGAACTACATCCGTCTGCAGGCATCGTATGACGCCGGCAACCTCGACGACATCCGCGAGTTCACCTCGCCCGAGGTGTTCGCCGAGATCCAGATGGACCTGCGCGAGCGCGCGGGTGCCACCCAGCGCACCGAGGTCGAGCAGCTCGACGCCCAGGTGCTGGAAGTGGTGGAAGAGGCTGGCCGCTACATCGTCAGCGTGCACTTCACCGGCACGGTGCGCGAAGATGGCACGCAAGACCGCATCGACGAAATCTGGCACCTGACCAAGCCCCGCCAGGGCAACGGCGGCTGGGTGCTGGCCGGCATCCAGCAGGCCTGAACGAACGGAGGGTTCCTCCCGGTACCGCCGTTCAGCGGTCCAGGGGGGCGTTCCGGTCCCGCACGGCCAGGCTTTGCGTGGCGTGCCCGACGAGGCCGGCCTCGTCGAAGATCTGTGACGTGACGAGCCCGCAGCCGTTGGGCGCCAGCCAGGTGCGGGCATCGACGCAGACCCACTCGCCAGTCGGCCGGCGCAGCAGGTTCAGCGTGAGGTCGGCATTGACGAAGCTGTAGTGCCGGATGTCGAGGATGGCCGAGATGCCGTTGCCGGAATCCGCGGCCACCGCCACGCGCTGGTAGCCGCTGGGCGTTTCGCCCTCGACCAGGGGCGCCCGCAGGCGGAACCAGACCGCCGAGGGACCCTGGAACATCCGGCCACGGGCGGCGCGGTTTTCCACCAGATCGGCGTACCCTGTCGTGCCATGACCGAAGGGCATGCGCGCCGCCGGGCTGGCGTCCGGCGTTTCGGGGGCCAGCGGCAATGGATGGCCGGCCAGCCTGTCCGGCAGGTTCGTGGTGGCTTCGCGTTGCACCAGGGCCGTGAAGCGCGCGAGCTCCTTGCCGCCACCCCGGATGCGGGCCGAGTAGTGCGCCGCGTTGCGGCCCGCGTAGTCGGCTTCCACCTCGACGGTGATCCGGCCGATGGGCAGGGGCCGCAGCAGATTGCAGGTGAGGCGGCCGATGTGCGTCAGGCCCTGCCCGGCGGCCACGGCCTCGATGGCGCGGCACACCATGGCAATGGGCGGGCCGGCGTGCTGGTGGTTCGGATCCCACGGGCCGCGCGTGAGCGCGGTGGCTTCGATCTCGTGCTGTGAATGGGCGATGTAGGCGGCACGGGGCGGGGTGGCGGACATCATGGGAGCGGGGGACCGGATGGATGGGGGGTGATCAGGGCACCACCATACCGCACACACCTGTGCCCGGGTGCCGGGCCTGAAACGGCGACAATACCCGCATGGATGTTCTGCTGGGTCTGGTGCTGGGAATGGTGGCGGTGACGGTGCTCACGCGCTCGGAGGCGCGTCGGCGCATTGCGCTGCTGGGGGGCTTCCTGCGCAAGTACCAGTTGGAAAAACACATGACGCAGCTCACCGACGGCTACCTGCGTGCCGCTGGCGAGGCGGATCCCGAACGGGCCGGACCGATCTGGCGCAACCAGGAGGCCACCGAGGCGGTGCTGCAGGCCGAGCTCGACGGCCTGGCCGACGACCTCAAGGACGTCTGGGGCGAGCGCCTGCGCGTGAGCCGCTGGCCCGTGGGCCTGCCCCTGGCCACGCGCCTGTTTCCGCAGGCCAGCTTCGACTTCCGGGCGCTGGTGCAACTGCACGCCCAGGGGCTGGCGCGGGCGCTGCGCAACGATGACGGGCTCAGCCTCAAGGACCGCGCCTTCCGCGCCACCGCCGAGCTGCTGCTGTTCCAGCACAGTTGCCACTGGTTCTGCCGCTCGCGCACCGTGGCCTCGGCCCGGTTGCTGGCGCTGCACCAGACGGCGCATGAACAGGTTCTGGCCAGCGTGTCGCCCGCCACGCGCGAAGGGTACCGGGCATTGACCGGGGTGTGACAGCCGGCCCATCGGGTCTCAGCGGTTGAGCACGGCGTCGCCCTGCCGCGCGACGGCGCCCGAGGCTTCCAGCTCGTCGAGCAGGCCCTGGAGCCAGTGCGCCTGCGCCGCGTCGTCGGTGGCGTGCGCCGCCATCTGGCTGGCCAGATAAGGTGTTTGCCGGACCCAGGCGAGCAGGGCATCGAAACCGATGCGCTGCCATTCGAGCAGGCGGTACTTGACCAGGACCTTGGCCGCGTAGCGCAGGTGCCGCTCGGGGTGGTTCCGGAACTGCGCCAGGCGGCTGCGCGCGCGGGCGATGGCGGGCGCGATGTCGGTGAACACCGATCCGTGGCCCGGGATGACCATGGCCGGCCGCAGGGATTCGATGATGTCGATGGTGCGGCCCACGTCGTCGAAGGCGTCCGTCCCCTCCAGTTCGGGGAAGACCACGCCAAACCCGTTCTGCCAGAGGGCGTCGGCGGAGATGAGGACGCGGTGATCGGGCTGGAACAGGATGATCGAATGGGGATCGTGGCCGGGCGCCGCATGGATCTGCCAGTGCCAGTCGCCCAGTTGCAGTTCGGTGCCCGGGAGCAGGCGCCGCTCGGCACGGAAGCGGGGGCATTCCTGGCCGGTGGGCGTGTAGGTCAGGGCAACCGGGTCCCATTCCCGGACGGCCTCCCATTGCCCCGGGGGAATGGCGGTGCGGCAGACCGGGAAGTGGGCCTGGAGCACGGCGTTGCCGCCGCAGTGGTCGCTGTGCAGGTGGGTGTTGACGATCAGGTCCAGGGGGCGTCCGTGCAGCGCGCGCTGCACCAGACCGAGGGTCTGTGGCGCATGGCTGCCGTAGCCGGTGTCGACCACCGCGGCCGGGCCGTTGCCGGTGATGACGCAGTTGTTGGCCGACAGCCAGCCGCGCTCGAGCAGGGTCAGGCCCAGGGCGTCGAGCGTGGCGCGCACGGAGGGGGTGCTGTCGCTCATGCGCCGGGCCGCAGCGCGCGGCGCAGGATCTTGCCGACGTTGGTCTTGGGCAGTTCGTCGCGGAATTCGATGACCTTGGGGCGCTTGTAGCCGGTCAGGTGGTCGTGGCAGTAGCGGGCCACGTCTTCCTCGCTCAGCGACGGGTCGCTGCGCACGACGAACAGCTTGACGGCCTCGCCCTGGTGCGGGTCGGGGATGCCGACGGCGGCGCATTCGAGCACCCCGGGGCACAGCGAGACGACGTTCTCCAGCTCGGTCGGGAAGACGTTGAAGCCGGAGACGAGGATCATGTCCTTCTTGCGGTCCACGATGCGGGTGAAGCCTTGCGCGTCCATGATGCCCACGTCGCCGGTGCGCATGAAGCCGTCGGCGGTGAAGACGGCGGCGGTCTCTTGCGGCTGGTTGTGGTAGCCGGCCATGACGTTCGGGCCGCGGATGCAGATCTCGCCGGTCTCGCCCAGTGGCAGGGAGACCCCCTCTTCGTCCTTGATGGCGATGTCGATGCCGGGCAGCGGCAGGCCGATGGTGCCGCTGAATTCGGTGGCGGTGACGGGGTTGTTGGTGCCGATGGCACAGGTTTCGCTCATGCCCCAGCCCTCGACCATGGGGCATCCGGTGACGGCCAGCCATTGCCGGGCGGTGCCTTCGGAGGCGGCCATGCCGCCGGCCTGGCTGAGCACCAGCGAGGAGAAGTCGACCTGGCGGAAGCGCGGGTGCTGCAGCAGGGCGTTGAACAGGGTGTTGACGGCCGGCAGCAGATGGAACGGCCGCTGCCGGAGCGTGTCGACAAAACGGTCGACGTCGCGCGGGTTGGGGACGAGCGTCATGTGCGCGCCCCAGCGGATGGTCAGCAGGCCCAGCGTCAGCGCGAAGATGTGGTACAGGGGCAGCGCCGTGATGGCGTTGATCTTGCGGAGGTCGCCGGCCTTGGCGACGGCCGGCGAGAACCAGGCCTCGGCCTGGAGGATGGCCGCAACGATGTTGCGGTGCGTGAGGATGGCGCCCTTGGACAGGCCGGTGGTGCCGCCCGTGTACTGCAGGAAGGCCACCGACCGGCCGTCGGTCTGCGCCGGACGCAGGCGCAGGCGCTCACCCTCGGCCAGCGCGGTGCGGAAATCGACGATGGTGCGCCGGCCCTGCGGGCCCTGCAGCGCCAGCTTGTAGGCGGGCACCATCTTGGCCAGGTGCCGCACGGCGAAGGTGATCCAGCGGCCGTACCAGAAGCCCAGCAGATCGCCCATGCTGGCCAGCACGACGTGCTGCACGTCGGTGTGGTCGATGACCTCGGACAGGGTGGCGGCGAAGTTCTCCAGCACGATGATGGCTTCGGCGCCCGAGTCCCTGAGCTGGTGCTCGAGCTCGCGCGCGGTGTACAGCGGGTTGACGTTGACCACCGTGTAGCCGGCGCGCAGCACCGCCGCCATGGCCACCAGGAACTGCGGGATGTTGGGCAGCATGATGGCCACGCGCGCACCCGGCGCCAGCCCGCGTGCCTGCAGCCAGGCACCGATGGCGGCGCTGTGCTGATCCAGATCGCCGTAGCTCATCCACCGCTCCATGCACACGGCCACGGGCTCCCGGGCATGGCGCCGGAAGGATTCTTCCAGCAGTGCGCCGAGGTTGGGGTAGCGATCGGGATCGATCTCGTGGGGAACGCCTTCGGGGTAGTGCGGTAGCCAGGGACGGTTCATGTCGATCAGGGGCAATGGTGTGCCCTCATTGTGTCCGCAGCGGGCTGCTCCGGCCCCCCGGAGCAGCCCTAGGTCGTGTCACCCAGGGCTCAGGCGTTCGCGACGTTTCCGGGCCGCCCCGGCGCCGCCCTGCCTTGTGCGATAGTCCGGCCATGGGCGACTCTGTGGGTGACGGGCGCCGGCACACGCCGGTGCATTCGGTGCTGGCGCGCGGTCAGCGATGCCTGCTGGCCGGGTGGCTGGCCGCGCTGCTGGCGTGCCTGGCCTGGGTGGGCACCGGCGTGGCCACGCCATGGGCCTGGTGCGCGGTGCTGTGGCTGCTGGGCGCTCACCCGCTGGTGCTGGGCGTGGAGTTGCTGTGCGCCCGCCTGGTCCATGGCGATGACCCCGCGCCGCGGCCGGCCTGGCGCGAGCTGGCGCGGGCCTGGTGGATCGAATGGGGCTGGTCCTTGCGGGTGTTTGCCTGGCAGCAGCCCTGGCGCTGGCGCCGGCTGCCCGATGGCCAGGCACCGGTGCCCGGGCGGCGCGCGGTGGTGCTGGTGCACGGCTTCCTCGGCAACCGGGGTTTCTGGCTGCCCTGGCTGGAGCGGCTGTCGGCCCGGGGCGTGCCCTATGTGACGCTGAATCTGGAGCCGGTGTTCGGTTCGATCGATGCCTATGTGCCGCAGATCGAGGCGGCGGTGCGGCGCGCCGAGGCACTGACCGGCGAGCGCCCCCTGCTGGTGGGCCACAGCATGGGCGGGCTGGCCATCCGCGCCTGGATGGCGGCCTCCGCCGGGGCGGCCGCGCGCGTGGCGCATGTGGTGACGATCGGCAGCCCGCATGGTGGTACCTGGCTGGCGCGCTGGAGCCGGACGCCCAATGGCCGCCAGATGCGGCGTCAGGGGGATTGGCTGGTGGCGCTGGGCGAGCGGGAGCGCCGGCTGCGCCCCGATGGGCCCTACGCCGGCTTCACCTGCTGGTACGCCAATACCGACAACGTCGTGTTCCCGGCGTCCACGGCCACGTTGCCGGGCGCCGACAACCGGCTGCTGCGCGGTCGTCCCCACATCGGCCTGGCGTTTGCCCCGGCGGTGTGGGCGGACGTGATGGCCTGGCTGTCGGCGCCGGGCCGCGGCGGGTGATCAGGCCGGTGTCTTGAGCACGCCGCGGCGCATCTGGTCGAGCTCCATGGTCTCGAACAGGGCCTTGAAATTGCCCTCGCCAAAGCCCTGGTTGCCCTTGCGCTGGATGAACTCGAAAAAGATCGGGCCGAGCTGGTTCTCGCTGAAGATCTGCAGCAGCAGTTCGCCCGGCTGGCCATCGACGAGGATATGGCGCTGCTTCAAGGCCTCGAGGTCTTCACCGTGGTCGGGGATGCGCCGGGGCAGCAGCTCGTAGTAGGTCTCGCTGGTGGTCAGCAGCTTGACGCCCGCCAGTTGCAGGGCATCGACCGCATCGTAGAGGTTGGTGGCGGCCAGGGCGATGTGCTGGATACCCTCGCCGTGGTAGCGGTCGAGGTACTCCTGGATCTGGCCGGCCTGGTCGTTGCCCTCCTCGTTGATGGGGATGCGGATCTTGCCGCAGGGGCTGGTCATGGCCTTGCTCTTGACACCCGTGGCCTGCCCCTCGATGTCGAAGTAGCGCACTTCGCGGAAGTTGAAGATGCGCTCGTAAAAGCCCGACCACTCGGCCATGCGGCCACGGTGCACGTTGTGCGTGAGGTGGTCGATGACCGTCAGGCCGTGGCCGACGGGGTTGAGCTCGGCGCCCGGCAGCGGGTAGAAGTCGACGTCGTAGAAACCGATGTTGCCGATGTCGCCCGCCTGGGCACCGTTCTTGCCACGCCAGCGGTCGATGAAGTAGATGATCGAGTCGCCGATGCCCTTGATGGCGGGAATGTTGAGCTCGCCCGGAGCGGCCTGGCCGGCATAGCCCCAGGCACCCAGCGAGATGGCGCGTTCGTAGGCGGCCTTGGCGTCCTGCACACGGAAGGCGATGGCGCACACGCTGGGGCCATGCAGGCGGGCGAAGCGCTGGGCGAAGCTGTCCGGTTCGGCGTTGATGATGAAATTGATCTCGCCCTGGCGGTACAGCGTGACGTTCTTGTGGCGGTGGCGGGCGATGGCCTTGAAGCCCATGCGCTCGAACAACTGGCCCATGGCGGCGGGATCGGGGGCGGCGTACTCGATGAACTCGAAGCCGTCGGTGCCCATGGGGTTGTCCCAGGTCTGGAAGGCCGGTGCGATGGTGCTCATGAAGGTCTCCTGGCGTGGCTGTCGGTGTGTGGCGCCCGCCGCTGCCGGGCGGGCGAATGCCTGGCACGACTGTATCGGCGCAGCATGTCACGATTGCTGCGTTTGGGGGCGCGCCGTTGGTCTTGTTTGCAACAAACATGCAAAATCACGACCATGCAAACACTGGACAAGCTGGATCGGCACATCCTGCGCAGCCTTCAGGCGAACGGGCGGGTGACCTACGACCACATCGCCGACGAGGTGGGTCTGTCGCCCAGCGCGGTGCTGCGGCGGGTTCGGCGGCTCGAGGAAGCCGGCGTGATCGACCGCTACGTGGCGCTGGTCAAGCCGGCGGCGGTGGGGCTGGGTCTGACGGCCTACGTCAATGTCCGGCTGGAAAAGCACAGCGGCGCGGCCAAGCGCAATCCCATGGACGAGTTCCGGGCCGGCGTGACGGCCTGGCCCGAGGTGGTCGAGTGCGTCGCGCTGACCGGCGAGATGGACTACCTGCTGCGCCTGGTGGTCGCGGACATGGCGGCCTATTCGCGTTTCATGATGGATACTCTGCTGCGGCACCCCAGTGTGCAGGACTGCAAGACCAGCTTCGTCATGGACACGGTCAAGAGCACGACGGTGCTGCCCGTGTGAAGATCGGGTGCCCCCCGGGGCGGATCGGCTTCTGCCGGACGGCAGTTGGAAAATTACGGGTTAACCCTTATATTTGGGGGATGTTCGATCTCATGCGGTGGCTCAGATCCTTGATTCCGGCCCGCGATCCGGGGGCATCTCCGGTGCGCGAGCCCGATACGGTCACGCCCGAGCCGTCCACGGGCGCGACGGTGGTGCCGATCCGCTCCATGGGGCCGGGCCACTTGCGGCGCATCGAATGCCATTTGCTGGCGCTGGACGAACATGACCGCTACCTGCGTTTTGGCTACCCGGCGACCGACGAGCAGGTCCGCCGGTATGTGGCCGGCCTGAACTTCGACCGCGACGAACTGTTCGGCATCTTCAACCGGCGGCTCGAGTTGATCGCGATGGCGCACCTGGCGTTCTCGGTCGATCCCTCCTGCAGCAGTTGCGCCGAGTTTGGCGTGTCGGTGCTCAAGTCGGCGCGCGGTCGGGGCTACGGCAGCCGCCTGTTCGACCGTGCCGTCATGCATGCGCGCAACGAAGGGGTGAAGATGCTGTTCATCCACGCGTTGAGCGAGAACACCGCCATGCTCAGGATCGCGTACAACGCGGGAGCCAAGGTCCAGCGCGACGGGGCCGAGAGCGAGGCGCATCTGCTGCTGCCGCCGGCCGATTTCGATTCGCGCGTGACCGAAATGCTCGACGAGCAACTGGCCGTGACCGATTACCACCTCAAGGCCCAGGCGCACCAGTTCTGGCAGGCGCTGACGCTGGTGCAGGAGATCCGCCAGGGCGTGCGCGAGTCGCGCGAGCGCGTTCGGGGCTGAGCCCCCACGCTGCGCCGCTGGCCCGGAGGGGCGGGTATGCGGTATCCTTTGCCGCTGTCTCAACCAAGTTTTTCCCTCAGTGTCCGATAACCCTCCCAGTACGGGGCCGCAGCGCAGCCTGCGGCATGAAGACAAGCGCGGTTTTTTCCAGAAGCTGGCCGAGTTCATCCACCCAGGCCCGGATTCGCGTGCCGAGCTGATCGAAACGCTCGCCGAGGCCGAAGACAACGACATCATCAACGCCGAATCGCGGGTGATGCTCGAAGGCGTGATCCGGATCGCCGACATGACGGCCGGCGAGGTGATGGTGGCAGCGCCCAGGATGGACATCCTGCGCATCGACGCCCCCTATGAGGAGTTGCTGAACACCATCATCAACACGGCGCATTCGCGCTTTCCGGTGTACGAGGGCGAGCGCGAGAACATCATCGGCATCCTGCTGGCCAAGGACCTGCTCAAGCTGCAGCGCTCGCCGACGCTGAACATCCGGGCCCTGCTGCGCCCGGCGACCTTCGTGCCCGAGAGCAAGGGGCTGAACGATCTGCTGCGGGAGTTTCGTGGCAACCGCAACCACCTGGCCATCGTGATCGACGAGTTCGGTCGCGTGGCGGGGCTGATCACGATCGAGGACGTGCTGGAAGAGATCGTCGGCGAGATCGAGGACGAATTCGACGAGGACGAGGACGAGGGTGACATCTTCGCCCTGGCCGACAGCACCTGGCGCGTGAGCGGCGACACGCCGATCGAGCGGATCAACGAGTCGTTCGGCCTGGATCTGCCCGAGGACGATTTCGACACCATCGGCGGCCTGATTGCCCACACCATGGGCCACGTGCCCAAGCGCGGCGAGCAGCACGACATCGCGCATCTGCGCTTTGTGGTGCTGCACACCAAGGGCGGCGCCGTCAAGTGGTTCAAGGTCATGCCGGTGTCGGCGGCCGACGGCGCATGAGATGCGCAGCCTGTTCGGCCATCTGCACGCACCGTCGGGGTTTTCGCTCCTGAGCGGACAGGGCCTCGGCGCACGGGCCGCGGGCCGCGGCGGCGGGTGGGGGTGGCTGTGCCTGTGCCTGCTGGCCGGGTGGCTGCAGGCGGCATCGCTGGCCTGGCCGCTGAAGGCCTGGGCCCCACCGGGCTTGGCGCCGGGCGAGCCCAGCGGGCTGTTGCAGATCGCCTCGCTGGCGGTGCTGGCGCTGTCGCTGCGGCATGCGCGACACGCACGCCAGGGCGCCTGGCGCGCGTGGACCTTTGCGCTGGCCTGGCTGGCCGGGTCCTTCTGGTGGCTGTTCGTCTCGATGCACGTGTACGGCGGGCTGGCCGCACCGCTGGCGGTGCTGGCGGTGCTGGCGCTGGCGGCCTTTCTGGCCTTGTACTACGCGCTGGCGGCCTGGCTGGTGTGCTCGCTGGCACCGCGCTCTCCCCTGGGGCAGATGATCGTGTTCGCTGCCGCGTGGACCTTGGCCGAGCTGATGCGCGGCCGCTGGCTGACGGGTTTCCCCTGGGGCGCGGGCGGCTATGCCCAGGTGGACCTGATGGCGTCGCTGGCGCCGTGGCTGGGCGTTTACGGCATGGGCGCCGTGGCGGCGTTCGTGGCCTGTGGTCTGGCGGTGCTGCCGGCGCTGCCCGGGAACCGGCGGTTGCATCGGCGCGTGCCGGCGGGCCCGAAGGCGTTCGCGACCGCTCGTGCCTGGCGTCAGCCGGTGCTGTGGCTGCTGCTGATGGGCGGCGTGTTGCTGGCCATCCGGGCGCCGTCGGTGGCGGCGCTGCACACGCGCCCCGCCGGGGCGTTGTCGGTCTGGCTGCTGCAGGGCAACGTGCCGCAGGACGAGAAATTCGTGCCGGGCAAGGGCGTGGCGCTGGCGCTGGACTGGTACCCGGCACAGTTCGCCCAGGCGGTGGGCGCGCAGGCGCGCGCGCCGGACCTGGTGGTCGCGCCCGAGACGGCACTGCCCCTGCTGCCGGAACAACTGGGGCCCGATTTCTGGGAGCCGCTGCTCGACGCCATCGACGGCCAGGGCCAGGGGCGCACCGCGGTGCTGCTCGGCGTGCCGCTGGGTTCCTACGAGGCCGGGTACACCAATTCGGCCTGGGGCATTCGTCCCGCGGACGTGCGCGGCCGCGATGGCCTGTTCCCCGCGGGGCGCTTCTACCGCTACGACAAGCACCACCTGGTGCCGTTCGGCGAGTTCATCCCGCCCTTCCTGCGCTGGTTCACCGACCTGATGCACATTCCCCTGGGCGACTTCGGTCGCGGGGCACTGGTGCAGAGACCCTGGTCCCTGATGGGGCAGCGCGTGGCGGCCAACATCTGCTACGAGGACCTGTTTGGCGAGGAGCTGGCGGCTGCCTTCGCCGATGCCGGGCAGGCGCCGACCGTGCTGGTGAACCTGAGCAACATCGGCTGGTTCGGCGACACCGTGGCCATCGACCAGCACCTGCACATCTCGCGCCTGCGGGCGATGGAGCTGGGGCGGCCCATGCTGCGTGCCACGAACACGGGCGCGACGGCGGTGATCGACCACCGTGGCCAGGTGGTGGCGGCGCTGCCGCGGCTGACGCGTGGGCATCTGGTGGCCGAGGCCGAGGGGCGCGAGGGGCTGACGCCGTATGCGCGCTGGGCCTCGCGCGCGGGCCTGTGGCCGGTGTGGGGGGCGTGCCTGGCGGTGCTGCTGATCGCCTGGGCCGTTCGACGGGGCCGCGCCCGGCCGTAAAATCCAAGGTTTGGCTGGTCTGTGTGGCCCGCCAGCCTCCTCCATTTCCTCCGTGCCGGCCCGCGTGGCCGGTTCGCTCGCCATGTTGACCTTCCAGCAAATCATTCTGAAACTCCAGTCCTACTGGGACGCCCAGGGCTGTGCGCTGCTGCAGCCGTACGACATGGAGGTCGGCGCCGGCACCAGCCACACCGCCACCTTCCTGCGTGCCATCGGCCCGGAGCCCTGGAAGGCCGCCTATGTGCAGCCCAGCCGCCGGCCCAAGGATGGCCGCTATGGCGAAAACCCGAACCGCCTGCAGCACTACTACCAGTTCCAGGTGGTGCTCAAGCCGGCGCCGGCCAACATCCTGGAGCTGTACCTGGGCTCGCTGGAGGCGCTGGGCTTCGATCTGAAGAAGAACGACATCCGCTTCGTCGAGGACGACTGGGAGAACCCGACGCTGGGTGCCTGGGGCCTGGGCTGGGAGGTCTGGCTCAACGGCATGGAGGTGACGCAGTTCACCTACTTCCAGCAGGTCGGCGGCATCGACTGCCGGCCCGCCACGGGCGAGATCACCTACGGCCTGGAGCGCCTGGCGATGTACCTGCAGGGGGTGGAGAACGTGTACGACCTGACGTGGACCGAAGGGCCGGACGGGACGAAGCTGAGCTATGGTGACGTCTACCACCAGAACGAGGTGGAGCAGTCCACCTACAACTTCGAGCATTCGGATGCCGATTTCCTGTTTGTCGCCTTCGGCGCGCATGAAAAGCAGGCCAGGCACCTGATGGAGCAGCAGCTGGCGCTGCCGGCCTACGAGCAGGTGCTCAAGGCGGCGCACACCTTCAACCTGCTGGATGCACGGGGTGCGATCAGTGTGACCGAGCGGGCCGCCTACATTGGCCGCATCCGCAACCTGGCGCGTGCCGTGGCGCAGAGCTACTACGACAGCCGCGAGCGCCTGGGCTTCCCGATGGCACCGCGCGAGTGGGTGGCCCGGATGGACAAGAAGGCCGCCTGAACGGACGGGGCACCGCACGAAGCCAAGACACTGGATGCCCGCCTGCGCGGGCACGACGGAAACACCATGACCAACAAGAACCTCCTCGTCGAACTGTTCGTGGAAGAGCTGCCGCCCAAGGCGCTCCGGAAACTGGGCGATGCCTTTGCCGGCGTGCTGGCCGAGCAGCTCAAGGCCCAGGGCCTGGCACCGGCCGACGCCGTGGTGACGGCCTATGCCTCGCCGCGCCGCCTGGCCGCACACGTCGCTGGTGTGGCGGCGCGCGCCGCCGACAAGGCGGTGTCGCAGAAACTGATGCCGGTGAGCGTGGGGCTGGACGCGCAGGGCCAGCCCACGCCGGCGTTGCTCAAGCGCCTGGCCGGGCTGGGGGCCGACGCCTCGGCGGTGGCCGGTCTCCGGCGCGCGCCGGATGGCAAGGCCGAGGCGCTGTTTTTCGACAGCGTGCAAGCCGGTGTCGAACTGGCGGCGGGCCTGCAGAAGGCGCTCGACGAGGCGATCGCGAAGCTGCCGATTCCCAAGGTCATGACCTACCAGCTCGAGACCGACTGCGAACTGCCGGGCTGGAGCAGCGTCAAGTTCGTGCGCCCGGCGCACGGACTGGTGGCGCTGCACGGCGCCGATGTGGTGCCGGTCAAGGCGCTGGGGCTGAGCGCCGGCCGGGATACGCACGGCCACCGCTTCGAGGCGGCGACCGATCCGGTGCGCATCGCCGATGCCGATGCCTATGCGGCCACGCTGGCGCGCGATGGCGCGGTGATCGCGTCGTTCGACGAGCGCAAGGCCGAGATCGCGCGCCAGCTCGCGGCGGCGGCGGACCGGGTGGGCGGCGGCTGCCGTCCAATCGAGGACGAGGCGCTGCTCGATGAGGTGACGGCGCTGGTCGAGCGCCCCAACGTGCTGGTCTGCCAGTTCGAGGAGGAGTTCCTGGCGGTGCCGCAGGAGTGCCTGATCCTGACGATGAAGGCCAACCAGAAATACTTCCCGCTGCTGGATGCGCAGGGCCGTCTGACGAACAAGTTCCTGGTGGTCAGCAACATCGCGCCACAGGATGCGAGTGCCGTCGTCCAGGGCAACGAGCGCGTGGTGCGGCCGCGCCTGGCCGATGCCAAGTTCTTCTTTGACCAGGACCGCAAGAAGACGCTGGAAAGCCGCGTCGAGGGCCTGTCCAAGGTCGTGTACCACAACAAGCTGGGTTCGCAGGGCGAGCGCGTGGAGCGCGTGCGCGCCATCGCGCGCGCCATCGGCCAGCAACTGGGCGGCGACGTGCTGGCGCACAGTGCCGACACCGCGGCGTGCCTGGCCAAGACCGACCTGCTGACCGACATGGTGGGCGAGTTCCCCGAGCTGCAGGGCATCATGGGCGGCTACTACGCGCGCCACGACGGCCTGAGCGAGGACATCGCCTTCGCGATCGAGGATCACTACAAGCCGCGCTTCGCCGGTGACGAGCTGCCGCGCTCGCCCACCGGTCTGGTGGTGGCGCTGGCCGACAAGCTGGAGACGCTGGTGGGCATGTTCGGCATCGGCAACCTGCCGACCGGGGACAAGGACCCGTTCGCGCTGCGCCGCCATGCGCTGGGCGTGATCCGGATGCTGGTCGAGAAGGACCTGCCGCTGGAGCTGACCGCCCTGCTGTCGGTGGCCGTGCCGGCCTTCGGCGACAAGATCAGCGATGCCACACCGGCCCTGGCCGAGTTCATCTACGACCGCCTCGCCGGCAGCCTGCGCGAGCAGGGTGCCAGCGCGCAGGAGGTCGATGCCGTGCTGGCCCTGCGTCCGCAGCGCCTGGCCGACGTGGCCCAGCGCCTGCAGGCCGTGCGCGCGTTCGCCGCGCTGCCCGAGGCACCGGCGCTGGCGGCAGCCAACAAGCGCATCGGCAACATTCTCAAGAAGTCCGAAGGCGAGGGCGCTGCCGTCAACACGGCGCTGTTCGTGGAAGCCGCCGAGAAGGACCTCCATGCCGCGATGCAGGCGATCGTGCCGTCGGCGGACGCGAAGTTCGCGGCCGGTGACTACACGGGCAGCCTGCAGGCGCTGGCCGCCCTGCGCGGGCCGGTCGATGCGTTCTTCGACGGTGTGATGGTCAACGCGGACGACGCGGCGCTCAAGGCCAACCGGCTGGGCCTGCTGCAGTCGCTGCACGAGGCCATGAACCGCGTGGCCGACCTCTCGCGGCTGGCCGCATGAAACTGCTGATCCTCGACCGCGACGGCACGCTCAACCGGCGTCGCGAAGACCATGTGGCATCGCCCGACGAGTGGGAGGCCTTGCCCGGTGCGCTGGAGGCGGTGGCGCGGCTGAACCAGGATGGCTGGAAGGTGGTGCTGGCCACCAACCAGTCGGGCATCGGCCGGGGGCTGTTTGACATGGCCGCGCTCAACGCCATTCACGCCAAGATGAACCGCCAACTGGCCGCCGCGGGCGGCCGGCTCGAGGCGGTTTTTTTCTGCCCGCACGCGCCGGGGGACGGCTGCGATTGCCGCAAGCCCCGTCCCGGCCTGTTCCTCCAGATCGGGCAGCGTTTCGGGGTGCCCCTGGCCGGCGTGCAGGCGGCCGGCAGTGCGCTGCGCCACGTGCACGCCGCCATGGCCGCGGGTTGCCAGGCACACCTGCTGTTCGCCGGCACCGCCGAGCAGCTGCGCGAACAGCAGGGCGGCAGTGACGGTGTGCCGGCGGGTGTCCGCGTCCATGCCGACCTGGCGGCCTATGCCGACTGGCTGCTGGCGAATGCCACGGATCTGACCACCACCGCTCCCTCCCCTTGAGGTATCCGCGATCATGAATTTCCTGCGTTCCATCCTGCACATGCTGTTCATGGCGATCACGGTCGTGCCCTGGGCCACTGCCGTGTTGCTGGCGGCGCCCTTCCTGAACAGCCGGCAGGTGTACTGGATGTGTGCCGGCTGGTTGCGGCTGGCGGTGCGCAGTGGCGAATGGATCCTGGGCATCCGCAACCACGTGATCGGCTACGAAAACCTGCCGGTGGGCAGCAAGGATCCGGCGATCCTGCTGGTCAAGCACCAGTCGACCTGGGAGACCTTCTGCATGCCGGCGCTGATGCCGCATCCGCTGGCCTATGTGTTCAAGAAGGAGTTGCTGTACGTGCCCTTCTTCGGCTGGGCGATGAGCCGGATGGACATGATCCACATCGACCGCAGCAAGCGCAACCAGGCCTTCAACAAGGTGGTGGAGCAGGGGCAGCGCCTGCTGGACCAGGGCACCTGGGTCATCATGTTCCCCGAGGGCACGCGCATCGACCGTGGCCGCAAGGGCCAGTACAAGACCGGTGGCACCCGCCTGGCGGTGGCCACGGGTGCGCCGGTGATTCCCATCGCGGTGACCTCGGCCAAGTGCTGGCCGCGCAAGGCGCTGATCAAGCGACCGGGCACGGTCGAGTTCTCCATCGGCAAGCCGATCCCGAGCGTGGGGCGCGATGCCGACGAGCTGATGCGCGAAGTCGAAACCTGGATCGAGACCGAGATGCGGCGCCTGGACCCGGAGGCCTACGCGCCGGCCGGCAAGGTCTGAGCGACCCGCCCATGTCGCGTTTCGTGCAACTGGCGTTCGACTTCCTGGCCGGCGCCGGTCGCGAAGCGCCGCCGCCGGCACCGACCGTACCGCTGTCGCCCGTGACCCCGGCGCCCGCGGCCGAACCCCTGAACCAGGTGGTCCAGCCGGGCACCTGGCAGCACCCGCAGGCCAACCGGCTGATCCGCTTGCACGACTGCGACGTGGCCTATGCGTTCAAGCGCGGCAAGCGCCGCACCATCGGTCTGTCGGTGTCACCCGAGGGGCTGACGGTGAGCGCTCCACGCTGGACGCCGGTGGGCGAGGTCGAGGCCCTGCTGCGCGACAAGGCCGACTGGGTGATGGGCAAGCTGCACCAGGCCCGCACCCGGGCGCAGGAGCTGGCGCGGGCCAAGGTCATCTGGGCCGACGGCGTGTGCTTCGACTTCCTGGGGGCACCGGCCCGTCTGGTGCTGGACCCGGCGCACGCGCGCGCCACCGCCGGCGGCACGCTGGAGGCGGCCGGCGCCGATGGCGTGGCCGTGCTGAGGCTCGGACTGCCGCATGGAGCGGCGCATGCGCGCATCCAGGACGCCGCCCAGGCCTGGCTGATGCGGCAGGCGCAGGGCAACTTCACGCAGCGGCTCGACCACTTTGCGCCGCTGCTGGCGGTGCGCTACACACGGTTGCGCCTGTCCAGTGCCGGCACCCGCTGGGGCAGCGCCAGCGTCGACGGCAGCATCCGCCTGAACTGGCGCCTGATCCACCTGCGCCAGGACCTGATCGACTACGTGGTCGTGCACGAGTTGAGCCATCTGCGGCACATGGACCACAGCCCGCAGTTCTGGGCCGTGGTGGCCAGCGTGCTGCCCGACCACGCCGAGCGGCGCCTGGCGCTGAGGCGGGCGGCGGTGCCGCTGGGGACCTGAGCCTGGCGCTCAGCCGAAGCGCCAGACGCCGTCGGCGCCGCGCTCGCGCCGCAGGCGGCCGTCGAACCACAGGCGATGCAGGTGGGCGACCGATTCGCCCATGGCGAAGGTGGTCTGGTGCAGGTCGAGCGGGCGCTTGAACAGCACCGGGATCAGCTCGAAGGCGCTGAGCGGCCGTTCGCGGCAGGCCGCCAGGGTTTCTTCCAGATGCTGTGCATGGTGCACCTGCAACTGCCGGATGCGCTCGTGCAGACCGGTGAAGGGCCTGCCGTGCGAAGGCAGCACCAGCGTCTCGGGCGGCAATGGCAGGTAACGCTCGAGCGAGGTCAGGAACAGGTGCAGCGGGTCGCTTTCCGGTTCGCTGTCGTAGACGCTGACGTTGGTGCTGATGCGCGGCAGCACCATGTCGCCGCTGATCAGTACCCGCAGTTCGTCGCAGGCCAGGGCCATGTGCTCCGGGGCGTGGCCGTAGCCGGCGATGCAGCGCCAGGTGCGATCACCGATGACCAGGGCCATGCCGTCCAGCAGACGGCGGAAGCCTGGCGGCACCGAGGGCACGAGGCTGGGGTAGTAGCTGGAGCGGGCGCCGATCTGTTCGAGAGACCGGGCATCGGTCAGGCCGTGTGCGCGGAAGAAGGCCGCCGCGCTTTCGCCGCCGAAACCGGTCGGGCCCTGGATGCCGATGCGCGCGAGGTAGTAGTCGGTGGCGCTGATCCACAGGTGGCAGGTGTGGTCGGGCGTGCTCCAGCGCTGGCACAGCCAGTGCGCCAGGCCGATGTGGTCCGGGTGCATGTGCGTGACGATCACACGCAGCACGGGCAGGCCCTCCAGTTCATGCGCGAAGACGGCTTCCCATTGCGCGCGCGACTCGTCGCGCGCGATGCAGGTGTCGACCACCGTCCAGCCCTCGCGGCCATCCAGTCGATCGCGCAGCAGCCACAGGTTGATGTGGTCGAGCGCGAATGGCAGCACCATGCGGATCCACTTGATGCCGGGCGCCACCTCGATGGCGTGGCCGGGTTCGGGCAGGGCCTGGCCCAGCGGGTAGTGCAGGCGGGCTTCGAGTTCGTCGCGGGTGGGGTGGGGGCTCATTCGATGGGTTCCGGTAAACTGGCTGACGTTGACGTAAACGTCATATGCGAGGCATTCTACGGAGTGCCCCGCGGACCGGCTGTCCGGCCGCTGACAACCCCGCATCGATCATGGCCACCCAACCGACCTACACCATCAGTGACCTGGCGCGCGAGTTCGACCTGACCACGCGGGCGATCCGCTTCTACGAGGACATGGGCCTGCTGCAGCCCGCACGCAGCGGGCCCGGGGGGCGCAACCGGGTCTACAGCACGCGCGATCGCACGCGCCTGAAGCTGACCCTGCGGGCCAAGCGCCTGGGGCTGAGCCTGACCGAGGCCAAGGAAATCATCGACATGTACGACAGCCCGCGCGACACCGGGCCGCAACTGCGCAAGTTCCTCACGGTGCTGGCCGGCCACAAGCGCCAGCTGGAGGAACAACTGGCCGACCTCATGGCGAACCTGGACGAGGTCAAGGCGCACGAGAAGGAGGC